>CAJBTJ010000049.1 GCA_903958565.1 uncultured beta proteobacterium
GAATGTGCCGACGTACACTGCGGGAGCTTCCACCAAGGCGGTGACCTCATCGAGCAGAGCGTCCACTTCTGGACCTGTTCCGATGCTGGCTTGAAGCTTGAGCGTTTGGGCCTGTAGCTGTTCGGCGATTTGGGCGCGACGTAGCGCAAAACTTGCAGTGACTCTTCCTGTGCGGGCAAGCTGTGTTTCGTAACTATCCGCACTCTCAATTATTAACGCACCAGGGTGTAGGAATCGATGCCCATAGGTTTGCCGACCAGATTGAAGACCAAGAATCGTTGCTGGAATGATTTCTGTGCCGAGCAGGGCAAGCAGTGCATGCGCGGGCCGCACGAATTTGACAGCGGTCTCGCCATCCGCGAGTTGATACTTCATCACTTTGGGAATGGGTAGCGCAGCAATACTCGATTCGATCGCACCTTGTAGTGCGTCCTTAAGTTTTGCGCCGGGCGCTGTGCCAGAAGCAACGAGATACTCTTGTTTGCCATCCGACTCGCGTGCGAGCCCACTGACATCCATAGATTCCCAGCCCTTCGCGGCTAGTTTTTTTAATAATGCGGGCGTTGCGCCGCCGTTCGCATCGAGCCCAACCTTGACCGGCATGAGCTTTTCAGAGAAAGATTGATCGGGCGCGATGCTCAGGACTGCGCTGAGCTTGACCCCGAGCCGACGCGGTGTGGCGAATGCTTCGATGACGCAGGGGGTGCCGATCAGGCCGAGTACTTGCAGTGCATCGTGTAGGCCTTGGGCAAACGCTTGGCCAAGTTTCGGCAGTGCTTTGGGGGGGAGCTCTTCCGTGAAGAGCTCAACAAGGAGGGGGCGGGTAGACATTAGTTTGCCCCTTTATTTGCATGCAGCATAGGGAAACCTAGTTTTTCGCGCGACTCAAAGTAGGCTTGTGCAACGGCACGAGACAAATTTCTGATGCGCCCAATGTAGGCGGCGCGCTCTGTGACACTGATCGCGCCTCGGGCATCCAGCATATTAAAAGTATGAGCGGCTTTCAGAGTTGCTTCGTACGCAGGCAAGGCTAAGGGAACTTCCATGAGTCGTTGGGCTAGGCGTTCAAAGTCACTGAAATGACGGAATAGCGTTTCAGCATCGGAATGCTCAAAGTTGTAGGTGGACTGTTCCACTTCATTTTGATGGAACACGTCTCGGTAAAGCACCTTGCCGCGCGGCCCTTTGGTCCAGACGAGGTCGTAGACACTCTCAACGCCTTGCAAGTACATCGCGAGTCGTTCAAGGCCGTAGGTGATCTCGCCGGTCGTCGGTGTGCAATCCAGACCACCTACTTGTTGAAAGTAGGTGAACTGCGTGACTTCCATCCCATTAAGCCAGACTTCCCAGCCTAATCCCCAAGCCCCGAGGGTTGGATTCTCCCAGTCGTCTTCTACAAAGCGAATGTCGTGCTCAGTCGTGTTGATGCCCAGTGCAACCAATGAGCCGATGTACAGATCCAAAATATCTGGTGGGGCTGGCTTAAGGACGACTTGGTATTGATAGTAGTGCTGCAGTCGATTTGGGTTTTCGCCATAGCGGCCATCTTTGGGGCGGCGTGAGGGCTGCACATAGGCTGCCCGCCAAGGCTCAGGGCCGATCGCCCGTAAAAAGGTCGCGGTATGCGAGGTCCCGGCGCCGACCTCCATGTCATAGGGTTGGAGCAGGGCACAGCCCTGTTTGTCCCAGTATTCTTGCAGTCGCAGAATAATTTGCTGAAAGGTGAGCATCGAGATGTGTCGGTGGGTCGGTAGTGGGTGTGGAATCCCCGGCATTTTAGCTTGCGAGCGGCGTCGGTGTGGGCGATCAGGCCTGATTCGATGCCCGAGGTTCTCGAATCGCCTATGATTTAGTCAATCTAGTCAAAATTCAACTGTTTCAGCCTTGTTTTTGAGGAGTTTTCATGTCGAGTCTGGTGAGTGTCGAGGAGGCCGATGGCGTACTGATCATCATGATCAACCGCCCCGAGGCGCGCAATGCCATTAGTTTTGAAACCGCTCAGCAATTGTCTGCTGCATTTGAGACGCTCGATGCCCGAGATGATTTGCGTATCGGGATCTTGACCGGCGCTGGGGGAACCTTTTGTTCAGGGATGGACCTCAAAGACTTTGCTAAGACGCGTAAGCGCTCCTCGGTGCCAGGCAAGGGGTTTGGGGGCTTAAATGAGGCGCCCCCACAGAAGCCGCTCATTGCCGCGGTGGAAGGTTTCGCCGTTGCGGGTGGCTTCGAAATGATGCTGGCTTGTGATTTGATTGTGGCTGCGAATAATGCAATGTTCGGTCTGCCTGAGGTCAAGCGCGGTCTGGTGGCGGGTGGTGGTGGGTTGGTTCGTCTGCCACGACAAGTCCCGTATCACATTGCAATGGAAATTTTGTTAACTGGGGAAATGTTCCCAGCATCGCGCGCGCAGCAATATGGGTTGATCAATGTGATGACAGACCCAGGCCAGGCGTTGGGTGAGGCGATGAAGCTGGCCCGCAAGATCTGCGAAAATGGCCCTCTGGCAGTGCGTACGTCTAAGAGTGTGATGGTGCAGGGGCTGGATTTTCCCGCGGCAAAGATGTTTGCACTGCAGCGTCCGTTGACGGATCACATCTTTATGTCTGAAGACGCCAAAGAGGGTGCCACGGCGTTTGCAGAAAAGCGCAAGCCGGTCTGGCGTGGCAAATAAGTTGTTTTTGTTCATGTTGAGTTCAATTATTGTTTTGTAGATAGGGTCACATATGTCCATCACGATTAAAGAAGAAGATTTTGTCGCCTCCATCGCCGATGCGATCCAGTTCATCAGCTACTACCATCCGGCCGATTACATCAAGCACCTCGCGCGCGCCTACGAGCGCGAGCAGAGCCCGGCCGCCAAGGATGCCATCGCACAGATTTTGACTAACTCGCGCATGAGTGCAGAGGGTCGTCGTCCGATTTGTCAGGACACGGGCATCGTCAACGTATTCTTGAAGATCGGTATGGGTGTGCGGTTTGATACCAAGCGAACCATGCAGGAGCTATGCGATGAGGGTGTGCGTCGTGGTTATTTGAACCCCGAAAATCCACTGCGCGCGTCGGTCCTTGATGATCCGATTTTCTTGCGTAAAAACACAAAAGACAACACGCCCTGTATCGTTAGTGTCGAGCTCGTGCAAGGCGACACAGTGGATGTGCAGGTCGCCGCCAAAGGTGGTGGTTCAGAAAACAAATCGAAGCTCGCGATGTTGAACCCGAATGACTCGATTGTGGATTGGGTGCTCAAAACCGTACCGACAATGGGCGCAGGCTGGTGTCCACCCGGCATGCTGGGCATTGGCGTGGGCGGGACTGCCGAGAAGGCCGTGTTAATGGCTAAGCAGTCGCTCATGGAAGATCTTGATATGTATGAGCTGCTTGAGCGGGGTCCCAAAAATAAAATCGAAGAATTGCGTATTGAGCTCTACCACAAGGTCAACGCTCTGGGTATTGGTGCGCAAGGTTTGGGTGGTTTGACTACCGTCTTGGATGTAAAAATTCAGACCTTCGCGACGCATGCTGCTTCCTTCCCAGTGGCGATGATTCCAAATTGTGCGGCCACGCGTCATGCGCATTTTGAGTTAGATGGATCGGGCCCGGCCCATTTACATCGACCTTCGTTGTCGGATTGGCCGGATGTGCATTGGGCGCCAGACTATAAGTCGTCCAAACAGGTGGACTTAAACAAGCTGACGCGTGAAGAGGTCGCGAGCTGGAAGCCCGGCCAGACGCTCTTGCTCAACGGAAAAATGCTCACGGGACGCGATGCGGCGCATAAGCGCATTCAAGATATGCTCGCCAAAGGTGAGAAATTGCCGGTTGAGTTCCACGGTAAAACGATCTACTACGTTGGGCCTGTTGATCCGGTGGGAGGCGAGGTAGTTGGTCCTGCCGGCCCCACCACCTCTACTAGGATGGATAAGTTCACCGACATGATGCTTGAGCAGACGGGTCTATTTGCGATGATCGGCAAAGCTGAGCGCGGCCCTGTGACGATTGAATCGATTCGCAAACATAAATCGGCTTATTTGATGGCGGTGGGCGGCGCCGCCTATTTGGTGTCTAAGGCGATTAAGGGAGCCAAAGTAATCGGTTTCGCTGACCTTGGCATGGAAGCCATCTATGAGTTTGATGTTGTGGACATGCCGGTTACCGTCGCGGTTGACTCAACAGGTACATCCGTTCATACCACTGGTCCAAAAGAGTGGTCAGCCAAGATCGCCGGCATTCCCGTCGTCACTGCATAAACGCGCAAGCGCCATGTCTCGAAGTTTCGCACGTTGAAACTTCAAGCCATTGGCGCTTTGTGTTGCGGGGAACGCATCGATAAACCAAAGATGCACCGGCACTTTAAACGCAGCGAGTGTTGTGGCTAACCGTGCGCGTATTTTTTCTGTATCGGGTGCGGGGTGATTGTTTTTGGGTGTGGCAAAGGCAACAGGCCTGAGCTGCCCATTGATTTCAATCCCCACCACTTGTGCACTGTCGACTTCTGGTTGCTCGGCTAGCACGCGCTCAATCTCGGTGGGATCCACTAAAAATCCACCAAGCCTCATGGTGTCGCCCATTCGAGACAGATACACAAAGCTTGCGTCATCACGCATATAGCCGAGATCGCCTGTTTTGAAATACCCGTCTGTAGTGAACGCGCTGGAGGTCGCTTCGTCGTTATTGAAATAGCCTTTAAACAACGTGGGTGAGAATATTTCTATTTCACCGGGTGTGTAGGGCGAACATAATTGACCTGAATCGGGGTCCTTGACGCGGACGCGGGCCCTTGGATTCGCTGCGGGCATACCGCCTCCCAAGGCCCGATCTTCCAAGGGTAGGTCTGGACGTTGTATTGAAAACAAGGCGTGCACTTCACTCGAACCATACAAGCCACGCAGGGGAAATCCTCTTGCCGTGAGTGCGCGCGCTAACTCAATAAAACGCGGACTGAACGAGGCGAAACCGAATAGGCTTAGGGTAGGAAAGGGAATGTCACACGGCTCGGAGCGCGCAATCGCTTGCTGATCGACATGTTCGATGAGTCTTCGTAGCATCTCGTCGCTCCCGAAAACATGCGTGACGCGCTCTGACTGAATGAGTGTGCTTGCACTGGCGGCATCAAAAAAATCCATCAGTACGAGCGGCATACCCGCGGCAATCGCAGCCAATGCGCTATTCAAACCGAAGACACCACAAAATGGTAGCGCACAGAGTAGGCGATTGTCTGGGCCGGCAAAGTTGTAGCCTTGCGCAACGTCGTTTGCATGTTCAGTCAGCGTGCGCTGAGTGTGCATCACGAGTTTCGGGCCTTTGGTGGTTCCAGAGGTTGTAAAGAACGCGGCGAGCGCATCAGGGTTCACGTTTGCGTGAACTGGCTTAGACGTTATCTTTGTGTTGGGAGGCGTCTTGACGAGCGGTATATCAAATGCGATCACAGGTTTATCAAGGAGCTGAGTTGGCGTGTCGCTCTGGACATCCAACATGATGATTTTTTCAAGATAGGGCAGAGCCTTCTCATCTACCCCTTGAATCACTTGGGCAAAATCAATCTTTCGAAAATTAAGCTGTAGGACGAGTATCGATGCCTGTGAATTGCTCAGGATGTACTGCAGTTCGTGGCTACGATATTTTGTGTTGACTGCCACGAGTGTGGCATTCAGTTGCGCAAGCGCAAAAAACAGCACGAGCCACTCGGAGCGGTTGACCACCCATACCGCGATACGGTCGCCGCTCTCGACCCCTTGAGTCGAAAGCCAAGCGCGCGTCTGGGAAACTTGGGTGTCAAACGCGCTGTAGCTCAGTGCACGTCCGTCTTGAATCAGAATGCTGCGTTCAGGGAACTGTTCAAGATGATTCTGGTAGAGCGAGGCAAGCGTGCCGACAGCGAGCATCTCAATACAGTTCCATGAGCTCGGTGTTGTTGCTGAACGCCTCGGGAGTTCCTTCTCGAATGATCTCGCCAGATTTCATGACGATCACCCGATCAGATATCTTGAGCGCTTCACGTACGTTCTGTTCGACAATCAAGATAGACATCTTGCGTTCTTGTTGTAGCGCGCGTATCGGGCCCACGAGGTCTTGAAACAGTTTCGGGGCCAGGCCAATCGAGGGCTCGTCGAGCAGCAGACAGCGTGGTTGGCTGAGCAGGGCACGCCCGAGTGAGACCATTTGTTGCTGCCCTCCGGAGAGAGTACCTGCGCGCTGCTGATAAAACTTCTTGATCATGGGCAGTACACCCATAACCCAGTCCAGTCGTGCCGCATGCTCACCAGCGGGGATGGCATTTGCCCAAAAACCCAGTCGCATAATCTCTGCGACGGTCAGTCCTGGGAATACGCCACGACCTTCTGGCACGAGCGCGATCCCTGCGGCATTCATCCCGCGTGGGTCTGGCCGCTCGATTGTCTGTCCTTCGAGCAAAATAGTGCCGTGGTTTAACGGCACTAAACCAAAAAGGGCTTTGAGCAAGGTCGACTTGCCAGCGCCATTGTGCCCAATCAAACAAAGGACTTCGTTATGGCCCAAAGCAACGTTAAAGTTTTCGAGTACAGGTCTGCCACCATAACCCACCCTCAGGTTTTTAGCCTCAAGAAAGTTAGTTTGGCTCATGAGCGGTCTCCAAAATAAATCGCCGCTAGATGGGGATCCTTCAGGATGTCTTGCGAGCTACCCTGGGCTAATAGCTTTCCTTGATCCAGGAACGCCACGCGGTCCGATAGCTTGATCACAATATCCAAATTATGTTCGATGATGCAGATGGTGATGCCGCGCTTTGCGTAGTCGCGTAATAGGGCAACAAAACGATCGAAAGATCTTGGATCTAGCCCGGAAGCGGGTTCGTCGAGTAACCAAAGCTTCGCCTCGCTTGCCATGATGCGCGCCAGACTAAGAAACTTACGTTCCGCATAGGCCAGATCGACTGCACGTTCAGCACGCTTCTCGGTGAGTTGCGTTTCATCCAAAATCTCATTGACGCGCTTTTCTGCTGCTTGACGACCGCCTTGCCATAGCCAGCTGCTGCGCTCCATCACCGTCATAATGTTCTCTTGCACCGTCATTTGGCTAAAGAGGCGCAAATCTTGAAAGGTGCGTGCGATACCCATGCGGGCGATTCGCCAAGGTTCTATGCCCATGAGCGGCTTACCCAGCCAGTGCACCGTGCCGCTTGAAGGCACGAGGTGTCCGGTGATCAAATTAAACAGGGTTGTTTTACCTGCGCCATTGGGTCCAACAAGCGTTGTGATGACGCCTGCAGGAAGGTCAAGCGTGACGTCTGAAATGGCTTGTAGCCCGCCAAAATTCTTATTGACGTTACGAATTTCGAGCAGAATTTCTTGCGCGGCGGCTGTCGTCATGCTGATTTCTCCCGACTGCGTCCGCCCACTAATCCTCCTGGACGGAACATCATGAGCAACATCATGGCGAGTCCATAAATAATCTGCTGGATCGTACCGAGCTCTGCCGGTGGCAGGAAAGGTAGGTAGGTGAGCGCTGCGGGTAATGACATCAGTAGCGCAGCACCGACGATTGGGCCAAACAGCGTGCCCGTCCCTCCAATAATGACCATTGCCATGAGCAGAATCGACATCTCGAGCGTAAAGCTTTCGACGTTAATGAAGCTCATGTAGAACGCGTAGAGACAACCTGCGACCCCTGCAAGTCCAGCCGACACGGCCACAGAAAGTGTCTTGATGGCGTTGACATGCTTACCGTAGGTTTGAGCGGCCGACTCGCTATCTCGAATAGTCATTAGGCTGCGCCCGAAGCTGCCACGTACGAGCAGTGCTGTAATCCCAACCAGTAGGATCAGCACAACAAGAGCGAGTGCCAGAAACGCGAGATCATCATTGAAGGTGTAGCCCAGTAGCTTAGGCCGGGGAATGCCAATCATCCCGCCCAAGCCTCCTGTTACCGCTTTCCACTCTGAAAAAATGGTGACGCCAATCACTTGAAGTCCTAGAGAGGCTGCGACAAAATACTCACCGCGCACGCGCAATGCGGGGAGAGCTAACGCCATGGAGATAATCGCGGAGATGGCGGCGGAGGCGCCCATGCAAAGCAGCAGTGAGTCAGAGGCATTCAGCGCGATGTAGGCCGTTACATAGGCACCTACACCAAAGAAAATAGCATGCGCGAGCGAAAAGATACCGGCATAGCCCATGATGAAATTCAAGGTCAACGCCAGAATCGCGTTGATGCAAAAAAGTACCGCGATGTTTTGTAGATAGGCAATCATGTTGTGTTCCTCTTCACGACACTACAGCTCGACCGTACACGCCACCAGGACGGAACAGGATGAACAAGAACAGAATGACAAAGGTCACAGCTTCGCTCCATTGTGGATCGATAAAGGCTAGGCAGAGGTTCTCCGCTAAGCCTAGGAGCATGCCTGCCACGGCCGCGCCCCGTAAGCTGCCGACGCCACCCACTATTGTCGCGGCGATACTGATGAGCATGATGTGGTGCCCCATCGCTGGGTTTAGGCCTGAGGTCGCGGCTGTCAAAATTGCCGCAGGTACCACCAAGATCGAGCCGATCAAGAAGACGTATTGGGAAAGTCGCCTTGGTGTGAGGCCGTAGACTTCAATGAGCCCTGGATTTTCGCCAAGCGCACGCAAGGCAATGCCGAGGTTTGTGCGGGTCAGCAGCCACTGCAACAGCGCAAAGGAAACAATTGCGCAAACGATTACTACGCCGGCGATCGGTGCAATAAAAAGGCCTGGAATAACTTCCAGG
Organism: uncultured beta proteobacterium; assembly: GCA_903958565.1. Taxonomy (GTDB): domain Bacteria; phylum Pseudomonadota; class Gammaproteobacteria; order Burkholderiales; family Burkholderiaceae_B; genus Zwartia. Next base: position 8,728 of record CAJBTJ010000049.1, read on the forward strand.
CTCTTGCTTAACGGCGTGGATACCGTCACCATGCCGCGTCCAAAGACGATGGAGATGACGTTTTGCGCGACGATCGCGGCGCCAAATGAGGCGACAAAAACTGTAAAAAACGAACCTTCATGGCGTTGGATGATCGCATAGACATAGCGATCAAGCAGCACTCCAAACAGACTTGCCGCGACGGCAGAGGCAAGAGCCGCGAGAGGCCAAAACCAATGCAACACGGCATAGCATTCATAAAAGACAAAACCGGCAATCGTAAAGGTTGCCCCATGTGCCGCATGAAAAATCCGGGTCATGCCAAAGATTAGCGAAAACCCGGCCGCAATCAGCGCGTACAGTGCGCCGGTTTGCACGCCATTGGCGAGGAGTTGAGCAAACAACATGGGGCGTCTTCCTATTATTTTCCAGCAACGACAACTTTGCTTGTGCCGTCACCCACGATCTCGTTGATTTGAATCGGTGACTTCACCGTACCGTCATCAGCAAAAGATACTGTTGCGCCAACAAACTGGAAGGTTTTTGTTGCTTTGCGCTGTGCCAGCAAGTTTTCACCTGTGACGGGTTTGCCAGCTTTTTCAAGCGCAGCAGCCAAGTCAGCAAACGTGAGAACAGCGTTGTAATAATTCAAGACATACATGTTTGGCTCTTTGCCGTATTTCTTTTTGTAGTCTTCTTCAACACGCTTGGTCAGTGGGTCGTTTTTGTTGGCGGTGACTTGTTGGCTTGTGTAATACAAGCCTTTTGCTTCTGGTAAGGTCAAGACCGACGGCAGGGACATCGCTGAATAGCTTGCCAGAGGCTGGCTGACGCCGTTGTCACGCAGTTGCTTGACGAGTTGCACCTGTTGGTTGCCGTACGTGGCGATATAGACTGCATCGGGCTTGGTATCGCGCACACGTGCAGCAATGCCTGAGAACTGTTGAGCTGTTGTCGGAATTGAAAACGAGCCAACGACTGAGCCACCCGCTGCCGTCACGGCTTTGCCTAAGTCCGTCAGGATGGCTTGTCCGAGTGGATCGTCCACATAGATCAACGCAATACGTTTGAAGCCTTTCTCTTTTACGAGGAAGGGCGCCATGGCAACGACTTCAAAGTTGGCCAAGGGAATCGTGTTCCAGAAGTACTCGCCCAGCGAAGCGAGGTCGGGTCCGACACCGCCACCGTTGACCATCACCGTTTTGGTGCGGGCACCGATCGGCGCGATTGCTTTAGAGACGCCAGTAAAAGCGGAAAGCACAAAAGGGACTTTGCTGACGTTAACGAGTTTGTTGGCTGCAATAACGCCTTGAGCTGGCAACGCTTGGCTATCTTCAAAGATGATCGACAGTTTGCCCGATAGTTTTTTGTCGGCATTAATATGCTCAACCGCAAGGTTGGCAGCCGAGCTAAAAACTTGGCCGTATTCAGCATTTGCGCCACTCATCGGGAAGGCTGCGCCAATGGTGTAGTCCTTCGCGAGTGCGGGGGCGACAAGCACTGTCTGAAGTAGCGCTAAACCTACAAGTAGTTTTTTCATGATGTTGTGTCTCCTAGTTATAAAAAATGACTGCCATGTCGTACGTAATTAGGATTTGCCAAGAATCTCTTTGAGAATCTCGTCAGTGTGCTCGCCAAGCATGGGTGCAGAACGCTTGTACTGAATCGGAGTTTCTGAAAACCGCATCGGACTTGCAGTCGTGGGTGCGGTACCGCCGACGGGGTGAGGAATGTTCTTCCAGAGATCCCGGGCAATTACTTGCGGATGTGCAAACACCTGATCAATCGTCTGAATCGGACCGCAAGGCACACCGACCGCTTCCAGCTTTGCAATCCAAGCGTCTCGTTCACCCGTTACCATGATTTTTTCCAGCAGGGGGATCAGCTCACCGCGATTCACGATACGTGCGCGATTCGTGGCGTATTTCGGATCCGTGCCGTAATCGGAAATGCCGATTGCCTTGCAGTAGGACCGAAATTGCGAGTCGTTACCCACTGCGACGATCATGAAGCCATCAGAGGTCTTAAAAACCTGATAAGGCACGACGTTCTGATGGGCATTGCCGGCCCGCTTTGGTGCTTGACCGGACGTCATGAAGTTTAGGTTTTGATTCGCCAGCATCGAAATATGGCAATCGAGCAAGGCGATATCGAGATGTTGGCCGAGTCCGCTGTGGTTGCGTTCCTGGATCGCAGCAAGAATTGCGACCGAGGCATACATCCCGGTGATGATGTCAGTAACTGCGACGCCTGCTTTCTGTGGGCCACCACCGGGCAAATCGTCGCGCTCACCGGTGATGCTCATGAGTCCACCCATGCCTTGGATCATGAAGTCGTAGCCGGGACGCTCTGCATAGGGGCCGGTTTGACCGAAACCAGTAATCGAACAATAAATCAGCTGGGGAAACTCATCCTTCATACTCTCGTAGTCGAGCCCATACTGCTTGAGGCCACCAACCTTGAAGTTCTCAACCAGGATGTCGCAGTGCTTGGCAAGCTCTTTGACTAACTGGGTTCCCTCGGCGCTCGCGAGGTCAATTTCAATGGAACGTTTGTTCCGGTTGGTACTCAGGTAGTACGCCGCCTCGGTTGTATCTTCGCCGTTCTCATCTTTCAAGTAGGGTGGTCCCCAGGCACGTGTGTCATCACCTAACTTTGGTCGTTCGACCTTAATGACATCAGCGCCTAGGTCGGCGAGGTTTTGAGTACACCAGGGTCCCGCCAAGACCCGAGAAAGGTCTAGTACGCGTATGCCGGTGAGCGGTGCTCGACGAGTTGGGTTTGTTGGATTTGAAGCACTCTGGGTCATGCTTTGATTCCAGCAAAGCCGTGACTCAATACGACGACATCGCGCTCTGCGACTTTGGCTCTAAAGCGAACCGCCTCTTGGCCATCTTTCCAAATTTCACAAACCAAGGTTTCACCAGGGAATACGGGAGACGAGAAGCGTGTATGTAGTGCGGTAAGTTTTGAGGCATCGTTGTCACAGACCGCTTGCACGATTGCGCGCGCTGCCACGCCATAGGTGCATAGGCCGTGCAAAATTGGGCGTGGATAGCCTGCTTTTGAGGCAACTGCAGGGTCAGCATGGAGAGGATTGTTGTCTGCACACAAGCGATAGATCAACGCAGCCTGAGGCAAAGTCGGTATCGCGCAGGTCATGTCCGGTGCGCGGTCGGGTGTGGCCTCAAGCGCCTCTGGACTTTCATCCGAGTGACTCAAGCCGCCGTCTCCGCGGCAAAAAGTCGTTGAGCCGATCGTCACCAACAGATTACCGTTGGCGTCATGTAAAGTGCGCTCGCTCACAACCAAAGCGCCTTTGTCTGCGCCTTTGTCAATCACGTGTGTAATGCGGATGCGTCCAATGACTCGTCCGGAGGTTGGCAGCGGGCGATGGATGGTCAGCCGTTGTTCACCATGCACGAGCTTGACCCAATTAATGCCAGCCTTGGGATCTTTCATCCAAAACCCCGGGTAGCCCAGCACCACGGCCATCGTGGGAAAGGTCTGGAGGTTTTGTTCGTAGACGTATTTCAAGTGATCCGGGTTGGTGGGCTCCTGACCAAACCCGATGCCGAGCGCGTAGAGCATGCAGTCGTTCTCGGTGTAGGTTCGATCAACCTCTGGAAACTTCCAGTTTTTAATAAGCTGATAATCCATGATTAGATCGGATCCCAGTCAATTGCATCGGGCGAGCGCTCGAGTGCCATGAAATGGTGCTTCATCGCAGGTGCTGCAATCTCAGCAATGGCTTCGGGTGTCCAGCCTGTGCTCATGTGCACGGAGCGGATGGGACGAGGCTGACTAAACAGCATAATTTCATTTGCACGCACACCAAAGATTTGGCCGGTGACTTCGCTGGCTCTTTCACTACCCAAGTAAACCGCCATGGGTGCAATCTTATTGGCTTCCATTTTTTGTAGTTTGGACACACGCGCTTTTTCTTCGTCCGTGTTCGCGGGAATAGAACTTGTCATGCGGCTCCAGGCAAAGGGGGCGATGCAGTTTGAACGTACGTTGTAGCGCGCCATATCTAGAGCGATTGACTTGGATAGCGCAGCGATCCCTAATTTGGCAGCGGAATAGTTGGCCTGACCAAGGTTACCGATTAATCCCGAAGTAGATGTCATGTGCACAAAGGCTCCAGACTCTTGTTCGCGGTAGTAGTTTGCTGCGGCACGGCTCACAAAAAAGGTGCCGTTGAGGTGGACATCAATGACTTGCGTCCATTCCTCTTCACTCATTTTGTGAAAAACACGGTCACGCAAATTGCCGGCGTTATTCACAACAATGTCGATACGTCCAAATGTCTTTACAGCCGTTTCGATAATATTATTAGCGGTTACGCGCGTTGCGACGCTATCGGTATTGGGAACCGCTTGGCCGCCCGCCTTGATAATTTCATCGGCAACTTGTTGGGCGGGTCCAGCACCGGTGCCTTCGCCGGCCAAGCTCGCACCGATGTCATTGACAACAACCTTTGCGCCCGCAGCGGCCATGGCAAGCGCGATACCGCGTCCAATTCCACCACCTGCACCCGTCACGACTGCCACTTTACCTGCCAACATTCCGCTCATCCCTGCTCTCCTGTAAATCGGTTGTTCATTACCTTAACGCATTCGGCATGCTGCGGTGCGCAAGGCAAAGCGAGACACATTCCTGTGACATTTCAGTAATAGTAGATTTTTTCTTTCGGTAGGGGTATTCGTCATTTGCTAGGGCAGAGTTCGTTATTTTGGAAATATGTGGTTCGCCCCAGGTGTGCCGACATTGGATGCAGGGATAACCCTGATTTTTCTGTTCTGTAGCGAGACAGATGACTGAAAATAATTGACGGGTATTATCGTTCTATGAACCGACAGGATTGCATTTGGGACGGCTATGGGTTTTAGAACATCATTGGGTTCACGCAGTTATGTGTTTGCGGACTTAAAGTCTTTGATGGCTAAGGCGAGCCCCTTGCGCTCTGGAGACTGTTTGTCGGGTGTGGCCGCTGCCACATCGGAGGAACGAATTGCCGCAGCCCTCATTCTCGCTGAGGTGCCGCTAAAACGATTTCTTTACGAACCACTCATCCCCTACGAAGAGGACGAGGTCACGCGTGTGATCTTGGATGATCATCAGCCCGTTGCGTTTGAACCCATTTCAGGTCTGACTGTTGGAGACTTGCGAAATTGGCTTCTCTCTGACGCAGTGGGAACAGAAGATCTAAGCCAGGTCGCTCGAGGGTTGACGCCTGAGATGGTGGCCGCCGTCTCCAAACTCATGAGAAATCAAGACTTGATTTTGGTGAGTGCAAAGTGTCGAGTAGTCACTCGATTTCGGAATACGTTGGGATTAAGTGGTTGCCTGTCAGTCAGGTTGCAGCCCAACCATCCCACCGATGACGTGCGAGGTGTGGGAGCCTCGATTATCGATGGCTTACTGAATGGTGCAGGAGACGCTGTCATTGGTGTGAATCCCGCCTCAGATAATTTACGCGAAACGAGCCGCATCCTTTTGTTGTTAGATAAAGTGCGTCAAAAATTTGACATTCCCACGCAAACTTGCGTCCTGGGACATGTGACGACGACGTTAAAGGCAATCGAGGGTGGACTGCCTGTCGATCTTGTCTTTCAGTCGATTGGTGGAACAGAGGGCGTGAATCGTAGTTTTGGTGTGAGTGTTGCTTTGTTGGAAGAGGCTTATGACGCTGCGTTGTCTTTGGGTCGGGGTACTGTAGGCAATAACGTGATGTATTTTGAAACGGGTCAAGGTAGCGCGTTATCTGCGAACGCACATCACGGCGTTGATCAACAAACGATCGAAGCGCGGGCCTACGGTTTGGCGCGCAGATTTAAACCTCTTCTTGTAAATAGTGTTGTAGGTTTTATTGGACCTGAATATCTCTATGACGGAAAGCAGATTATCCGTGCTGGCTTGGAAGATCACTTTTGCGGCAAATTGCTCGGGTTACCGATGGGGGTTGATATTTGCTACACCAATCACGCCGAAGCAGATCAGGACGATATGGATACCTTGCTTACGCTGCTAGGCGTGGCAGGTATTAACTACATCATGGGTGTGCCTGGATCGGACGACATCATGCTGGGATATCAAAGCACCTCGTTTCACGATGCCTTGTATATACGGCGAGTGTTGAGCAAGCGACCTGCGCCAGAATTCGAAACGTGGTTGAAGAAGATGGGCGTGACGGACGAGCGAGGCGATCTCATTCGTCACGCAGATGTACAGGCATTGTTGAAATTTGAAGGAATCTGACATGACCGAGTACAAATTAGCACCGGATCAATCTTCATGTTTAGAAGCGACGCCAGCGTGGTCCGCCCTGAGGAAATTCACTCAGGCTAGGATAGCGCTTGGACGCACCGGAGTGAGTCTGCCAACAAACGAACTTCTTGAATTTCGACTCGCTCATGCCAGAGCGCGAGATGCCGTTCATGAAGCGCTCGATGTAGAGACGCTCAAGCAGGGGTTGATTCACCTGGGATTTGATCCTACCGCTGTCTCGAGCAGAGCCGAAAACAGAGAGCACTATCTGTTGCGACCAGATTTGGGCCGTCGTCTGTCGGATATCGGCATTCGCACACTGGAAGAGTCGGTCCGTCAAGCACGCGTCTCGCCCTGTGCGATCGCATTTGTTGTTGCGGATGGACTCTCAGCGAGAGCGGTTCAAACGCATGCGCTGCCGACGCTCAAGGCGTTGCAGGCTCTCGGGTCGCCGCTCGATACCTCGGTGGTGATAGTGGCCACGCAGGCGCGCGTAGCGCTTGGCGATGAGGTCGGTGAGGTCTTGGGTGCCGAGATAGTTGTTGTGTTGATTGGCGAGAGGCCGGGCTTGTCGGCGCCCGACAGTATGGGAATCTACATGACTTGGCATCCTAAGGTTGGACGCAACGACTCTGAACGCAACTGTATATCAAACATCCGGCCCGAGGGTTTGAGCTATGCTGGCGCTGCACAGAAACTTGCCTGGTTAATTACCCAAGCAAGAGTTCTTTGTAAAACTGGCGTAGATTTAAAAGAAGCGTCTGAATACGAAACCGATACGATGAGGATACAAAGATGAGTCAGTCTGGGCGGAAAGATGGGAAAGTAAAGCGTGGGGTTGTGGCGTTCTATCAGTCATTTGTCGCGACCTACTTTCTAAAAGCATGTGCGCTGATTGGTATGTTTGTGGTGACGGGCCTTGCGCAGGCTGCTTGGCCAGACAAGCCTGTTACCTTCATTGTGCCGTTTCCACCGGGAGGGCCAGTAGACACGACAGCACGCCTGACGACTGTGCCGTTATCTCAGTTGTGGTCAGTCGCTACGCCGATTGATAACAAGGCAGGCGCGGGCGGTATCGTCGGTGCGCAAGCGGCCGCTAAGGCCGCGCCCGATGGGTACACCTTTTTCTTTGCTGCGATTCACCACGCAGTGCTGCCGAGCTTGAAGAAAAGTTTGAGCTACGACATTCAGAAAGACTTCGTGCCAGTCGGGATGGCCGCGAGGTTTCCGATCGTGCTTGTGGTGCATCCTTCTCTGCCTGTTAAGTCCGTCGCAGAGTTGATTGCCTACGCGAAAGCGAATCCAGGCAAGCTCTCGTATAGCTCCTCGGGTACGGGCGGTGGTACGCATCTCGCAGGTGAACTCTTTAATAGCCTCGCTGGTACAAAGATGCAGCACATTCCGTATAAAGGGAGTGCCCCCGCGATGCAAGATTTGGTTGGTGGCCAGGTGCAGTTGATGTTTGCTGACGGTCCCTCTGCCTTGCCCTTTATTAAGTCCGGAAAAATTAGAGCGCTTGGTGTGGGTAATCCGGAAACTTCAAAGTTTTTCCCTGAAGTCCCCACGATTTCCGTCGCAGGTCTGCCGGGCTATGAAGCATACTCTTGGACCGGTGTGGTGGCGCCCGCAGGCACGCCAGCGGATATTGTGAAGCGCGTTAACGCCGATATGGTGCGGGTCTTATCTGATCCAAAAACAGTGGCTGCCTTGATGGCCGCGGGTGCAGAGCCAGCGCCCGGTTCGCCGGAGCAATTCAAAACGTTTTTGGCAAATGAACTGAAGAAGTGGAGCGATACGATAAAGAGTGCGAATATCGTGGCAGACTGACCGTCACTAGTCGACAGTCGAGTCTCGCATGGCGATCCTTTCGAATCATCAGACAGAACGGAGCAACGTCCTGTCTGATGCGTTCAGATGATCGCCGGAGCGTTTAGTCGGGATAAATTTTCCCTTTTGTCACGACGCCTTCCCACATTTTGTATTCACTATTGATCTGCTTTTCAAGATCCTTGGCATTGCCTGTGTCGATCGTGTAGCCGGCCGCTACGGCAGAATCCGTAAACCCTTTGCTTGTCTTCGCGGCTTCGACAGCTTTGGTGAGTTTTGCGACAACATCAGCAGGTAGGCCTTTCGGTCCGATGACGGCAAACCATCCCAATACTTCGTATTCAGCGATCCCCGCTTCGATCATCGTCGGTACGTTGGGAACGCTTGGATTGCGAGCCTTAGATGTGACGGCGAGTGCACGTGCTCTGCCGCTCTCAACGAAGGCCTTGCCTGTGCCAACAATATCAAACATGAACGTTACCTTTCCGCTAATCACATCGACCATCGCAGGGGCGTTACCCTTGTAGGGGATGTGGAGCATTTGGGTGTTGGTGGATTGCTTGAGTAGTTCGGCGGACAAGTGGTTTGAGCCACCAAAGCCGGCAGAGCCAAAGGTGACTTTGTCCGGATTTTGCCGAGCGTACTCGACGAGCTCTTTGACTGACTTAACATTTGTTTGTGAGCCAACCAGCAGAATATTGGTGTAGCTAAGGATCGGGCTAATGAGCGTGAAGTCCTTGCGCGGATCAAACAACTTACTACGTTGCACGATCGGTGAAATAGTCAGACTTGGACTCGCAACATAATTGAGTGTGTAGCCATCAGGTGCTGCTTTGGCTGTTGCGTCGGCGCCGATCATGCCGCTCGCACCGGCACGGTTCTCTACGATCACCGATTGATTAAGTTGTTCACCCAGGAATTTTGC
>CAJBTJ010000050.1 GCA_903958565.1 uncultured beta proteobacterium
AAAATGTCGACTTCAAACGTCTGCCTCGACCGGTGTGGCCCATTGATCAAGACGCTGTCTTTACCGAGCCTTCCTGGGCGCGCAATCTGTAGCGCGTCATCGAGAAGTCAGAGTGGGGTAAGGGCCGTCTTGTAGTGCGTGTGTCTCGAGGACCACGCGCGAGACCTGTTTGCGGCTGATTTTGCCTTGAGGATTGCGCGGTAAGGCCTCGAGTGCCGCGAACAACCTGGGTCGTTTGTGTTTAGACATCAACTCAAGGAGTTGCAAACATTGCTCTTGCCAGCCGTCCTGAGCACCTTCGGCAACGGCCGTGATGATCTCGCCCCAGTAGTCTGATACAAGAGACGTTACGCATATTTGGCTACACAGCGTGTTGGCTGCCAACGCCACTTCGATTTCATCTGGATTGACACGATACCCCCCTGTTTTGATGACGTCTGCGACACGTCCAGTGAGAATCAATCGTCCTGCGGAATCAACATAGCCGAGGTCACCGGTACTGTGCCACCCTTCAGGTTGATGCGGCTTAAAACCCGTTGCATCAATGAGTCCTGCCGACATGTGAGGCGCACGCAATAAGATCTCGCCATGCGGTTCTTCTTCAGAGAGCGCTTCTTGAACTTTTATTTCTACACCGCTTGCGGGCCAACCTACACAAGCGCCCGCCGGGATGTCATCGGCAGTTAGGTAGGCGTGTGTGGCCTCAGGGTCCAATACAGTGATTGGATTGATGCACTCAGATTTTCCGTAGGTAATGCGTACTTTAGGCCCGAACATGGCACAAGCACGCTTGTACAGCGCTGGCGTTAAGGGCTGAGTGCCGGTGAAGATGCAGCGTACGTTTTTGTAGGTCGAGCCTGCAAGCGCTGAAGTGATTTTTGCTAACACCGTTGGTGGAGCGAAAACAGCATCTAAGGCGTCTGCGTCGAGTAAAGGTTTGATTTTTTCAATATCAACGCCATCGTGCAAAACGATGGTTGCACCATGATCGAGCCAAGCAAAAGTAAGCAGTGAGGCGCCGTGTATAAAAGGGGTCATTAATAGGATCTTTTGTCCTGGGCTCGGGATAAACGGCAGAGAGCCTTTTAGTAGCTGCTCTCCGGCCCAGCGCGCCTGTTGTGTGTACAAGACGCCCTTGGGTTTTCCGGTTGTTCCTGAGGTGAATAGAATGCGCGCTGAGGCGTTGGCCGAACACGGTGGGAATGGTTCGGGCGTCAGAGGCTTTGACAAAGCGATGCGCTGTGTCGGCACGCATGTCAACCCCAGCTTTTGAAGCTCGTTGCTCCTTTGCTCTAAAGAGACCACCGTCTTCACGCTTGCTAAGTGTGTGCACCACTGCAGTTCGTCGGTGGTGTAGCCCCAGCTTAACGGTGTTTCGCAGGCGCCCGATAGACGTACGCCGTAGGACACCCAGACGGCATCAATACTGTTGGGCACGAGCGTTCCAACAGGCTCCCCTTCTTGGATACCAAGCTCATGCAGGTGCGCTGCAAGCGCATGCGCGCGTTGATTGAGCTCCGCGTAACTCAGCGAGTTTCCGTGACTATCGATCGCAGCAATCTGGTGCGCAAAGCGCTGGGACAACACATTCAGCTGTGCAGACCATGCAATTGGAGGTGGGGGAGGGGCAATTAGGTTCATGGGATTAGTGTAATGGAGCATAGGTTTCCCCTCGATTTTATGATTCAATCGAGTTTGAAATAACGACAGCATTCCAACCTTGAATACTGAAACAAAGGGGAAAACATGACAATAGCGAAAAAGAACAGTGAGACGACTGAAGCCGGGGTGAGTCAACTCAATCGTGCACGGCGCTCGCTCGTTGGCGCGGCAGCGATCTCAGCTGTGGGCGCTGGCTTAGGCCTGCCGCTGGGGGCGCAGGCGCAGGGCGCTTATCCAAATCGGCCTTTGAAAATAGTGATCCCTTGGCCTCCCGGGCAAGCAACTGATTTAGTGGGTCGTGCAATTGGAATAGGTTTAACAAAGGTGCTTGGTCAAACGGTGGTGGCTGATAACAAAGCCGGTGCAGGCGGCACAATTGGAACCGATAACGTGGCCAAAGCCCCCGCAGATGGGTACACGCTGCTTGCCGCATCCGCCGGACCCGTATCGGTCGCGCCTTTATTACAGAAAACGCCTTACGATGTATCGAAAGACTTTACAGCGATCGCATTAACCGGTCTTTCGCCGTATGTGTTGGTGACTAATCCGAATTTTCCAGCTAAGACTGCGGCTGAGTTCGTGAAAATCGTGAAAGCGAACCCGGATAAATATACGTTTGCCACGTCCGGCACGGGAGCAACGGCCCATTTGGTCGCGGAGGCGTTTAATGCCGCCTTAGGCTTGAAGGCGGTGCACGTTCCGTATAAAGGCTCCTCGCCTGCGCTAGCAGATGTGCTCGCCGGCCGAGTGGACTACTGCTTGGAGACAGCGGCGGCCACCATGCCTTTTGTGAAAGACGGTCGTTTAAAGGGCTTGGGTGTTTCGCTGGAAAAGGGGAGTATCGTCACGCCAGGCATCCCCGCGCTTGCGACGGCAGTCAACATCCCTGGTTTTAATCTCGGAGCTTGGGCAGGACTCATGGG
>CAJBTJ010000051.1 GCA_903958565.1 uncultured beta proteobacterium
ATGCTAAGTCGGTTTGCGCAACATTTGTTCATAATTAAAGCGTTTATCCACGTCAAGAATCGATTCGCCTGCTTGCAGGGCTTCGATCATTGCGAGCTCCTTCGCCATGATTTCTTCGGCTGCATCTACGACCTCTTTGAGTCGTTCAATCGGAATCACGACGACACCATTTACATCCGCTACGATCACATCGCCCGGGCGCACGGGTGCATCGCCCAAGCGAACAGGAATATTCCAGGCCTCCTGCACAATGCGGCCACGCGCAGTGCTGGGAACGGTCGCACGCGCATGAACGGGAAAGCCGAAGACTTCGCATGCGTCGACATCGCGTACTGCACCATCGACAACAACACCAGAAACACCCTTTTGCTTGGCGCCCATCGCCAGGATTTCACCCCAGCAATTGTGGTGTAGGTCTCCGCGGTTATCGATAACGATGATGTCACCCACCTCGCTATTAAAAATCGCATCGACCCCGAGATGTGCGACTGCCGGCACCGCACCGGCTGCAATCATGCGGATCGTCATGGCGCGTCCGACTATTTTGGTGCGTCCCCATTGCGGAATGATCCCATGCACTGCGCAGCGCGCAATCCCTACTCGATCAAGCGCATCGCTTAGGTTCGAGGTCGCGAGCGCGTTGAGTCGAGCGCGGAATTGGGAGTCAAAGTCAGTAGCGTTCATTCTTTATTCCTTGGTGCTTATTCGTGCAAAATTTAGTCAACTCGGGCCCCAGCCATCTTAATCAAATCGCCCCACTTTACGATCTCAGCATCAATCACTTTCTTGAAGTCATCAGGGTTGCTCTTGATCGGAGTAGACCCTTGCTCGGCCAGTTTTGCTAGCACGCTGGGGTCTTGCAGAACAGACTGCACCGCGTTGCTGAGTTTTTGAACAACGTCTTTCGGTGTTCCCGTCGGAACAAAGATTCCATTCCACAGCACGATTTCAAACCCTGGCAAGACCTCGTCAATCGCAGGCAAATTAGGAAACTTGGCAAGCCGGGACTTGGTCGTCACGCCGAGCGGCCTGAGTTTGCCACTATCAACAAAACCTAGCACTTCTACCAGTGGCGAGAACACAGCTTGTATCTGACCGGCCAGCAGATCATTATTAGCAAGCGAGCCACCTTTGTAGGGCACATGCACCATGTCGCCACCGACCATGTTGTTAAACAAGACTCCCGCGAGGTGGTTTGACGCGCCGCTGCCCGAAGAGCCGTAGTTAATCGCTATCTTTTTTTGCTTCACGACCTCGACAAAGTCTTTCAGTGTTTTAGCTTGAAAGTCATTGTTCACCATCAGTACGTTCGGAATCAACGCAACCTGTGAGACGGGAATAAGGTCCTTTTGTACATTGAGCCCCATGTTCTTGTACAGGGATACGTTTGCAGTCAGCGTGCTGGTGTGAAGCAAAATCGTGTAGCCATCAGGTGTGGCGCGCGCAACCGCGGCTGCACCAATATTGCCTCCAGCTCCTGTTCTATTCTCAACGACAATATTTTGACCTAGTATGCCGCCAAGTTTCTCGGCCAACATGCGCGCTGTGATGTCAGTGCTGCCACCTGCGGCAAAAGGAACGACCATCGTGATAGGTCGCGCAGGCCAGGTTTGTGCCTGCGCGAACCCGCAGGTACCAAGAACGAGTGTTGAAACTGAAAGAACAGCTTTGATTATTGTTGAACGTATCATTGTCATCTCCTTTTTGTGATTTCTACTTTTCCTGCATCTGCATCTACTTCGACAAAGTCACCATTCGCAATCGCCGTTGTCGGGTTTTCATTCAAACCTGCGACCACAGGAATGTTTCCGATAATTGCACCAACTGTCGTAATGGGCTCTGGGCTAACTTGAATAAAGGCGACGGGTGCCGTGCCACGTGAAACCATGTCATATATTTTGTAGGAGCCGCCTGTGGAGCCTTTACCCGTCAAAAACACAAGCACTTTGCCCGAGATATTAATGCCCTCGAGTTCGTGACCGGGTTCGGTGACGATTCCTGTCATGTTGTCGACACCGCCGTTGAAACTGATCGCTTCACAAGTTACGACCGCCTCTCCGCTTGCTTTGCCTTTAACAATTTTTCGACCTTGCAGTGTTATTTTTTCTGTAGCCATGGTCCTTACCTCCAGACACCGTTGATTGCGGCCTGCATGACGCGCGATAGGTTGCCGTAGTGTGCAGGCAAGCCGAATTGTCCAGGTGCGTAAAAAGCCATTTTGGCGGAGTTGGTGGTTAAGGTTTTATAACCCTTGTTGGGGGCAATCACACGACTGCGCGCAAGAAAAGGGCAGGTCTCGCGCACGACGACTCCGCCAGCCTTCTTGATCGTGTCGACATATCCCATTTGCTCTGCCATGGCGTACATCGCGCCGGCCGTGGTGACCCACAACGAGACGTCTTTATGCACTTTTTTACCTTCGAGTGCCTCGGCAACTTCGCGCAACTCTTGTACTGAGGCATTCGGGCAACCGACCAGAATCCAATCGACGTGATCTGAGGGCTCTTTGTTTAAGGCGTTTTCACACTGTGTTCTTTCTTCTGTTCCGTAGACCAGGGTCTTTGCGGGCGCGCGTCCACCGAAGGCTGCTTCGACGGTTGGCGCTTCAGGAGTGACACCCACGGCGTGAAACATACTGACAGCGCCAGATGCGGCAAGCGCGGCGCTAAGTGCTTTGAGATCTTCAAGGGTAGGATTGTTTGGAAGCCCAACAAAAACAGGCGTGTCCTGTCCCGCAATTTTTCCTGCGAAATAGCCTAATGTGCCGTAGTCAGTCATGTCGCGCATAGGTGTGTCGACATTGACCAAGAAACTTCCGTAGCGATTTTCTGTGAGATGAAATCCATACTCAGGGGTGCGACCCGTTAGTGCGGTGGCCAAGGCGCTTGGACCCCCTTCGCGGTTGGTCCTCGCGCCACACACTGAGTTGGCGAAGACGACAGCGGAGGATTCACCCCAGGCCATATGCTCACCAAAGCGAGGCATATTGCCAACTAAATAGGGGATGCAGGTATTGCAGGTGTTGGCACCCATCCCAGCGTAGGCGCCGCTCAGGCGCACTTGTAGCGTGCTGTCCGACTCCGGGATTCCAATTTCTCGCCATTGGCTCGGATCGACAGCAGTGGGATTCGTTGTGACGCGCGTGACGAATTTCCCACCCTGTTTGCGAATATCTTCGACAAACCGCGTCCCGGCTTCTTCCGCCACGAGAACAGAGGAGCCCGCCATGTGCACATTGTTGACCGGTAAGAGTCGCTCAGCGCCGAAACTTTCTCCTAGCGCTACAAGGATTTCCATGGCCTTTTGGACCGCGGGCCCTCGGTCGCCATTGAGCATCAGAGTCTCTTCGTCCGTCAGTAACATGCATATCTCCACGTGGCTTAGTCATGATTGATCAATTTTTATTCGACCAGTCTTTGAATTTAACTGAAAAACTACGTTACCGGTCTAGTGAAAATATTTAGAGGAATGGCACATACGGTTATCATTAGCCGATACTAAAACCCTAGGTAATCCACACCATGTCTATCCGGTTTCGTTTGCTAGTTGGCTTGCTGGCCTGCATGTTTTCCACGTTGGTTCATAGCCAAGCAACCCCGCTCTGTCGGCATGCGGACGAGAGATGCACCGAATGGGTCCCTCTCGACAATGACCAGAGGGGTTTGATTTATCGCACATTCGCCCTAAACCAGCGTAACGAAGGCATCGAACACGCTGTCGTCGTCATCCACGGTCAGGGCCGTAATGCGGATGGTTATTTTCGGCATGCGTTGGCAGGGGCCTTTCTGGCAGACGCATTACAAAATACCCTAGTGGTATCCCCTCGGTTTGCGTCGAACGAGGGTAGAAGTTGTCGCGATAAATTGGATTCAAAGGAAGTTGGCTGGATATGTCTTGGCCCAGAAAGCTGGCGAAGTGGCGGTGAGCAGGCCACTCCTGCCATGAAGAAATTAAATTCCTTCGATTTCATGGATGCGATTGTTGCACGCCTATCGGACCGTAACGTATTCCCCAACCTGCGTACGATCGTGATTGCGGGACACTCTGCAGGCGGGCAGTATGTTGGCCGCTATCAGATGGCCAATAGTATTCATGAAAATCTTCGCGCAGAAAAAAATATTCAGATGACTTACGTGATCGGCAATCCATCTTCCTACACGTACCCCGACGCATTGCGCCCAACCCGCTCCGCCATTCCCGCCAATATCAGTGCCGCTGCTCCTGGATATATGCCCGTGCCGTCCGTTAAGCCGCAAGTTCCTTTTGCACAGTACCCTGATGCGGCAGGATGTACAAACTTTAATAGTTGGCCCTATGGCATGGAAAATAAAGTTGGTGCAGTGCGCGATATACCGAATGGCAAACTTAAAGAGCATCTAGCGACGCGCCCCGTCACATTTTTGTTGGGTGAGTTGGATATTCTTCCGTTGTACGGTTTTGATGGTTCGTGCGCTGCGATGGCGCAGGGGCCAACCCGACTAGCTCGCGGCTTTGCGTATGCCAGCTTTGTGAATGAAACACTTAAAAGCAAGCATTCAGCGGTTATGGTACCTGCATGCGGCCACGATGCGCGCTGCATGTTTAGCGCCGAAAAGGCCTTGCCGTATCTATTCATGCGTTAATTTTTGATGGCATATCCAACAAACTGACCGAGCCAATCAGGCAGCGCACATCACAAGCCAGAGGGATCTAGAAGGTAAATTGGTTCAAGCTTTTCGCTTTATACGGGCCGTGTGTACGATCTGTGTCATGCCGAAAAGAACGGAAATCGACCATCCGAAAGAGATCATGCCACTTAACGCGATCACGACCATCACGAGATCCCAGCTAAGAGGCAAGGGATGAATGTCAAAGCCGAGGGTCGTGTAGACGCTGCCTGCGAACACCATCGCCTGATGCGTATTTGGGATTAACCCAGAAAGGTTAAGTGCCAAGCCCCAAATGTATATCTCCAGTAAGTGGGATAGCGCTAAGATAAATGCCATCACAAAAAAGACAGGTTGAACCCAGTCATACCGCTTTCTAGCAATGAGTGCGTCGGTGATCTTCTCGTACTGAAGGGTGATCAAAAACATATAGACTGCATGCAGAACAAGAATGAGAAATAGCATGGCCCCACCGAAAAGCATGGCGTCAGCGTTAAAGACATACTGAGAGGAGTTATCCAACATTTTCTGTGAATGACTAATAGTCAAATGAGCGGTGGTTGAATCGCCGCCCTAAGCCCGCATAGTGGGCTTGCTAACGGGGGAGGGCCTTTCGTGACGAGTGCTGCGGCATTCGCCATCGATGCTTGAGCCAAAGCCACAACGTTAGCCCCGTTTAGATAGGCGTTATCTGCCGCGGTAGCGATCGCTGAGAAATATCCGCTCAGATCCCCAGTTTTAAAAAGACTCCATATGTTTGGGATGAACTGGATTTCGATCGTTGAGGTTGCGCTGCGAGGAACTCCGTGAAATAGTTCTGAAGTCGGCTTTACCGTTGTGTCTGCAGTACAAAGAACAACGAGTCGACCGCCCTGCGAGACGGCTTGCCTGGCCAAAGCCTCATCGGCTCTGATGATGCGCGTCGACGTTTCGGTTGATAGCCCATAAACGGCCGGCCCGAGCGTTGAACACGTCAGGAGCACAGCATCATGATTGGCACACAGATCTCGCAATGCGGCTTGTGTGTCTGCAATAATTTTTTTTGTTAGACCGCCAGAATCTTCTGCCGCTGCTAAAAGATCTGATCTGACGGTATGACTCAGGTGTAGCGAATCACCACTTAGGCTATTCGCCGCTTCGTTAAAGACAGTGACGTTACTGTCGGCTGTGTGTAGGCAAGCGATTCGCATCGATTACGGCCTTGATAGAGCGCAGGTGGTCAGGCCTGCGATAGCTAGTAGGGTGCTGCGAAGGTGCCTGATCATTTGAAGTCTCAAACAATAATCTATGATCCATTTTAAGACCAAAATTTTTCTTTGTTGAGATATTTGATCTTCACGATCTGAAACAACGTCCGAACGTATGAAAGTCAGGTAACGTATCATCCAATAAAACCTATGGAGCGCAAAATCAAGATGGCGAACTCTAAAGAATACACACCCCCGAAGGTCTGGACATGGGATCAACCTAGTGGCGGTGCGTTCGCGAGCATTAACCGCCCGATTGCCGGCCCCACGCACGAGAAAACATTGCCGGTGGGCAAGCACCCCTTACAACTTTATTCGCTGGGGACACCGAACGGCGTTAAGGTTACGATCTTGCTGGAAGAGTTGCTCGCGCTTGGTCACCAAGGTGCTGAATACGATGCCTGGCTGATTAACATTCGGAAGGGCGATCAGTTTGGCTCAGGCTTTGTCGAGATCAACCCCAACTCGAAGATCCCTGCGCTGCTTGATCGCAGTGGCGCTCAGCCGCTACATGTATTTGAATCTGGCGCCATCTTGCTTTATCTCGCAGAAAAGTTTCAAGCGTTTCTGCCCTCCGATATTGCGGGACGTACCGAGACCCTAAACTGGTTGTTTTGGCAGATGGGTAGCGCTCCCTATTTAGGCGGTGGATTCGGTCACTTTTATGCGTATGCGCCCGCAAAGTTCGAATACGCAATCGATCGCTTTGCGATGGAAACCAAGCGACAGCTAGATGTACTCGAGCGTCGTTTGGCGACGAATGAATATCTTGCCGGCGACCAGTACACCATCGCTGACATTGCTGTGTTTCCTTGGTACGGTGGGTTAGTGAAGGGCTGGCTGTACGGTGCGGCAGAGTTTTTGAGTGTACAAGACTATAAGCATGTGCAGCGCTGGGCAGATAATATTTACAAACGTCCTGCAGTTAAGCGTGGACGTATGGTCAACCGTATGACGGGGGAGCCTTCAGAGCAGTTGCGCGAGCGTCACGATGCAAGCGACTTTGATACTAAAACACAAGATAAATATGCTGAATGAAACACACGATCCTAGCCTAACGAGTTGGCTCGAGAGTGCCAATGATCCAGCCATCGGGTTTCCGGTCCAGCATTTACCCTTCGCTGTGTTTCGTCGAGCCGGCCGTGCCGAACCCTATCGACCGGGCGTGGCACTAGGCGATCAGATTATTGACTTAGCTCAGCTGGCTGCGATCAAACCTTTCTCTGGTTTAGCCGCTGAAGCGCTCAGTACATGCACGGGATCCACGCTCAATGCGTTGATGGCGCTCGGCAACACGTATTGGACGGAACTGAGATTGGCGCTGTCGCGCGCCGTACGCGTTGGTAGCAGCTTGCAAGCTGAAATAACGCGCGTATTGATACCCCAAGCTCAGGCCGAATACAGCCTACCTGCGCACATCCGCGATTACACAGATTTCTATATTTCGATTTATCACGCCACGGCCGGAGGCAAGATTTCGCGCCCTGATGCGCCGTTGTTGCCGAATTTTAAATGGCTGCCTATCGGCTACCATGGTCGTGCATCGAGTGTGGTGATGTCTGGTCATGGGGTGGCGCGTCCAATTGGCCAGTCACGCCCTGTGCGTTCGGACGAAGCACCAAGTTTCGGCCCAAGTAAGCGGCTAGATTTTGAACTCGAAATGGGAATGTTTGTGGGGCCTGGTAACGCGCAAGGTACCCGCATTTCGATTGATCAGGCCGATGAGCATATTTTCGGCCTTTGTATTCTCAATGATTGGTCGGCGCGTGATGTTCAAGCCTGGGAAGTTCAGCCACTAGGACCTTTCTTAGCCAAAAGTTTTGCCACGACGATCTCGCCATGGATTGTCACACGCGAGGCGCTCGAGCCGTTTCGGCTGCCGTTTAATCGCCCCGCGACTGATCCGCAGCCCTTGCCTTATTTGATGAACGAATCAACCAAGCAAGGTGGAGTGTATGACATTAGCCTGCGAGCATTGATGTCAACAGAGCGATCACGTGCTGCCAAGCATCCACCGGCATTGTTGGCGCATAGTAATTTATGTCATGCATACTGGACTTTATCTCAGCTCATCACCCATCACACTGTGAATGGTTGTAACTTACAGCCTGGTGATTTGATTGGTACGGGAACGATGTCGGGTCCTAACCCTGACCAGGCCTTATCTTTTAATGAGCTGAGCGCTGGCGGTACTCGGGCGGTCACACTACCATGGGGACAAGAGCGTAAGTTTCTAGAAGACGGTGACGAAGTAATCTTGCAAGCCGAGTGCATCAAGCATGGGTACCCAAGATTAAACTTTGGTCAAGCAACTGGGAAAATCCTGCCATCTATTTAACGAAAGGATCGTCAAAAGCATATGTCAATCAATATCGGTTTTTTACTATTCCCAAATCTCACACAGCTCGACTTGACAGGGCCTGCTCAAGTGTTAAGTCGAATCCCAGACGCCAAGGTCCATTTGATATGGAAATCAATTGAGCCGGTTTTAACCGATGTCGGTTTTACGATAAACCCTACGACAACGTTCGCTGACTGCCCGCAGCTCGACGTGCTGTGTGTTCCAGGGGGCTCTGGCATTAACGAGCAAATGGTGGATCCAGAGACACTGAATTTTCTGCGTCAACAAAGTGAGCACGCAAAATACATCACGTCAGTTTGTAATGGATCTTTAATCCTTGCCGCTGCAGGCTTACTTGTCGGCTACAAGACTGCCTGCCATTGGATGTGGAGCAGCTATCTTGAAAGATTTGGTGCGCA
>CAJBTJ010000052.1 GCA_903958565.1 uncultured beta proteobacterium
AATGGCTATAGGACCGTGATGCCTATCATTGTCAGTATCATCAAGAGTAAACTATAACTTAATACACCTGCTAGCGCTGCGAATGCTGCAATCTTGAGGGCTTGTATCTCATTCTGAGGTTTAAGTCGGCGTATGGCGGGGCGCCCAGCGATGGACACAAAGGCAAGGCTATACAGAACACACGCTACGTGCAGTCGTCCCGTGTCGGCAAGCGCAAAGCCAAGCATAAAGAATGCCGTGCCAACAATAAAACTTGGTAGGCCAACGATATAGCCGAGCGTGCGGAATAATGTAACACCTGCTAGGTCTGCGCTAAGGGGCGTTGTGTCAGTTTTCTGCTGATCACGGTGGTTGTCTGCTTGGTTCACGGAGTTAAGCTATGTCAATCTGCTTCGATTGAACAAAGTATCATGTAATTCAATTGATGCGCGATCTTCTCGTTACACTTTTTTAATGTCAGCACTTTTTAATCCCTTTGTAGGAATCGTTTGATGATGAACGCTATCGGTGTGATCGGTCTGGGCAATATGGGGCGCGGCATGGCGCTATCGCTTCAGCGAGGTGGTTTTTCTGTGATTGGTACGGATGCGCTCGCTGTGACGCGTGCCGCGCTTGCTAAAGAGGGCATCGCCATCAGGGATAGTATTGGTGAAGTGATTGCCGCGTGTGATCTGGTGATCCTCTCCTTGCCCACCGCCGCCATTGTCGAGGACGTCGTAGCGGGTGTCGATGGAATCCTCGCGCATGCCCGCAAAGGGGTGCTAGTGATTGACACCTCAACCTCACATCCAGAAACGACGCGTCGTTTGGCTGTCAAGCTCGAGGCCGCAGGCATGAGGATGCTCGACGCACCCGTGAGCGGTGGTCCTAAGGGCGCGATCACAGGCACGATGGCCATGGTGATCGGTGGTGATGCCGCAGATTTGGCCAGAGCAGAGCCGGTGTTAGCTGCCATGACGAGCAAGCGTGTGCATGTTGGTGAGATCGGCGCAGGTCATGTTGCAAAGATTGCAAACAATTTGTTTGCTGCGGCCCACTTGCTGGTCGCAGGCGAGGTCACCCGCATGGCAGAGAAGGCGGGCGTGCCGACGGATCAATTGCTTCAGGGAATTAATGCGGGATCGGGGCGCAGTTTCATTACTGAGCATAGTTATCCCACTTGGATCATGAACGGCAAGTTCGACTCTGGCTTCACGATGAAGCTCATGCGCAAAGACGTGCGATTGTCGCAAGAGCTGATTGGTGCGCTCGGTGTTGATTTACCACTTTCTGCAAAGGTGGCTGAGCTTTGGGCAAAGAGCGCGGACACGATCGCAGATGATGAAGATTTCAACAGAATCGTTGAGTTGGGCACCCGTTGACCTAGGCATTCCCAGCACACAACACACTTCCAAATCTTTTAGGTGAGTCATGAGTCTGAATCAAACTGAACAACTGTTAGCTGCCTATAAAACTTTCTTTACAGAAGGTCTGGTTGGCTCTTATGTGAACGGCGCGACGCTTCCAGGCGAAGCCGAACCCATTAAGCTCGTGAACCCTGCAACCGGTGACGTGTTTCTGCAATATCAGGATGCGGGAGCAGACGTAGCCAAACAAGCGGTGGCGGCTGCAATCAGCGGACAGAAAGTGTGGGCGGCCCTCAGCCATGCCGAGCGTGGTCGCTTGATGCAGGAGGCTGGAAGACTACTGCGTGCACACATCGAAGCGCTTGCGCAGCTAGAGTCTATCTCTGCAGGCAAGCCCATCAGAGACTGTCGCGGTGAGGCGCTGCGCGTTGCTGAAATGTTTGAATACTACGGTGGATGGACAGATAAGCTGTATGGCAATGTCATTCCGGTTCCGAGTGGACATGTGAACTACACCCGACGCGAACCCTTTGGTGTCATTCTGCAAATCACGCCATGGAATGCGCCGTTAAATACGTGTGGCTGGCAAATTGCGCCGGCGCTTTGTATGGGGAATGCTGTGGTGCTCAAGCCCTCTGAGCTCACGCCTTTAAGTTCTCTTGTTGTTGCGAAGATAATTGAGCAGGCCGGTATTCCCAAAGGTGTGGTGAATGTGTTGGCCGGGTACGGTCACACGACAGGGCAGGCTGCCTTAAGCCAACCAGCGATTAAGAAAGTGGTGTTTGTGGGTTCGCCGGCGACAGGTGGAAAGATTGCCGCTGCGGCGGCTGTGCGCGGCATCCCTTGCTTGTTAGAGTTAGGCGGCAAGTCTGCCAACATCGTCTTTGAAGATGCAGACTTAGATCGCGCCTGCATCGGTGCACAAGCAGCTATCTTCGGTAATGCGGGACAAAGTTGTGTGGCGGGGTCGCGGTTACTGGTTCAGCGCAGCATCTACGACAAGTTCGTCAAGATGGTGGCCGATGGCGCTAGCAAGCTGCGCGTGGGTGAGCCGACTGCGGCAGAAACCGAAGTGGGTCCCATTCAGAATGCGACGCAATTCAAGCATGTCATGAATATGATTGAGACAGGTGTGCGTGAGGGCGCCGAGGTTGTGAGTGCCCGCGCTGTCACGGAAACAAACAGCGCAGGCTATTTTGTGCGACCCACTGTTCTTAAAAATGTGACGAATGACATGGCGGTTGCGAGAACTGAGATTTTTGGACCTGTTGTGGTGGCGATTCCTTTCGATACGGAAGAAGAGGCCGTGCGTATCGCTAACGATAGTGACTTTGGTTTGGCGGGAGCGGTCTGGACGAAGGATATCGGCCGAGCCTTTCGCGTCGCTGCGCAAGTCAAGGCCGGTACGTTCTGGATCAATATGTACAAGGTGATCAATGTGGCGTCGCCTTTTGGTGGCTTTGACGCGAGCGGTTATGGGCGTTCAAGTGGCGTGGAGGCCTTGCACGAGTACACGCAGGTTAAGAGCGTTTGGGTTGAGACCGCCGCCCAACCGAATCAGCCTTTTGGCTATGCGCCTTCAATCGATTAAGACTGGTTTTTGCCTCTACACAGGAGTATTGTTAAGCGTTGCGATGAGCAGTGTTTTTTTCTAAATATGTAGATTCTTGAACTAAGACAATTTTTATATATATCGGAGTTTGGCCATGATTCGTCGTCTGTTATCAATATGCTGTATCGCGGTGGTCGCATTAAGTCTTCAAGAGCGAATGCAGACCAGTTCTCCAGACGAACATCTTCACGAATATCGTGCTCCAACCGATCGAGAATGAGGTGATTCTCTGGCTTCGAGCGATCAATCCAATCCCTAAGTTTCTTGGCGGTTTCTAGTCGCTCAGATTCACTTGCAGACGTCGCTTCTTCGCTGGCGAAGATTTCATCAATTGAGTCCTCATCTTCGGACTCAATTTCAAAATCTACTTCTGCGCCTTCATCATCGATATCGGACATTATTCGCTCGCTTTGCTATTTGTGTTATGTATTGAATGTACCAGTCGAGGTTGCATTGCAATTCTCTCACCGCTGATTTCGGAGAACAGTCGAATCCAAACTTCAATGTTGTGCATCTGTCGACTAGAGGGGAGCGAAAGATTAACCGCACGCT
>CAJBTJ010000053.1 GCA_903958565.1 uncultured beta proteobacterium
CACCGCACTTCTTAATCAGCGCAGGAGTCACCGCAGGTCCTTGATGATAAAGCCCATAAGGCACAACTAGCGGTTGATCCTTGGACATCACCGAGGTCACACCAGCCACCCAAGTTTCACCAATGACCACTTTTAACGGACCACGCGTCTTGGCATCCCAAACCTCATCAAGCAAAGCGCCCTGCTGTTTAGCCGGGTAATTTGCCCGTGCGACACGCCCAGTCAAATCAACAATGAAACCGTAATACAAGCCAACCGATACGGCCATCAAAATATTAAGAAATAATCCGACGCCCACCACGCGACGTAATGCCAAAGATGTATCAACTCGCGGTACATACCGTAGCGCCCACAAGCCAAGCACAACGAAATACGCGGTTGCCCAATTCGCGTTTAGATCAATCCATATCGCACCCAGCACGCATGTCACCAACATCGGGCCGTAGGCTGTGAACGAGACGTAGCGTGCCTCGGTCGTTGTATTAGCTGACCCCTTCCATGACAACCCAGGTGCTCCGTCACGTCGGAATTGTATGTTGATGATGAGCAACGCAAGCAGCAACGGGGCTAGCTTTCCTACCTGGCTCGCTAGAAACTTGAAGACCTCCGCCAAGTGATTGACCTGCCTACCAACTTGTCGCTCCATATAGCGCAAGGTAGGTGCATCTTCACGGATCATCCACTCGATATGCGGGATCATCGCAAGCGCACCCGCAATAATTGCAATGCCGACACCCATCATGGCGCGCCGGTTATGCATACGCGTATCCAGCAATAGCCAGATACCCATCACAGCAAACCAAATACCTGCCGCATATTTTGTTAATAAGCAAATGGCACCCATCACACCCAAGAGCGCCCACTGCCACCACTTCTGATGCTGAACAGCCACTAACACCGCCCACAAAAATAGCGCGGTCGGCAATAGCTGCATCAAATTTGAACTGACTTGCAGACCATTCACGTTGTGATAAATCACTAGGCTCGTCAGCACAACCGTCATCAGTGCGCGAGCCGGCGTTGCCATCAAGAGCGCAATCCGCCACACGACGAAAAGCATCAACGCAACGTTAACAACACCCGCTAGGTAGGTCACCCAGACAGCGCGACCAAAAATCACCACAAACAGATGAACCCACCACGTGCCAATTGGCCCAAACTTTGGATAACCCCAATCAAAGTGCTGCAACCAAAACAACTCCTCAATACTGTCTTTGTGAGGAGCGGTATGGCTCACGATCGCAATGAAAAACCAAAACACTGCATGGAATGCAATATAAGCCAGCGTAACGTTGCGCAATTGCCGCGAGTTCGTCGCATCCAGTTGATTGAAAAACGACTTTATCGATCCAATTGAATTGAAAACTGACACGTCTTTAGCCCGCCTTTAAGCCAGACTTCTGAATAATATTTTTGTACATATCCACATCCTTGGTAATTTTCTTGCCAAACTCTACCGGCGATAGTCCGACCTCAAGCATGCCTTGTTGCTTTAGCTTTTCTGCGATGGCGTCAGAGCGCATCAGTTTTTGTATGTCGCCATAGATCTTTTGAACTAATGCGGGGGGCATGTTGGCAGGGCCTAAAAAACCAAGCCATGTAGAAATATCAAACCCTGGGTATCCGGACTCAATCATTGTGGGGGCAGTAATAAATGCACGCTTACTTGTGGTCAACGCAAGCGCGCGCACTTTATCAGCATTGATGTATGCAATCACCGACGGCAAGGTCGCAAAGGTCATCTGGACATGGCCTGCCAATAAGTCCGCAATAACAGCCCCACCGCCTTTGTACGGTACATGGGTAATCTCAACGCCAGCTGACTGCTTGAAGAGCTCAGCCGCCAAATGACCACCTGTACCGTTACCGGGTGAGGCATAGCTGATCTTTGTTGTATTCGCACGGATCAAGGCCTCGAGCTCTTTAGCGGTATTGGCTTTCACACCAGGATGAACAACTAGTACGTTGGGTAGCTCTGCAGCAAGCGTGATGGGCGTAAAGTCCTTTTCGACATTAAAAGGAAGCTTGCCTGGCATACCTGGATTAATAACAAATGCGCTACTCGTTAACAGCAGGGTATACCCGTCAGGATCAGACCGAGCCACCGCCTCCGCGCCAATGTTCCCGCTTGCACCCGCGCGATTTTCTACAACAACCGGCTGTCCCCACATTTCAGCTAGTCCAGCAGTCAACGTACGTGCCAGCATATCGGCACCGCCACCAGGCGCAAAGGGGACCACGATCTTAACGGGCTTCTCCGGGAATTTTTGTGCAAACGCCGCTCCACTCACTAAAACGAAGCTGATGGAAACAAGTGCACTGCCTAATTGTTGAAGTACCTTCATTATTTACTCTCCTCTAAGTAGTGCGCCGAGATCTCCAGCATTCGTCAGCTGACTAACGAGCCAGCATTGTTCTAACGCCTGATGACTTTGCTCTTTTGAAAACTTTCCGGCTGTTAAATCTAAAAATTTCAAATTAATATCCGCATCGCTCATGGGCTTTTCTAAGCTGCCTAACGCGTGCTCAACGTGTTGAGACAAAACGGAGCCGTCCTTTAATTCAATCACTAAGAAGGCCTCATCGACAGCGACCGAGCGATCTATCTCTACACTTACCTTCGGACGCAAGGCAATCACATCGAGTCTATTGACGACCGCATCGGTATAGTGCTTGGATGTACTCATTCCATCCAGCAGCACGACTGCAGCTGAATGGTAAACGCTGAACTTACCCTCAAGGCCCGTGCGCGGCTCTGATTTTCCTGTCAGTTCAAGCACCAACGGATGTACACGCAAATGAACACGTTCTATTGCATCCGTACGGGTGCCCATCTGTTTGTGTAATGAAATACAGCCATCGATGATAGGGTGAATAACCAAGCCACACGCGTAAGGTTTAAACGCGTTATCCATGACAACCCAACGCTTACCTAAATCAATCACACTATCGGACAAATGTGGATTAACGGACAGAACGTGACCAAAGCCTCTTGGGGCTTCAAGCACCCGCTCTGAACTGGTGAATCCCTGCTGGGCCATCAAAGCCGCACTCAGCCCACTCTGTGCCGCTCGTCCCGGGTGCAGGCTTTTGCACATCGTGCCGAACACTTCGCGCAATCCAGCCGCTTGCGTCGCAGCGATTCCGAAGGCCCAGGACATCTGTTGTACATCCAACTTCAGTGCGTAACCAACCGCGGCCGCGGCGCCGAACCCCCCTACCGTACCGGTCACATGCCACCCGATATCGTAGTGCGCCGGACAGACACCCAATGCGATTCTGCACTCGACTTCAATTCCCAAGGCAATGGCCGTCACAAAGGTTTCGCCATCAATCGGGTAGAACTCAGACAGTGCCAATAACGCAGAGAAAACAGGGCCACTCGGATGCACTAAGGTCGCGTGATGGGTATCATCAAAATCCAGCACATGTGAGCTGATGCCGTTAAAGAGTGCTGCGTGCAACGCGTCGACTCGCTCTGTGCGACCCACTATCGACGCATGCCCAGATCCCAGAAAGGGCTTGAACGCCTCCATGGCCTTCAATAGCGCCGGATGCGCTGAGCCCCCGACCGCACAACCCGCCCAGTTCACTAAACTTCTTGCAACCTGATGCCGCACTTCTTGGGGCAAACTGCTTTTGTCGAAACCAGCAACAAACTCAGCAAGCTCCCGAGTAACTCCAGACTTCAGCGAACCGTCCATAACTCTGCTTCCAATGACTAAGTGTGACAGACACCTAGGTTGCTATTGATTTGGATTTTAAGTGTCGCATCGTCTGCGTTAGGAGCACGACGATAAATCCGGCAAAACCAACGAGATCGGCCCAGTTATCGGGATAAGCAAGCGCCACACCCGCAACCACCATGACGACTCGTTCAAACAACTGCGTCTTCTCGATGAACCAGCCTTGTAGTCCGCCTGCCAAACACACGATACCGACAGCGGCCGTAAACGAGATCCAGGCAATTTGCCACCAATCCGCGTTCGCAAGCGCCTTGGTTGAACCCATCAGTAATAAGCTAGTGCCCGAATCACCCAGCACGAACATAAACGGCACAAGAATAGCGGGTGCGACATACTTCCAAGTCTGCAAAGTTGTTTTGTAAGGGTCGCCCTTACAAATCGCCGCTGCCGCAAACGGTGAAAGCGCTGTCGGCGGCGATACCTCCGACAGCACCGCATAATAAAAGATAAACATATGGGCCGCAAAAGCCGGTACACCCAGATTGATGAGCGCTGGTGCTGCAATGACCGCGCAGATGATGTAGGAAGCCGTCACGGGAACTGCCAAACCGACCACCCACACAACCAATGCAGTAAAGATTGCGGTCAACAGTAAAGACCCACCCGCATACTCAATGACGATCGAACTGAACTTGAGCCCAAGCCCGGTCAGCGTAACGGTGCCAACGATCAACCCTGCACCGGCGCACGTTATCGCAATCGCCAACACTCCGGTCGAACCGGAGGCAAGTGCTTTAGTTAGGTTGGATTCATATAGGCCTTTGAGCAAAGGCTGACGGCCACGTAGCCAGTCGTACGAAATAATCGCCGTATCGCTGCGCAACATACTGGTAAAGATTGATACAACCGTGGCCCAAAACACCGACATGATGGGTGAAAAACCCATCATCATAAAAACGATGATTGAGACTAATGAGAAGAAGTGAAACCAGTATTTTTTGGTCAGACTCCACGCGCTTTCAACGGACTCAAAACGAATGTTCTTCATGCCGTACTTACGCACATCGATCTCGACCATGACAAACAATCCAAGGTAGAACAGGATGGTTGGTATACAAGCCATCAACAACACATCGAGGTACGAAATTTTCAAGAAGTCTGCAATCAGAAACGCGGCGGCACCCAACACGGGCGGGGAAATAATGGCGCCCAAGCCCCCAGCAGCGAGTAAGCCACCTGCTGCATTACGCTCGTAGCCAACTTTCTCGAGCATGGGCGCTGCAACGGAGCCAACTGTCACCGTTGTCGCGACACCGGATCCCGACGGCCCACCCATCAAAAAGGAAGACAGCACGATCGTGCGACCAACGCCAGAGGACTTGCCGCCCATCGCAGCAAAAGAGAAGTCAATAAAGAATTTCCCAGCACCTGTAAATTGCAAAAAGGCACCAAAGATTGTGAACAAGATAATCAAGGTCGCTGACACGTCGATGGCGGTGCCGTAAATACCCTCGAGCGTCATATACATGAAACCAACAAAACGGCCGATGTCATAGCCTTTGTGCGTCCAGGGGGCAGGTAAATAGTTTCCAAACAAGGCATACAACACGAAACATCCTGTCACAACCACCAAAATCATTCCGTTGGTACGGCGCAATCCCTCAAGAATCAAACCAATCAGCACGATGCCAACGGCTGTATCTAAGGTTGATGGGTCGGTA
>CAJBTJ010000054.1 GCA_903958565.1 uncultured beta proteobacterium
CCGGGGTGCGCGCTGCAGGTTTGGTGGATCGCGTGTTGGCGCAACTTAAAGATCCTAAAAGCGTACAGGTTTATGACCAAACCCCGCCTAACCCCCACGAGGCAGCGGTGCGAGACGCTCTCGTCATGTATAAACAGGGGAAGTTCGACGGAATGATCGCCGTTGGGGGCGGATCGGCGATGGACTTAGCCAAGGCTGTTGCCGTCTGTGCAGCGCACGCAGGGCCATTAAAAGACTTTATTGCGGTCAATGGCGGCACGGCACGCATTACCGCAGCAACTGCACCAATCATCGCTGTGCCAACTACGTCTGGCACGGGCAGTGAAGTTGGCCGGGGCGCGATGTTGATTTTGGATGATGGCCGCAAAGTAGGCTTGTTGTCGCCGCACATCGTGCCAAAGTCGGCGATTTGCGATCCGGAGCTCACACTCGATTTGCCAGCCTTATTGACGGCCGCAACCGGCATGGACGCGATTACGCACTGCTGTGAGACGTTTATGTCATCGGCGTTGAACTTCCCGGCGGAGGGTATTGCGCTCGACGGACTGTGGCGTGGGTGGCGGCACATTGAGCGTGCCACCAACACCCCCCATGACCGTGAGGCGCGCTTTCATATGATGAGCGCGTCCACACAAGGCGCGATGGCATTTCAAAAAGGCTTGGGTGCTGTACATAGTCTGAGCCATGCACTGGGTGGCATCAATCCAAAATTGCACCATGGCACGCTGAATGCGATGTTTTTGCCGGCGGTGATTTTGTTTAATGCCAGCGAAGCATCGATGCAGAAGGGTAAAAAGCTCGAGCGCTTGGCACAAACGATGGGGTTGGGTGGCCCTGCTGAGGTGGCCCCAGCAATTAAAGCGTTAAACCAACGCCTTGGACTGCCTTCCGGTTTGGCGGCGATGGGGGTAAAGCCGGAGATGTTTCCTCAGATAATCGAGGGTGCGATGGCGGATCATTGTCACAAAACGAATCCGCGCACCCCAACCTCAGACGACTATGCGGTCTTGCTTAAGCAGTCGATGTAGCGTTTTTACAAAAAAGCATCAACCCTTTCGTTCGGCGTTGTAACGCGCGATGCCATCAAGAATTTCTTGGTGCGCATCCGTTACGCCGCCCCAGCCTTGGACCTTGACCCACTTGCCTTCTTCGAGATCCTTGTAGTGTTCGAAGAAGTGTTGGATCGCGTTCAGGCGCATCGGATGAATATCCGCAGCCTGTTTCCAGTGGCTATAAATGGGCAAAATTTTGTCTTCGGGTACGGCGAGCAATTTGGCATCGTCACCGGCTTCGTCCGTCATTTTTAATACACCCAAAGCACGGCATCGCACCACCACACCGGGGATTACAGGGAAGGGAGTAATCACTAACACATCAACCGGGTCCCCATCCCCTGCGATGGTTTTGGGGATATATCCATAGTTACACGGATAGTGCATGGACGTGCCCATGAAGCGGTCTACGAAGATGGCACCGGACTCTTTGTCAACCTCATACTTGATGGGGTCGGCATTCATCGAGATCTCAATAATTACATTGAAAGACTCAGGGATCTTTTTGCCGGGCTTGACATTGTCGAGACTCATTGATGCTCCGCGGGTAGGCCTAGTTAGTGAATACCCTAATCTTAACAAATAAACAAAGACTCCCTCTCGGTGCGAATCTGCGGGATACTGCGTATGGCATTTTTTTAGTGCTCGGTAGGGAAATATCCTTATCGGAATAACAAGTATTAAAGAGATAACACTTAAGGAGTTTTAGAGCATGAGCAACGTTACGTTGGGCCTCTATTTTGCCTTGGGCTGCGGAGTACTCGCGGTCATATATGGCTTTGTAGTGCGGTCCTGGATTTTGAGCCAAGGCACGGGTAATGCCAAGATGATGGAAATCGCAGCAGCGATCGAGCAAGGCGCTGGCGCTTACCTTTCTCGGCAGTACAAGACCATCGGTATCGTCGGCGTTGTACTTGCCATCTTGATAGCAGTGTTTCTTGACCAAGCGACGGCTGTTGGCTTCGTGATTGGTGCAGTGCTTTCCGGCGCCTGCGGTTTTATAGGAATGAACGTCTCGGTTCGCGCTAACGTGCGTACGGCCGAGGCTGCAACCAAAGGCATGAACGAAGCACTTAACGTTGCCTTCAAGGGCGGCGCGATTACCGGCATGTTGGTAGTCGGCTTGGGTCTGCTGGGTGTTGGATTGTTCTATATGTATCTACAGGCGACTGGCGCCGGCAAGAGCATGTCTGCCATTTTGCATCCGTTGATTGGTCTGGCTTTTGGCTCTTCGCTGATCTCGATCTTCGCGCGTTTGGGTGGTGGCATTTTCACCAAAGGCGCCGACGTGGGTGCAGACTTGGTGGGTAAGGTCGAAGCGGGCATCCCTGAAGATGATCCACGTAACCCAGCGGTGATTGCCGATAACGTTGGTGACAACGTGGGCGACTGCGCGGGCATGGCTGCCGACTTGTTTGAAACCTACGCCGTGACATTGATTGCGACGATGGTATTGGGCGCGTTGATGATCAAGGTCGCCACGGCCGAGGCGGTGATTTATCCGCTGGTGCTCGGTGGAATTTCGATCATTGCATCGATTATTGGTTGCTCGTTCGTCAAAGCAACGCCTGGTATGAATTACGTGATGCCTGCGCTATATCAGGGCTTGGTGATTGAGGGTGTGCTTTCTCTGGTGGCGTTCTTCTTCGCGACCAACTGGATCTTGCCTGACAACATACTGGCCGACGTAGGCTTTGCCACGGGCGGCAAGATGCGTTTGTTTGGTGCAACGGTTGTCGGCCTACTTCTGACAGCAGTGCTTGTTTGGATAACCGAGTACTACACCGGCACGGACTACGCGCCTGTTAAGCACATTGCTAAGGCGTCGAGCCAAGGCCATGGTACGAACATCATTGCAGGCTTAGGCGTGTCGATGCGTTCAACAGCTTGGCCCGTGCTGTTTGTTTGTGCGGCTATCTACTCTGCCTATTGGTTGGGTGGCATCTACGGTATTGCAGTCGCTGCGACGTCGATGTTGTCTATGGCAGGTATTGTGGTGGCTCTTGATGCGTACGGTCCAATCACCGACAACGCAGGTGGTATCGCTGAAATGGCTGGCTTGCCCCAATCTGTACGCGACATCACAGATCCGCTTGATGCAGTGGGTAACACCACAAAGGCCGTGACCAAAGGCTACGCGATTGGATCCGCTGGCTTGGCTGCGTTGGTTCTGTTTGCCGACTACACGCATACGCTTGAGGCCAACGGCGCAAAGGTTGTGTTTGATTTGTCGGACCACCGCGTGATCATTGGCTTGTTTATCGGCGGCTTGATTCCTTACCTCTTTGGCGCCATGGCGATGGAAGCGGTAGGCCGTTGTGCGGGTGCTGTCGTTGAAGAGGTGCGTCGCCAGTTCCGCGACATCAAAGGCATCATGGAAGGTACCGCCAAGCCTGAGTACGATAAGGCTGTCGATATGCTGACCACCGCTGCAATCAAAGAAATGATTATTCCTTCTTTGCTACCAGTCGTTGTGCCAATCGCCGTTGGTTTGTTACTAGGCCCTGAGGCTTTGGGTGGCTTACTGATGGGTACGATTGTGACGGGTCTGTTTGTTGCGATCTCCATGTGTACAGGCGGTGGTGCTTGGGATAACGCCAAGAAGTACATCGAGGAAGGTCATTACGGCGGCAAGGGCTCTGATGCCCATAAAGCTGCGGTGACGGGCGACACGGTGGGCGATCCCTACAAAGACACGGCAGGTCCTGCTGTGAACCCGCTGATTAAGATCATCAACATTGTTGCTCTGTTGATTGTGCCGCTGATTGTTTAATTTCAATCTCCGCAACGAAAGCCGCCCCAGGAGACTGTGGGCGGTTTTTTTTGGCTATGATAACCACATGAAAAACATACTGACGGATTGGCGTCTCCCGAACCTGCGCAACATTGCCATACGCTTGTTGATGGTGGTGATGATGGTCGGAGTCGTATTGCCGTCGCCCGCGCAGGCGCTCAATGTGGGTGACACGCTCAAGCTGGGCCCCATCACGCTGATGGATGGCAAAGTACTGACGGCTGCTGATTTGGCAGGCAAACACGTTGTGCTGCAAATTTGGGCATCGTGGTGCCCCTATTGCCATCGTCAAAACCTAAATCTGATACAGCTTGCGCGTGACACAAAAGGTGGCAATCTTGTTGTGTTGGGTGTGTCGATTGATAAGGACCCAAACGCCGCTGCACGGTATGTACAAAAGCACGGACTGAACTTCCCCGTCGCCATGATCACCCCTGAGCTTGATCGTGCGATAGGCAAGCGCAAAGGAATCCCCGAGTTGTATGTGTTGGACCCGCAGGGCAAGGTTTTACAAAAAGATACCGGCGAGATGATTGATCTCGACGTGTTTGAACTAGATCGATTCGGAAAATAGAGTTTCGGCGCGTGGACTGCTAAGCCGTTGAGGTCAGCGCTTTACGTCAAGGCTTGATGTAAGCGTATTTCTCTTTGGCTTGTAGTTCAGCAATGCGTACAACGCCAGAGGGTGTGAAGTTCACCTCCAGTACAAATTGCTCGCGTTTGAGATTGCGATTTTTGAGTGTGATTTCACACACCTCAAATACAACGCCCCGAGACACCAAAGCGGAAATGAGGGAGGAATACTCAACCTTGCCGCTCTTGTCCTTCGCGCCATCCATCAAGATATCCACGCCATTGGCGTGGGTGACGACGCGAATCTTTGTTTGGGGCGCTACATCAAGATGGTTGCGAATGTTGCGTAATCCCTTTAATCCTTGCGCGTCTGCATCATCGATGTGATAAATCACGCGAATGGCGTCTTGCGCTAAGACGGCCGATGGAACGATAAGCGTAGCGATCGTGATCGAGAGTGCGATTAACCAGCTTTTCATTTTCAATTTCCTATGCCAGGATTATTGGCCGCACCTTTAATGGCGGGGATGTTTGGCGCTTTGGCAGATACGGTTTTGATATCACGCAGGTAGGCTGCAATCACATCCCAGATGGGTTCGCCACCCGCATCGCGAGCCGCTTCAGAGACCGGCGCCCAGCCCGCCACTTTATAGGTTTTGCTTGCTTCGATGGGCTTGTCGCCTAAGCGCATGTCAGAGATACGCTTGCCGGCACCGGCGGTGGGGTCGATGCTGTATTGCATGCCGCCCACCCGCACCATGTCTCCACCTTGCTGATAATAGGGATCAGGGTTGAAGATGTTGTCCGCGACGTCTTCAAGAACGGTCTTGATCATCTCGCCACTCATCGGCGTGAGGGTGGTGTATGGATACGTGATCGCGGTTTGGTCCAACAGGTGTTCCATCGTAATGGTCTGTCCAGGCAGCAAGGAGGTGCCCCAACGGAATCCTGGTGAAAACGCGAGATCAGCGCCCTTCATCTTAATTAATCCGTCAACGATTAGCTGATCGAACGTACCGTTGAAGTTGCCTCGGCGATAAAGCGTACCTTCGGCCACAGCGAGTTTTTCGGAGAGCTTGGTTTCATACGGCGCACGTATCTTGTCGATCAACGCATTCATCTGTGCGTCAGCCGGTAGTAAATCTGCAAAGACGGGAAGCAACCGATATCTAAAGTCGGATACTTTGCCGTCTTTCACATCCAAATCAAGTACGCCCAAAAATTTGCTGTTTGAGCCTGCGTTTGTCACGAGGGTCACGCCGCCTGGGTTGGTGACCTTGACCGGTACGGGCACACCGTCGTGCGTGTGTCCGCCTAAGATGGCGTCGATACCGCGCACGCGACTCGCCATTTTCAGATCGACATCCATGCCGTTATGCGACAACAGGACCACAGCTTTCGCACCGTTAGCGCGAGCGTGGTTGACGGTCTTCTGCATATTTTCTTCTTCGATGCCGAACGTCCAGTTTTCAATCAGGTAGCGTGGGTTGGCGATCGGCGTGTAGGGAAACGCCTGACCAATGATTGCAACGTTGACGCCGTTCATTTCACGCATCGTATAGGCGTCAAACACGGGGTCTTCAAAATCGGTCGTTTTGATGTTTTGAGCGACAAAATTTACTTTGCCATCAAAATCTTTTTCTACAATTTCTTTGACGCGTTTTTCGCCTAAGGTCATTTCAAAGTGCGCGGTCATAACATCGACGCCTAAGGCCAGACAGGCATCGACCATATCCTGGCCTTTGGTCCAGAGTGCAGTGCCTGAGCCTTGCCACGTGTCACCGCCATCGAGAAGCAAAGCGCCGGGGCGACTTGCGCGAATTTGCTTAACCAAGGTTGCGAGGTGTGCAAACCCACCCACTTTGCCGTATTGCGTAGCTGCTTTGTCAAAGTCCAGATAAGAAAACGCATGTGCTTCGCGCGTGCCCGGCTTGATGCCATAGTGCTTGAGCAAGGCATCACCGACCAA
This sequence comes from uncultured beta proteobacterium, assembly GCA_903958565.1. Taxonomy (GTDB): domain Bacteria; phylum Pseudomonadota; class Gammaproteobacteria; order Burkholderiales; family Burkholderiaceae_B; genus Zwartia. The sequence goes on from CAJBTJ010000054.1 coordinate 6,389, forward strand.
GTGAGGGGCTTTACCAAATTGCCCACCGAAGCCCAAGTTGACGTTAGGCTCGCGGAAATAAATGGGTTTGAGTTGCGCGTGGCAGTCAGTAAAGTGCATCAAGTGCACATTGCCGAACTTTGGGAGGTCATAGAGGTTTGCTGCGGATTGCGCTCGACTCAAGTTAGAGCCCAGTGATAGTCCGGCAGCGGAAGCAGCCGCTAGAACCTGCACAAACTCTCTACGACTCATTCCCATTTCAACTTCCTTGCAGCGGATTGCGCGATTCGACGACTTTATTTATTCACTGGCGATGCAGGGTCTAGCAGCAAGGCCATGACGTCTTTAATTTGCTGTTCGGTGAGCAAGTTAAAGTGCTGCATGCGTGGCATATTGCTGCAAGCGTTATAGGCCTTGGAGTTGCTGATGCGGTTCCAGGTGTAGGTCAGGATGACATCGCTATTGCCGCGCGTTTTTCCATAGGCCAATAACGATGGACCGATCGTGCCGTATGAGATTTCTTGTTTTGAAATCTGGTGGCAGTTGTAACAGCCCCCACCGTTTACGGTTTTTAAATTGTCAGTCCAGGTTGAGCCTCGGCCGCTTTGAGCGATTTTTTCGCCCTCAGCCCAGCTCCCAAGATACTTTCCATCTGATGGAGGCTTGATGGCTGCCAGGGCAGCTGTCTGTAATGCTTCGGCTTTCTTTTTCCCCTCGGGGCTATCGCGGAACTTCTCATCAGAGCAGAGCGTTTGGAACTCGTCTAGCTGGATGCGATCTAGTTTGGCGATACCTTGCTCACGGAAGCTGCGGTCCATGACGGCCTGTACGGCGGGGTCAGCTTTTTGTGCGAGGGCGACGTTGCTTAAGGCAATGCCACCAAGCGCTAAGCTTGTACCAACGACCAGTTTTATTAGTGTTTTATTCATGTGTGTCTCCCTGGAGTTAGCGCTTGAGGCCGGGCGTTTGCACCGTACCACCGTTTGCCTTGTTAGCCATAAAGACGGATAACGCGATCGTGACGTCTGAGCCGTAAATCGGGAAAGGCATACGCTGTTGGCGGTAGCAGTCGTTCAGGCGTTGCTGCATTGTCCAAAACGTACCGCTTGACACGCGATAAGCAGGCCAATTACCCCAGCCTTCTGCTGCGCCCTTTTGCACGGTCAGGTTTGGCAAGTCCTGCATACGAATACGTTTGTTGTCGACTGCGTGACAAGAGGCACAAGAAAAGTCCATCGTTCCGCCTTGCAGATAAAAGATTTTTTCGCCAAGAGCGAGCATTTCTTTTTCTTTGGGATGGTTGACGGATACGTTGATTTTCATGCCCTTCGATTGCGTGACGACATAGGCAACAATTGCTTCGATGTTTTTGCGCGCGCCCTTGCCAAACGTCCCGTTGACCATCTCGGCTTCTGGAATACCTTGCAGGGTCGTCATGCAGGTCATCAGACGTGATTCGAGGTCTTGGACGCGATTAGTATCTGCGAAGTAGCGTGGCAGTTGGGCTGAGGCGCCGTTGACAACACCAGGACCTAGTCCTAGATCGCATTTCTCAAGAGAGGCGCTCTTCGGCCCAGCTGGTTTCGCCCAGAGTTCTTCGCCTGCGGCTTCGTATAGTTCGGCTGGGTTGCCGTCGGCAAGCATTTTGCGGTATTCCGCAAGCTGATCCGATGCCGATTGTGCCAGAGCAATAGTAGATACGCTGAGCGACAGAGCTGTCAGCCCAGCGAATAAGAAGTGTTTCATGGTTGTCTCCATTTTTGCGAACCGCAAGATTGCGGCTCGGTTCTATCGGCACAACAAAATTATTTGATTTCTGTTTTGTCAGTGCGGGTTTCGTTTTTATTGTCGACCCATGTCACGGCAATTGTGTCGCCTTTTTTTGCACTACCTTTCAACTTGAATTGCAGGTAGGGATCTTTAGAGACGGCAGGCCCCAACTGGGCTGCGTAAACTATTTTGTCGCCAACTTTTGCCTCGAGCGTTGAAATGAACCAAGCTGGAATGGATGCGCCCGCAGCATCCTTGCGTTGACCCGTTTCCATGTCGTGCTTCATCAGCACACGTACGTCCACCACACCATCTTTCTCAGTTGCACGAATGCGCATTGGATCTGCCATGATTTTCTCTCTTTGCTATGTTCTATGTTTGTTTTGTACGTTGCGTTCTGAGCGCGATTAGCCGCCACAGCCGCCGAGCGTTACTTTGACTTCTTTAGAGGACATCAGCCACTTGCCGTCGACTTTCGCGAGGGCAAAGACGTTTGAGGTCTGACCCATTTTTACGCGAGTCGAGGCGAAGGCTTCAGCACCAGCGGGAATGACGAACATGGCAGCGAGCGCATTTGGATTTTTCTCGACCAAAATGGCGAGCTCTGTTGCTTTTAAGCTGGTTTCAACACCAACCGGCACAACGGCACCGTTTTCGGCGATGTCGGGCGCGCGCAATGTGATGGCATCCGACGGAGTGGGCGTCGCACCGCCTAAAAGCTTGGCCACATCATCGACTGACTTGGCTTCGAAGGCGGCTTTATTCCAAGCGGCAGCTTCGGCCTGTGTCATCAGGCCGGTGCTGGCCATGAGACCTACTATTGCTGACATTTGCAGAAGTCTGCGACGCTGTACGTTCATGAGAGTTCCCTTGCTAGATAGATGTTTGATTATTGAATTCGTTTATACAGAGTAATGCCGACACTTAAGACCCTGTCAGCATCCATTTCACCAAATTCGTGATGTCGGTATCTGACATTTGGGCATGTGGTGGCATGGGAATCGAGCCCCAAGCGCCTGCCCCGCCTACTTTGACCTTTGTTGCTAGTTTAGCAACGACATCCTGTTCTTTGTATTTTTTCGCCACCTCAGCGATGGACGGGCCTACCCCCTTAGCGGCTGGCGCGTGACAGGCCGTACAGTTATGCTTTTGGAAAAGCGCTTGCAATGTCGCGGCATTCGCCCCAGCGGCGACCGTCGTTGCGGCAGTAGCGGTAGCGCTTGTGGCAGCTACTGGTGCGACAAACCCAGCGCCCGGAAGCTTTTTAACGGGCGGTTTTGTGGTGTCGGCACCCCTGAAAGGCCCAAAAATACGGTTTTGCTCGGTAATGTTTTCGTGCGCATTACGGGCGAAACCCGGTAAGAAAGAGGTGATCTTGCCGTCGGTTGGGCAGTCTGTCATGCAAGGATTGCCCTGTACATCGGGCCGGCCCGCCACGGTCCACATGCCGTGCTCTGTTGTTGTGCCGTTACGGTTTGGCAATAATGCTTGTACCTCATGGACGTTCTCGTGGCTGAGGGTGAAGTCCTCTGGGACGATCTCGCCTAGCGAGAGCATGTACGCCACGAGCGCATATGTTTCATCTGCCGACAGCGAGCGCGGGGCATTCCACGGCATGGCTCGGTAGACGTAGTCGTACAAGCTCGACAGGGTGGAGAGGCGCATCAGCGTTGAACGCTGTGGTTGATTCGGGTCAGTGAGCGAGGCAACGCGACCCGTTTTAATGTCTTTTGCGGTGGTGCCACCTACGATCGGTGTGAACACTTCGTTGGACTCACCAAATACGCCATGACAGCTTGCACACTTGGCTTCCCAAAGTTCCTGCCCCTGTTCCGCGGTCCCTGACCCTTTAGGCAGACCCTTGAAGTCTGGGCGTACATCGATATCCCAGGCGGCGACTTCTGCGGGTGTAGCAGCGCGGCCGATCCCGGGGAATTTTTTTGTGTCTTGTGCGTTAGCCAAGCCACCCAGTAGCGTGAGTGCGACGGTACCGATTAGAGTTTTAGCCAACTTGTACATTGCTGACCTCTCCGTTAGTGTCTACTTTCCAGGATTGAATCGCGTTGTTGTGATA
>CAJBTJ010000055.1 GCA_903958565.1 uncultured beta proteobacterium
CATTCTTTCAAAAATAGCCAGAATGTCATAAGCGGTATCACGCTTGGGCAAGTAGTCGTAAGCGTAGTTCGATTCGGCGATCGCATGATCTCCGTACCAGGCCTTCATCAAGCTGTTAAACCACTTGGGGAAGTTCTGGGGAAAGTACATCAGGCCAGGACGAAGCGCCTTGGGCGTACGTGCATTGCGGTAATCCGCGTAGGTCTTATCAGCCTCAAGGGGTGAGGACAAATAGCCAGGCAACACTTCCGAATACAAACACTGATCGGTAATGCCTTGCACGTTTGCATGGCCACGCAAGGCGTTGACACCGCCGCCCGCCATACCCATGTTGCCTAGGAGCAACTGGATCATGGCCATCGTGCGAATGTTTTCTGAACCGATCGAGTGTTGTGTCCAACCCAGCGCATAACAAATCGTCATGGTCTTGTCAGGCGCGGAGGTCTCAGCCACCATCTGGCACACTTTAAGGAATTGGTCCTTAGGTGTACCCGTGACGCTACTCACCAAATCAGGTGTGTACCGTGCGAAGTGTTTCTTCATCAGTTGGAAGACACAATTCGGATCTTGCAAAGTGGTGTCCACTTTGGCGAATCCTTCATCCATCTGATAAGTCCACGTGCCCTTCGCATAACTGCGCTTGGCTTCGTCGTAACCCGTGAAGATGCCATCCTTGAATCCGTAGTCCGGATTAATCAAGAATGACGCGTTCGTGTAATTCAACACGTAGTCTTTGTTGATCTTGTTGTTCTCGAGCAGGTAGTGAATCATCCCGCCTAAGAATGCAATATCCGCACCGACGCGAATCGGCGCGTAGTAGTCAGCGACTGCTGCGGAACGCGTAAAGCGCGGATCCACCACGACGAGCTTCGCCGCGCGCTTGGCTTTAGCCTGAATCACCCACTTAAAACCGCAAGGGTGCGCCTCAGCTGCATTGCCGCCCATAATCAACACTACATCGGCGTTCTTGATGTCAACCCAATGGTTGGTCATCGCACCGCGCCCAAACGTCGGGGCCAGACTGGCCACCGTCGGAGCGTGTCAGATACGCGCTTGTGTGTCGAGTGCTACCACGCCCATCGAACGCAAAATCTTGGCGGTCATATAACCAGATTCGTTGTTCGAGGCCGAGCTCACCAACATACCGAAGGTGTTCCAACGGTTCACCGTTAGGCCATCAGCATTCTTGGCGACGAAATTCTTATCGCGATCAGCCTTCATTCGCTTGGCGATGCGTGTCAGCGCCTCTTCCCAAGAAATACGCTTGAACTCTTTGCTGCCTGGCTCGCGCACTTCAGGGAACTGCAAACGATCTGGACTGTCGATCATGTCGAGCAGACCAGCACCTTTCGGGCATAGCGTACCCTTGTTGACTGGATTGTCAGTATCGCCTTCAACGTGAACAACTTTCTGTTTACCCGTCGCGTCTTTCGCGCTGTACAGCAATACGCCGCAGCTCACGGAACAGTAGGGACAGGTACTACGCGTCTCTGTTGTTTTTTCAAGTTTGTTCGGCTTCTTGAACACCGGATCTGCAGCATTCGCAAGACCCATGACGGTCATGCTGCTGGTTCCGAGTCCTGCACCGGTCACCTGAAAAAACTGACGCCGAGTCAGTTTAATTTGGGACATTTTGAAGGCTCCTAGGGTTTTGTAATTACCGCGTAATTTTAAGGCTTAGCGGAATTAAATCCAGCTTAATTCGCTGATCACTCAAAAACAATCGGACTTTTAGGGAAAACCCTGAAAGTCCGATTATTCCCAGCCAGAACATGTCGGCTGCAACCTACAACACACCGGGGTTAAAACCCGACAGCTTGCCCGTCGCGACGGCTATCACTGGCCACCACATAGCCGTCTTCTAGGTCACGTGACAGCCGCCAGATGAACTGCCCCGACCCAAAGTCCATGTACGGGTCATCGATCGCTTTCAAGGTATGCCCCAAGCCCTTAAGCCCTTCAATGGTCTGGGCCCGCATCGAGGACTCCACATCGAGCGTGAAATCTCTATTGAGCTTCCAACGCGGGGCACAACACGCGGCCTGGGGTTGTTGGTCATAATCCAGCATACGCACGACTGTCTGCACGTGCCCCTGGGGCTGAATGTCACCCCCCATCACACCAAAACTCATGACGGGTTCACCGCCCTTGGTGAGAAAGCCCGGGATGATGGTATGAAAAGGTCGTTTGCGCCCTGCCACCACGTTTGCAGATTTCGGATCCATAGAAAACCCAACGCCGCGGTTTTGGAAGCTGACACCCGTACCGGGTACCACCACGCCTGAGCCGAATCCCATGTAGTTGGACTGAATAAACGAAACCATCATGCCGTTCTCATCAGCCGCCGTCAGATAAATTGTGCCCCCTGAGGAGGGGTTGCCTGGTGGGAACAATGTTGCCCGACTGGGATCGATCAGCTTGGCGCGTGAAGCCAGGTAGGCGTCATCCAACATCTGCGCAGGCGTGACCTCCATCGTGCGTGGATCCGCGACATAGCGATACAAATCTGCCATGGCAAGCTTCATGGCCTCGATCTGAATGTGCTGCGACTCCACCGAATCAACCTTGAGCGATGCGAGATCAAAGTGCTCGAGAATACCGAGTGCCATCAAGGCAGAGATGCCCTGCCCGTTCGGGGGAATCTCATGTAGGGTGTAACCGCGGTAGTTCTTGGAGATCGGTGTCACCCAATCCGGGCGGTAGCTACGAAAATCGTCCAGCGTATGCGCGCCGCCGTTTGCGCGAATAAAGGCCACGAGCTTTTCTGCTGTGTCACCCTCATACAAATCCCGACCCTTGGTCGCGCCAATCTTGCGCAGGGTTTGCGCGACATCCTTAAAGACAAACCGCTCACCGACATTCGGCGCACGACCGTTCGGCATAAAGGTGTGCGCAAAACCGGGCTGATCTTTCAATTCGGGCACGGCGGCCGCCCATTTCTGAGCAACGACTGGCGGCACAGCATAGCCACGCTCAGCAATTTCTATAGCCGGAACCATTAAATCTGCAAAAGGCAACTTTCCATAGCGCTCATGCAAGGCAGCCCAACCAGCAACCACTCCTGGTACGGTGATCGCATCGACGCCGCGCTTGGGCGCTTGCGCCAGACCATTCGGGCCAATGCCATACTTATTCTTGAAGTAATCTGGACTCCAAGCGTCAGGCGCATAGCCCGAAGCGTTTAGACCTTGCAACGTCTTACCATCCCAAACGATGGAGAACGCATCGCCGCCCAAGCCACACGATACGGGCTCGACCAACGCAATCGTGGCCGCGGCCGCGATCACTGCATCGACAGCGCTGCCGCCTTTCAGAAGCATCCGCAACCCTGCCTGCGCAGCGAGAGGATGTGAGGTGGATACGACGTTGCGTGCAAAGACAGGTATCCGAATCGTCGGGTACGGATTATTCCAATTGAATTGCTTCATCAGAGGGCCGCATCACCACTTTCGCCGGTACGAATACGCACCGCTTGCTCAACAGACGATACAAAGATCTTGCCGTCGCCAATCTTACCCGTGCGCGCCGCTTTGACGATGGCTTCAATGACACCATCCACAGCGCCATCGACCACCACCATTTCTACTCGAATCTTGGGCAAGAAATCCACAACATATTCAGCGCCACGGTACAGCTCTGTATGCCCTTTTTGACGCCCAAAGCCTTTCACCTCGGTGACGGTCAGGCCATTGACGCCCACCTCGGCAAGTGCCTCACGCACTTCATCAAGTTTGAATGGCTTAATAATTGCTGTGACTTGCTTCACGATGGATCCTGTCCGATTAAGGGGGGTTAAGTGGCTTCACGAAAGCCGTTAGATAAAGGATACCGCCAATCGCGGCCAAACGCTCGTTCCGTAATCCTGGGGCCAAACGGTCCCTGACGACGCTTGTACTCGTTGATACGAATCAAGCGAACAATTTGCTCGACCGCTTCAGGCGCATAGCCGGCTGCGATCACATCGGCCACGGACTGATTTTGTTCAACATAGCGCTCTATGATGGCATCGATCACGTCGTATTCTGGCAGGCTATCTTGATCCGTTTGATCTTCGCGCAGCTCTGCTGAAGGCGGACGAGTAATGATGCGATCCGGAATGACTTCGCCGGTTAGATTGCGCCACTTCGCCATGCGATAGACCAATGTCTTCGCAACATCTTTAAGCACGGCAAACCCACCAGCCATATCCCCGTACAACGTGCAATAGCCGGTCGACAACTCCGACTTATTACCGGTTGTGAGCACCAAATGACCAAACTTATTGGACAAGGCCATCAAGAGCATTCCGCGCAAACGCGCCTGGATATTCTCTTCGGTTGCATCCGGGGCACGCCCTGCAAAAATGGGCGACAAAATGTCTTCAAAGTTACTCGCTAAACCGGCAATGGCGATTTCCCGATAATCAACCCCAAGACGCTTAACCATCTCGCGTGAGTCAATCTGCGAAATATCGGCTGTGTAGCGCGACGGCATCATGACCGCATGCACACGATCCGCGCCTAGCGCATCCACGGCAATCGCCAACACAACGGCCGAATCAATCCCACCGGACAACCCCAGAATGACTGAGCGAAAACCGTTCTTCTTTACATAATCCGCTAAGCACAGCTTGAGTGCACTCCAAACCTGCGCCTCGATACAGTCGGGCGCGACGACTGTCGTTAAAGGCGGTGCAGCGCGGCGTGTCGCCACAGCCTGCACGGCAGCACCGGGGTGGATGTCGACAAAACCCACGTCTGGACTGAAGTCTGCAAGGCGCGTTAAAACATTTCCCTGGGCATCCAGCACAAAGGACGCTCCGTCAAACACCAGTTCATCTTGTCCACCAACCATGTTGGCGTAGAACAATGGCACCCCAGTGCGTTGCACGCAACGTTGTGCAATGTCAGCACGCTGCGCTTGCTTGGTCACACTAAAGGGGGAGGCATTGAGCACCAACAAGGCCTGTGCGCCGTCGGAACGCGCTTGATCAGCCGATCCGGCGAGCCAGATGTCCTCACAAATATTGACGCCAAAACGTACTCCCCCGACGACAAACACCAGAGCTTGGTCGCCAGGCGTGAAATAACGCTTTTCATCGAAGACGGAATAATTGGGCAATTCTCGTTTGAAATAAGTACCTACCACTGCCCCGTCACACAACACCGAGGCCGCGTTGCGCAGACCTGCAGGGCTCGCAACAATGTGGCCCACCAGTACATGCATGCCCTTAAGCGCTGCCAAATCCTGACAGAGCTGCCCGAGCGCGCGTTGGCAAGCCTCTACAAATGCAGGGCGTAACAGTAAATCCTCGGGCGGATAACCGGTTAGCATGAGCTCAGGCGTCAGAAGCACGCGCGCACCCTGCTCGTAGGCACCGCGAGCGGCCTCAAGGACTTGGGCGGCGTTTCCAGCCAAATCCCCTACTAAAGCGTTTAATTGCGCAATGCCGACCCTTACCGCAGCCATGTTGATTCCAGACTCTACGAGTTGTAATGTTAAAAAATTATCGCATGGACACAGGGTTAAAGCCCTCGTTCTATAATTTATCCCTATGAAAAATAACCCAAACTCCAATCCGAGCCAATTTGACAAGAAAGCGCAAGCATGGTCTGCCCGCTTTTCCGAACCCGTTTCGGACCTCGTCAAGCGATATACCGCCTCGGTCGACTTCGACAAGCGCCTGGCAATGTTCGACATACAGGGCTCGCTTGCCCATGCCCAGATGCTTGAATCGGTAAAAGTCATCAGTGCGCAAGATCGGGCGGACATCGAACGCGGCATGGCGCAGATTCAAAGCGAAATTCAGGCGGGCAGCTTTACTTGGCTGCTTGACCTAGAAGACGTTCATCTCAATATCGAAAAGCGTCTGGTTGAGTTAGTGGGCGATGCCGGCAAACGTCTGCATACAGGGCGTTCACGCAACGACCAGGTCGCCACGGATATTCGTTTGTGGCTGCGCGACCAGATTGACCAACTCGTCGAGCTACTCAAGCAATTGCGCCGCGCGTTGGCAACCGTTGCGCTCGAGCACGCCAGCACGATCCTGCCTGGTTTTACACATATGCAAGTCGCCCAGCCAGTCACCTTTGGTCATCACCTGCTCGCGTACGCGGAGATGTTCGGACGCGACACCCAGCGCTTGATCGACTGCCGCACGCGCGTCAACATCTTGCCCTTAGGTGCTGCCGCCTTGGCCGGAACAAGCTTTCCGATCGACCGGCCGCTGGTCGCCAAACTACTCGGGTTTGATGGCGTATGCCTGAACTCGCTGGACGCCGTCTCCGATCGTGACTTCGCCATCGAATTCGTGAGTGCCTGCGCGTTGATCATGACGCATATCTCGCGCCTGTCTGAAGAAATCGTCATCTGGATGAGCCCTCGAGTCGGCTTCATCGATTTGGCTGACCGTTTCTGCACCGGCAGCTCGATCATGCCTCAGAAAAAGAATCCGGATGTACCCGAACTTGCGCGCGGCAAGACTGGCCGTGTCAATGGCCATCTCGTCGCACTGCTCACGCTCATGAAAGGGCAGCCGCTGGCGTACAACAAGGACAATCAAGAAGACAAGGAAGGCCTGTTCGACACGGCCGATACGGTTCGCGACACTCTCACTATTTTTGCAGACATGGTGCCAGGGATTACTGTCAAGGCCGACAACATGCGTGCGGCCGCGCTGCAAGGGTTTGCAACGGCGACTGATTTGGCAGATTACCTCGTGAAGCGTGGCGTACCCTTTCGTGACGCCCACGAAGCCGTGGCACACGCCGTGCGCGAATGCGAAACCAAGGGCTGTGATTTAGCCGATCTGAGCGTGAGTGAACTACAAAAATTTCACTCCGCAGTTCAAGACGATGTTCACACTGTCTTGACTCTCGAGGGTTCGGTCGCTGCGCGCAACCACAGCGGTGGTACAGCGCCCGAACGCGTAAGACAAGCAGCGCAGACTATTCTAAAAACTCTGGATTAATTAGAGGTCAAACACAGCGATGGACTCAACATGCCCGGTATGCGGAAACATGTTGATCACGCCGGCGCTGCTGAGTCGATAGTCACCCTCATGCACCAAGAGCGCCGCGTCTCGTGCGAGCGTGGCGGGATTGCACGACACATACACGATTCTAGTCGGACGCTGTGCAACGGGCGTTTGCACCAGCGCTTGCATAAGGGCTAGTGCCCCCTCTCTTGGCGGATCGATCAGCATGCGATCAAAACGCCCCAGAGACTGCAACCATTCTGCGGTGACCTCGAATAAATTCAGAGTTGAGAAGCTTGCGTGTGTGAGCCCGTGCGCGCCTGCTGCGGTCTGCGCACGCTCTGTCAACGCGGGACTGCCTTCTAGACCAATCACTTCACGGCACTTAGTCGCAAGCGGTAAAGTGAAGTTACCTAAACCGCAAAACATATCTGCAATGCGGTCACTTGGTTGCGGTTCAAGCAATGCCAGCGCACGCGAAACCAACACGCGATTGATTTGGTGGTTAACCTGTGTAAAGTCGGTTGGACGGAACGGCATAGTCAAACCAAATTCTGGCAACGTATAACTCAATGCCGTTTCATGTTCGGGTTCGAGTGCATGCACAGTATCCGGGCCTTTGGACTGCAGCCACCATTGGATGTTGTGCGCCTGCGCGAAGTGACGCAAATGTTCGACGTCACTATCTGTCAGTGGCATCAAGTGTCGAAGCACTAGGGCGGTGACAGACTCTCCTACCGACACTTCAATCTGCGGAAACCGATCCGGTGCAGACAGCGACATTATCAAATCACGCAGAGGCAGCAGCAAAGCCGCAACGTGCGCGGGCAGGACATGGCAGGTACGCATGTCCGCCACAAAACTGCTCTTGCGCTCATGAAAGCCAACCAGCACCGTGCCTTTCTTGGCGACCCAACGCACCGCTAAACGTGCCCGATACCGGTAACCCCAGTACGGGCCATGTAACGGCGCGAGCACACGCGCGGGCTTCACATTAGCGAGATGGGCTAAGCCATCCTCGAGCGCACGCTGCTTAATCGCCACCTGGGCACTTGGCTCCAAATGCTGCATCAGACAACCCCCACACACACCAAAGTGCGGACAGCGGGGTTCCACGCGGAGCGCAGCCGCGCGATGGATCTGCTCAACCCGAGCGATCTCGTAAGACGGCTTGCGTCTAAAGGTGTGCACACTGACACGCTCGGTGGGCAGCGCACCCTCTATAAAAACTACTTTCCCCTCGCGACGTGCGACACCGCGGGCTTCAAGGTCGAGCGCATCGACCTGCAATACATCTGAAGTCATCATAAAAACAAATCGGTTATTTCCATGCCGCAAGATACTCGGCCCAATGGGGCTCCGTGCTTTGCTCGAGTGTCGAACGCACCAATTGAATTTCCGCGTCATACGACTTCGTGTCGAGTTCGCCGCGTAACAGTCTAAAACGGCAATACACCAGCCACGTATTGACCACGTCAGTCTGGCAATAGGCGCGAACTTCCGATCCGCGACCCTCAGACCACGCTTGCCAAACCTGACTACCATCCATACCAAGCTTGCCCGGAAAACCACAAAGTTTCGACAGATCATCGAGCGGCGCGTTGCCGCGGCCGTTGTACTTTGCAAGTACATCCATGAGGTCTAAGTGACGCGTGTGGTAGCGGCTCAGGTAGTTGTTGTATTTAAAGTCGCGATCCTCTTCGCCCATATCCCAGTAGCGCGGCGCCGCAACACTGTGTATCAGGCTGCGGTAATGCAGCACAGGCAAATCAAAGCCCGATCCATTCCAGCTAATGAGTTTAGGGGTGTAGCGCTCGATCGTCTTGAAAAACCCGGCAAGAAGCGCAGGCTCCGGATCGTCCTCTTGACCGAGGCACTTGACGCGAAATCCTTGATCGTCACGGAAGACACACCCGACCACCGCGACGCGATGTAAGTGCAAGGGCAGGAAATCACTACCGGTGACTTCTTTACGTGCAGCAAATGCACGGATAGCCACCTCACTATCCGGTACATCGTCTGACCACCCGTTTAAACGACGTAGCCCCACAATATCCGGGATAGTTTCTAAGTCAAAGACAAGCGTGGGCGTCATCGAACTGATTAACGCGAAGGCAAGTACTGCAGTGGATCCACGGGCGTACCTTGACGACGCACTTCAAAATGTAAGCGCACGGAAGTCGTATCAGTCTGGCCCATCTCGGCAATCTTGAAACCCCGCTTGACCTCTTGCCCCATCTTCACGAGCAAAGTGCGGTTGTGTGCATACGCGGTAATGAAGCCATCACTATGTTCAATGATGACCAAGTTACCTAACCCTCTGACCCCATTGCCCGCATACATGACTTTGCCCCCAGCCGCTGCTTCGATGGGATCGCCGGCCGCGCCCGCGATATCAATGCCTTTCGTTGCCGGCGTGAACCCTTGAATAACCTTCCCTTTTGCTGGCCAGCCCCAGTCAATCACTCCAGCGTCTGCGGCACGTGCGGGAGGTGAGCTTTCGCTTGATGGTGAGGGCGTCGCTTGGGGTGCCGGACGTGACATGGCAGCCCCGCTTGGCCTAGGCGCTGCCGCAGCGGTTGCATCCGATAAGCGAAGCACCTGCCCCACAACGAGCAAGTTTGGGTTGGTAATTTTGTTAATTCTGGCAATAGTCGCCTCGGACACACCGGTTGCGCGAGAAATTTTATTAAGCGTATCGCCAGCCTTTACCGTGTATGTCCCCGCAGATGAGGTTGAAGACCCACTCAGATCTGTCACCGGTGCGCGCGAACCGGACTGGTTGGCACAGCCACTCACCAGCGTGGCAGTCGCTACACAAGCGAGGGCCATCCACAGCGAACCGCCACGGCTCTTACGTATCGTGCTCAAGACAACTCGTTCTTCGTGGGACATATAACCACCCTGCATATCTTTCTCCTGTGTGATCATGTCTGTACCCCAGCTTTGAGTGGCACAAACCTCACTTCTTCAAGTTCTTGTCTTTCCCAAGTCGTCAGGCCCGTGCGCTGCATCTTCACAAGACGCTGCGTACTAGAGCCCTCGGGAGCAATTAAGACCCCGCCGACCGCCAACTGGTTCATTAACGCTTGCGGAATTTTTAATCCAGCTGCCGCCACGACGATCGCATCAAACGGTGCTGCCGCTGGCAAACCAGCCATACCGTCGCCGTAGTTGAGTCGAATTCGCGCAAGCTTTAACGCACGTAAGTGTTCTCTAGCCATATCGTACAACGCCCGAATACGCTCAATCGAGTACACCTGCGAAAAAACTTGTGCCATCACGGCAGCTTGGTAGCCACAACCGGTTCCGACTTCGAGTACTTTTTGAGCGCCTGGAACCTCCGCGGCAATAGAAATCATCCTAGCCACGACCCAGGGCTGGGAAATGGTTTGACTATGCCCAATGGGTAACGCCGCGTCATCGTAAGCTCGGCTGGCCAGAGCACCATCCACAAACGCATGCCGCGGGACAAGTTGCATCGCAGCAAGCACGCGGTCATTTGTAATGCCCTGTGACAGCAGCCGTTCGACCATCACCGTGCGCATCCGCTCAGAGTTCAGGCCCAAATTGGCTGCAGACAACCTTTCTGACTGCGCGGGAGCCGCCACGGTACGTAAACGAGACGCAGATATTTTGGTGTTGCTATTGGTGGCTGTAATGCCCTGCAAACCCTTGACCCCGCCCGACTTTGCACGGCCAGGCACGACAGGCGGCTTGTGACGACTCTGCTCGCTCACAGTAGCTTGGCCCATTGCGCGACCTGGCTGACTTGTGTCTGTTGCGTCAAGTCGAGCCGAAGCGGCGTGACAGAAACATATCCGCGCTGCAAGGCATAAAAATCCGTCCCTTCTGAATCGTCCTGGGCAGCGCCCGACGGCCCGATCCAATACACCGTCTCACCGGACGGCGTCGTCGTCGGTATAACGGGTTGCGAGGGATGGCGTTTACCTAAACGAGTCACCTGGATACCCAGCATTTTGTTTAAAGGCAAATCGGGGATATTGACATTGAGCAAGGTTGGGCCGGCCAGAGGTTGCGTCAGCTGATGCGCCACGATCGCGCGCGCTCGCTGAGCAGCCGCATCTAAGTTAGACCACGCTTTAGACACGAGCGAAAACGCGATCGAAGGAATGCCAAACAGATAGCCCTCTGCCGCTGCAGCCACGGTACCAGAATAGAGCGTGTCATCCCCGAGGTTAGCGCCGTTGTTGATACCGGACACAATTAAATCGGGGCGCCGATCGAGCAGACCAGTCAACGCGACGTGCACGCAATCTGAGGGCGTGCCATTTACGTAGGTGAACCCATTCGGCGCTTTTCTGACGGCTAAGGGCCGACTTAAGGTCAGTGAGTTCGAGGCACCACTGTGATTGACTTCCGGCGCCACCACAGAGATCTCAGCCAAATCGCGCAACGCATCCACCAAAGCCTCAATCCCAGGGGCGGTATAGCCATCATCATTTGAGACCAAAATATGCATACGCGGGCACTAAATACCTTTTATAGATCAGTTTGAATTGTACTCGCTGCCGAGCGAAAAACCGCCTATTTTTGTGAGGGAATCAACAGGTGGCGTTAGAATTCAGTCCTCGAATTGCACTTCAGGAATATCAGCGCATGAGCCTGCCACACGACTGGGCACTGACGGCCTCTTTAGTGATCGGCGCCTACCTAATAGGCTCGATTCCCTTTGCCGTTGTCATCAGCAAGCTGTTTGGCCTAGCTGACCCGCGTTCATACGGCTCTGGAAACCCAGGTGCCACGAATGTCCTGCGCTCTGGCAATAAAGCAGCCGCACTGCTGACGCTCATTGGCGATGCCGCCAAAGGGTGGTTCGCCGTCTGGTTGGCTGCGGGCTGGGTGCACGAACCCATCACCTTGGCATGCGTCACACTCGCGGTATTTCTTGGACATTTGTTTCCGCTCTTTCTCGGCTTTAAAGGCGGCAAAGGGGTCGCAACGGCATTTGGTGTGCTGCTCGCTGTTCAACCTATCATGGCACTCCTGACGACAATCGCCTGGATTGGCACAGCCGTCATTTTTCGTTTTTCTTCTTTGGCAGCGATTGTCAGTGCTGTCCTCGCACCCGTCATCTATATCGTGGCTGGGCAATATATTTGGCAGGCAAACTTACCCATGAGTCTGGCAATCTCTGCAATGGGTGCACTGCTGCTATCCCGCCATCGTGCAAATATCACCCGTTTACTGCAGGGGACTGAGCCACGTGTGGGTTCAAAAAAAGACGCTAAATAGTCGCGAGATCCCAACGCGGACGGACGTCAAAGCTGTGCGCGCGCGCAGCGCGTAAATCGACTAAGCCCCGGGAGACCCGCTGGGCTGCCGCAAACGCAATCATCGCGCCGTTATCCGTACAAAACTCAAGCGGAGGGAAAAACACCTGCGCTTGCTTCTTCGCTAAACGGTGCGCCAAGCGTTCACGCAGCAGCCGATTGGCGCCCACCCCGCCAGAGACCACCAAACGCTTCAGTCCAGTCTGCTGGAGCGCCGCAACGGACTTCGCCACCAAGACATCGACGATCGCAGCCTGTGTCGCAGCAGCGAGATCAGCCTGCACGGCCTCGCCGAGCGACCCATCAGGTGCCTGCGCGTCGCGCAAACGCGTGAGCACGGCTGTTTTAAGTCCACTAAAACTGAAATCTAAATTCTGACTATGGAGCATCGGCCTCGGCAGCGTGATGCGCTCCGGGTCGCCTTGCTCGGCGAGCTTGGCCAGTGCCGGTCCGCCGGGATAACCCAAGCCGAGCAACTTTGCTGTTTTATCAAACGCTTCACCGGCCGCGTCATCAAGCGTTTCGCCGAGCAAGGTGTAAGCACCGACATCATCGACCCGCATGAGCTGTGTATGTCCGCCGGACACGAGCAATGCAACAAAAGGAAAGTCAGGGCACGGCTCGGCCATCCGAGGCGAAAGCAAATGCCCCTCAAGGTGATGGATGGGAATCGCGGGCAGATCGAGCGACCAGGCAATCGACTGCGCGACGCTCGCCCCGACGAGCAAGGCCCCAGCCAGTCCTGGCCCCGCTGTGTAGGCGACGGCCTCCACATCAGACAGTTCAAGGCCCGCTTGCGCCAGCACGGATCGGGTCAGCGGCACGACGCGGCGCACATGGTCCCGCGAGGCGAGTTCCGGCACGACGCCACCATACGCAGCATGCATGGCCACTTGTGTATGCAGCGCATGCGACAACAAACCGCGCTCGGTGCATACGACCGCTACGCCAGTTTCATCACATGAACTCTCGAAACCCAAAATAATCATTGCGCCAGTACAACCCAGAATCTAATGGTCCACGCCTTTCGAGGCGAGGTATTCCTCATAGGGGCCACGGTAATCCGTCACTTCGCCGTTTGATTGAATTTCCCACACGCGTGTGGCCAAGGCCGACACAAACTCCCGATCATGGGACACAAACAGCAACGTGCCTTTGTACTTATCCAACGCAAGCTGCAGGGACTCGATCGATTCCATATCCAAATGGTTGGTGGGTTCATCGACCAGCATCACGTTATGCCGCTTGAGCATCAAACGTCCAAACGTCATCCGGTTTTTTTCACCACCCGACAGCACACACGGCGCCTTGGGCAAATCATCCGCCGAGAACAATAAACGGCCCAATACCGATCGTATGGACTGATCGTCATCACCTGGCTGTCGATAGTGCGTCATCCATTCGAATAGATTGCTGTCCTTCTCGGTAAAGAGCTCAGACACGTCTTGTGCCATGTAACCGATATCCGCGTTCTCTGACCACTTCACCGTTCCTTTGTCAGGTGCGAGATCCAATGCGAGCATACGCAACAGAGTCGTCTTACCGACGCCGTTCGCACCGATGATTGCAATTTTCTCTCCTGCCTCGACCATCGCGGAAAAAGGCTTAATGACGGGTGCATCGAAGGCCTTGGTCACATTTTCTAAGGTCACGGCTTGGCGATGCAAAATCTTGAGCTGCTCAAAACGAATAAAGGGGTTTTGACGCGAGGACGGCTTGACGACAATTTGCGAAGATTTCAGCCGATCAATTTGCTTCAAACGTGATGTTGCCTGTCGTGCCTTGGACTTGTTAGCTGAAAAGCGTCGCACAAAGTCTTGGAGTTCCGTCACACGTTCTTTCGCTTTTGCATTTGCGCTTGACACACGTTCACGTGCCTGCGTCGAAGCCAACATGTAATCGTCGTAGTTACCTGGATAGACACGCAGTTCTCCAAAATCAAGATCCGCCATGTGCGTACACACTTGGTTCAAGAAATGTCGGTCGTGACTAATGATGATCATCGTGCTCTGATAACCGTTGAGCACGTCCTCTAGCCAGCGAATAGTGTTGATATCGAGGTTGTTGGTGGGTTCATCAAGCAATAGAACATCTGGATTAGAGAAAAGTGCTTGCGCGAGCAATACGCGAAGCTTCCAGCCTGGCGCGATCTCACGCATAGGCAGCTGGTGCTGTTCAACCGGAAACTCCAGGCCAAGTAGCAATTCCCCTGCACGGGCCTCAGCCGTGTAGCCGTCGTACTCTGCAAACTTTGCTTCGAGATCGGCTGCACGCATGTAATCTTCATCACTTGACTCGGCATTCGCGTAAATCGCGTCACGCTGCGTCATGGCCTCCCACATCTCGGTGTGCCCCATCAGCACAACATCCAATACCCGTTGCTCTTCAAAGGCAAACTGATCCTGACGCAACTTTCCCAGACGCAAGCCAGGCTCAAGATGCACATTACCGACGGTGGAATCGAGATCTCCACCAATAATTTTCATCAGTGTTGACTTGCCTGAACCGTTTGCGCCAATCAGGCCATAACGGTTGCCCTCGCCAAATTTAACGTTGACGTTTTCAAAAAGTGGCTTGGGTCCAAACTGTATTGCTAGGTTTGATGCTGTTATCACGGTGGGCTGCTTATGTAAATAATGCGGTTACATCTTGATAGATATGTTTTCAGTGTAACAACTCGGAAAAATCGGCCAATTTTCAACCTCGCCTGCCTATCATGCGACGGGACTGCTTCAGGGCATGTCCCAATCACACAATACGAGGAGAAAAATTTGGAATCGCTGACTATTTTATTTCACACATTGGGGGGCTACGTCTGGGGCCCGGTCTTACTTATCCTGTTGGTCGGCACGGGTTGCTACCTCACAATCCGCCTTGGGGCACTGCAGATCCGCTTGCTTCCCGAAGCCCTACGCCTGGCATTTTCGCCGAAGAAACACCCCGAAATGCCCGGCGACATCTCGCAGTTTCAATCACTGATGACAGCGTTGGCTGCGACAATCGGTACCGGTAATATTGCGGGCGTTGCCACGGCAATCGTGTTAGGCGGCCCAGGCGCCCTATTTTGGATGTGGCTCAGTGCCTTCTTTGGTATGGCCACCAAATACGCGGAGGGCTTGCTAGCCGTCAAATACCGCGTGAAAGAAGCCGACGGCACCATGTCGGGCGGACCGATGTATTACATCGCGAACGGCCTAAAAATGAAATGGCTAGCCGTCTGCTTTGCCGTCTTTGGCATGATTGCCGCACTCGGTACAGGGGCCTCGGTGCAATCGAACTCGCTGGCGCAGTCCGCACAGGCAAGTTTCGGCATGCCCGGTTGGCTCACGGGTGTCCTCTTGACCTCGATCACAGCTCTCGTGATCTTGGGTGGCATCAAGAGCATCGCGCGCGTCACAGCCGTAATCGTACCCTTCATGGCCGCCATCTACTTACTAGGCGGCCTAGCGGTCATTTTGACGAATCTCGACGCCCTACTGCCCGCACTCGCGGTCATTTTTCAAGACGCGTTTACGGGTCAAGCTGCGGCGGGCGGCGCGATTGGTACAGTGATTCGTTACGGTGTAGCACGCGGTGTATTTTCTAACGAAGCTGGTTTGGGGACAGCCCCGATTGCGGCTGCCGCTGCAAAAACGGACCAACCCGTGAAGCAAGCACTCGTCTCTATGACAGGCACCTTCATCGACACGATTATCGTGTGCTCCATCACGGGGATTGTCTTAGTGATGGGCGGCGAATACCAATCTGGCACCACGGGCGCAGCCCTGACCTCCCTATCGTTCGACAACATGTTGCCCGGACCAGGCGGATGGATCGTCACGATTGGCTTATTGTTCTTTGCTTATTCCACCATCTTGGGTTGGAGCTACTACGGCGAGAAGTGCACGCAATACGCTCTGGGCAAACGCTTCGTCACACCCTATCGCTGGATCTATACGAGCTTTGTGATGATCGGCACTGTCGTGTCACTTGATCTTGTCTGGGCAGTATCGGACGTCTTTAACGGCCTGATGGCTTTCCCGAACCTAATTGGTATCGTGATGCTGTCCGGGGTCGTCATCAAAGAGACGCAAGACTACTTAGCGTCACGATCAAAAAAATAATCAACTTTCGTTAAACGCAGGAAACCACCGCGACTGATTACTCGTCGCGGTATTCCTCAAATACGATATGCGCAAGACCCTCTTCCGTCGCGACACCAACTTTGGCGCCGATGGGCAGCGTGGCTTTCATTGGCGTATGCCC
>CAJBTJ010000056.1 GCA_903958565.1 uncultured beta proteobacterium
AACAGTTGCGCGAAAGCGGCATAGAGCTTGGTCAAGCCTTGCTCGAGCCGATTGGACGTAATACCGCGCCAGCCTTAACGATGGCCGCCTTGGCTGCGCTTGCGTCGGGCGATGACCCGATCCTGGTCGTGACACCTGCGGACCAAACCATTGCGGACTGTGCCGCCTTCACAACCGCCGTACGGCATGCCATTGAAGAGGCCTCGAGCGGGGGCGTTGTCATTTTAGGCATCACGCCTGATCGACCCGAGACCGGTTACGGGTACATTCAGACGGAAGAGGGCGATTCGAGCGCATTGGGCAAGTCCGTTCGCCGCTTTGTCGAAAAGCCTGACACAGTGACGGCGCAAAACTATATTCGCGCAGGGGGCTATTTCTGGAACGCCGGGATGTTTGTGTTGAAAGCCTCTGTGTGGGTGAAGGCGCTCCAGCAGTTTCGTCCAGATATTTTTCTTGCCACGCAAACCGCATGGAATCAACGCAGCATTGATGCAAAATTTGTCCGACCCGGTCGGGAAGAGTTTATTGCGATACCTGCTGAGTCCGTTGATTATGCCGTGATGGAGCACTGCCCGGGGAGTGACTTCCCGATCAAGATGGTGCCGCTAGATGCGGGATGGAGTGACTTGGGTGCGTGGGATGCGGTGTGGGGTGTGTTGCCTAAAGATCAGACAGGCAACGCCTGTACAGGAGACGTGCTCGTCACGGACAGCCGTAATAGCTTGGTTCATGCGACAAGCCGCCTGGTAGCCTTGGTCGGTGTAGAGGATCTTGTTGTGGTGGAGACCCCTGACGCGGTGCTGATCGCGGACAAGTCTCGCAGCCAAGAGGTCAAACAGATCGTCGCCACATTGCATGCGCAACAACGTGAGGAACACACCTTGCATCGCAAGGTGCATCGCCCTTGGGGTTGGTATGACAGCATTGAAGATGGCGAGCGTTTTAAAGTTAAACGTATCCTCGTCAATCCGAATGCAAGCTTGAGTCTACAAATGCACCATCATCGTGCCGAGCACTGGATTGTGGTGAAGGGCACCGCCGAGGTAACCTGTGGTGAGCGTGTCCTCGTACTAACTGAAAACCAATCGACCTATATTCCTCTGGGGGAAGTTCATCGTCTAGCCAATCCTGGCACCGTCCCCCTTGAGATTATCGAAGTGCAGTCTGGTAGCTATCTAGGTGAAGATGACATCGTGCGCTTCGAAGACCAGTATGGCAGAGCAAAAACATGAGCTCACCTGTGCCCGAACAAATTAAAATTTTTGTTGCTGGCCATCGCGGAATGGTGGGTAGCGCACTTGTGCGTCACTTGCAGAAGTTGGGGCAACAGCGCCTTGTGACGCGAACCCGTACTGAGTTAGATCTTACCAATCAGTTGGCCGTGCAACAGTTTTTTGCAACCGAGAAACCTGAGCAGGTGTACATGGCCGCTGCGAAGGTGGGTGGCATCCACGCCAACGATACCTATCCCGCTGATTTCATATACCAAAACTTGATGGTGCAAGCGAATGTGATCGAAGCCGCGTTTCAACACGGTGTAAAAAAACTCTTATTCTTGGGTTCAAGCTGCATCTATCCAGCGCTGGCGCAACAACCTATGCGTGAAGATGCTTTGTTGACCGCCCCGTTAGAGCCCACAAACGAACCCTATGCCATTGCAAAAATCGCGGGCATTAAGCTGTGCGAAAGCTATAACCGTCAATATGGCGCAAGTCATGGCCTAGATTATCGCAGTGTGATGCCCACCAATCTTTACGGTCCTGGGGACAACTATCACGCGTTGAACAGTCACGTGATTCCAGGGTTGATCCGTCGGTTTCATGAGGCCAAAGTTAGTGGCGCAACGAACGTCACAATCTGGGGTACCGGAACACCGAAACGCGAGTTTTTGTATGTCGATGATATGGCTGCCGCCTGTGTGCACGTCATGAATCTGCCGCACGCGCAGTATGTGCAGCACACGAGCCCTAGATTGAGTCATATCAACGTGGGCTACGGGGATGATGTGACGATTGCTGAGCTTGCGCAACGCATTGCAAAGGTCGTTGGCTTTGAGGGTGCGGTCAGCTTTGATGTCAGTAAACCCGATGGGGTGCCCCGCAAGCTGTTAGATAGTTCGCGCCTTAACATCTTAGGTTGGCAAGCAACTGTGCCGCTAGAGGCCGGACTCAGCAAGGCGTACGAAGATTTCAAGACGAAGCATGCCTCTCACCCTTAAAGGAAGAACACTAGCCGAGAGGACTATTGTTTCTGTGATGGAGCAAAGCGCTAGCGACGTCCAACGCCTGAATAATTAAAGCCAAGTAGCTTAAACGGCTCAGCCTCAAGTGTGTTGCGTCCATCAAGGACCAGGTTGCCGTGCATGACTGATTTTAACTGTGCTGGAGTAATCGCTCGGTACTCGGGCCACTCTGTCACCAACACCAGCGCATCTGCAGCGCGAGTCGCATCAATCGGGTCTTGGACAATCGTCAGGTTACCGCTGCGCAGTAAGTCAGCAAAGACGTGCTCAGCAACCTCACCTGCAACCGGGTCGTGCGCTACAACCTGCGCACCTGCCGCACACAAAGCACGAATTAAACTCACCGAAGACGCCTCGCGCATATCGTCTGTTCCAGGTTTGAAAGCCAAGCCCCAGACAGCGATCTTGCGACCCGCAATGCTTTTTCCCATGCGTGTCATGAGCATTTCAAACAAATACTGTTTTTGTTTTTTGTTACGAGCCTCGATGCCCTGAAGAAGCAAGGGCTCCACCCCAACGCTTTGTGCAATCCGGATCAGCGCTTGCACATCCTTGGGGAAACAAGAGCCACCATAGCCCGCTCCCGCATTCAAAAAAGCAGGGCCAATGCGCGAATCAGAGCCCACGCCCCGCTTGACCGCCTCGACGTCAATCTCAAAGCGATCACACAGAGTTGCCATCTCGTTCATAAAAGAAATGCGCGCAGCCAACATACCGTTCGAGGCGTATTTAATCAGTTCAGCTTCCTTGATTCCTACGCATAATAGTTGACTCTCAGCTCGCAAAAAGGGTCGATATAGCGCTAACAGTGCATCACGCGTTTTGTGATTTGAAGTGCCGATCACCACGCGATCGGGATTAAAAAAATCATCCAATGCCGCGCCTTCCTTTAGAAACTCGGGGTTGCTGGCTACATCGAAATCTATAAACAGCTTGCGCTGAAATAACTGCCAAGCAATCTCCCCCTTTACTAAATCGCCCGTACCGACAGGAACAGTGGACTTGTTGATGACGATTGCCGCACCATTGATCTCGCGCCCGATCTCGGAGGC
>CAJBTJ010000057.1 GCA_903958565.1 uncultured beta proteobacterium
ATCAGGTGTTGAGACAGGTGGCTTTGCCTAAAGATGGGCGGTAACGGTTGGCTCCTGACCTACGTGACAACGTCAGTCAAATAGACACTTTTTTCGAACTCCGAACAGCAGCTAATTAATGGGAGGCATTTACACACTGTTTGCAGTGGCAAGAACTTACGCAATCAGACGCTGGTTCAATGCTCGGATTCACCGAGCAGCCGTACGTCTATCTAATCTAAGGCAAACCAATTGAAACTTGTTCTATTAATAGCGCTTATGTGCTTTGCTGTTGCATCTTTGGCGCAACCCTTGGGCCCAGTCTTAAACCTGAGCACTGGGGAAATTGTGGGCTTTGCTATACAAGAGGGTAAAGACATTGTGATCTTGAACCCTAAGAGTGGTGTAAGCACCATCATTAGTCCAGAGCCTAATCGCCCGAGCACACCAAACGTCTTGATTCTTGTAGCTCCAGCACACAGAGCACAAGAGCCAAAGACTCCAACTCCTGATCCAATCCCTAACCCTCAAGAAAAGTAATGAAAACCTTCTTCCTGTTGATGGCTCAATATGACTCCAGTGTGGTAATTCCTGTTAAGACCGTTTGCCAGGATTACTTCACCCACTTGAGTCCAGAGATTTTTCTTCGCAGGGTCAGCTCTGGTGAAATCAACATACCTCTCATGCGTACGGATAAGTCACAAAAGTCTGCTAAAGGTATCCACCTTCAAGATCTTGCAGAGTATCTCGATAAAGTTCGCTTCTTTGCTAAGAAAGAAGCCGATCAACTCCACAGCTAAGAGCTAAACAGAATGTAGGTCAGTTTTTGCTTTTTAGCTCTGCTACACGGCTGCTACATTCAAGGTGCTACACGATTTAGCGCCTTGATTTTATTCATGTTTTATTTAAGATCGCTGACATCGATCATGGGGGCGACGCACAGCTGCCATCCAAGGGAATCAATGACCCCCGCGTCTGTCGACAATGTTGCGGAGGGCGGTGGGAACGAAAGCGTCATAGAAAGCGCACTAAAAATAGCCACTAAAAAAGTTGAAGGGACCGATTCTTGGGCATGGATCGATCGCGCATTTTAATTGTCAATCCCAAATGCGTGCACGCTTGAGTGAGCGGCTTGGTAAAATTACCCCAACAAAGCGGTTTAACCCCCTTATCCTTGCATCATTTCCTACGATGGCTGTATTTACCCCTGTTAGCGAATCAGACGCGCACTTCTTGCTTAGCCAGTATTCGCTAGGCGAGTTCGTGTCTCTAAAGGGGATTGCAGCGGGCATTGAGAACAGTAACTACTTTTTACGCACCACCTCAGCGGAATATGTGCTGACAATATTTGAAGTACTGAAGGCCGAACAACTGCCCTTCTACATTGAACTCATGCACCACTTGGCGGAACGAAACATTCCGGTGCCTAAGCCTCAAACGAGACAGGACGGCAGTCGCTTAGCCGCGCTGCACAACAAGCCGGCAGCGATCGTGTCTAAACTCCCGGGGAGCTGCATTGTGGCTCCGACCGCCGCACACTGTGCCTTGACGGGTGCAACACTTGCCCAAGCGCATTTGGCAGCGGTGGACTTCCCGATTCATCAGGCAAACTTACGCGGGCTAGCTTGGTGGCAAGAGACTGCGCCGGTGGTGTTGCCGTTTTTAACGGACCCGGCTCGCGATTTATTGACGACGAGCTTGGCTGAACAAGTGGCACGAGCACAATCATTGGAATGGCAAACGCTTCCCAAAGGGCCCTCCCATTGTGATTTGTTTCGAGACAACGTTCTGTTTGCGGGAACCTCAGATAGCCCTGTTCTTGGTGGTTTCATTGATTTCTATTTTGCAGGCGTTGACGCCTGGTTGTTCGATGTTGCTGTCTGTATCAACGACTGGTGCATCGAGCAGTCAACTGGCAGAATCATTCCAGAACTCAGCAGTGCTTGGCTTCAGGCGTATAGTCGCGTCAGGCCGTTCACTGACCAAGAGCATCAATTGTGGCCATCAATGCTCAGGGCCGCTGCGCTGCGTTTCTGGATTTCGCGCCTGTACGATTTTTATTTACCACGCCCTGCCCAAACCCTTAAACCACACGACCCTACACATTTTGAGCGCATTCTGTTCCAGAGAACGCTTCACCCGATCCAGGCTTTACCCAAGGAATCCTAATGCAAGCAGTATCTTTACCCGCTCTCTCTGGTTGGCGATGGGTGCGCGATGGCTGGATGCTTTTTCGTAAACAACCCATGGCATTTTTTTCTTGGGCGATGTTTGTCAGCTTAATTCTCATGGTTGCCAGCGTCACGCCACCGATTGGACCGCTGTTCTTTGTCTTGCTTATGCCAACGGCCACTCTTTTATCCCTGAGTGCCGCTCGCCAAGCGGAGCAAGGACAAAAAATACTGCTAGGAACATGGATTGCGCCCTTACGGCTCGCAGGTGTTTTTCGTCGCCTGTTGGGAATGGGGGCGTTGTATGTTCTGTTCTGCCTGATTCTCGGACTGATTGCATTCATGCCCTTTTCTGAGGAAGTCACGCAAGCGGTCAAGGCCGTCGCAACCAGCAACGACCTATTGCCCTTACTTGAAGCGGTTCGTACGCCGATGGCCATCTTTGCCGTGTTGTATGTCTTAATGGCCGCAGTCTTCTGGTACGCACCCGCCTTGGTTGGTTGGCACGCTATTTCAATGACCCGTGCGTTGTTTTATAGCGGCATTGCCTGTTGGCGAAATAAGTGGGCGTTTGGTGTGTACGGACTATCGTGGTTGGTTATTTTCTTGGCGATTGATACCGTACTTAGCGCGTTAACGCTGGCGGGATTACCAAAAAGCTTTAGCACGACGATACAAGTTCCCATCAACGTCGTAGCCAGCGCGGTGTTGTACTGCAGTTTTTACACAAGCTTTATCTCGGTGTTTTACTCTGCACCCGCACCTGAGCCAGAGACGACTGCAGCAGATTAAGGTCAACGTCGGCTGCGTCCTGCGCTGGCGTCCAAGTCGTCTCGCATACTGCACTCGCCTCCCAACAGATCACGATGCGGTTCGGAACTACTTTTCGATCAATGCGCACCGTATGCCCTTGACCATCCACAAAGATGATGGTCAACGCATAACGCATTCCAAACGTATGAACCGACCGACAGTTGGGAAAATACATGAAGTGGCCTGGCGGCAGCGGACCACGCCACAACAGACCTCTTGCACGACTCAAAAAACGATCAGCAACGTGAATATGCAGCTGCGGTATCGCGGGTGCGGGGGCCCAGACCATCACTGTAAACTCAGCAACTGAGCGGCCACAGGGATAGCGAGCACCAAGAATGTGCACGGGAATATACATAACGCCAGTGGGAATAACATCTTAACGGGTGCTCGCATGGCAAGTTTTTCAATCCTCATCAAGCGCTCTCGTCTGTGCTGATCGCTGAGGGTTCTCATGATTGAGCCGACACTAAAGCCAGACGACTCCGCTTGAGTGATCGCGCAAACTAACTGTCTGATCGATGGCATATCGGTTCGAATCGTCAATTGCGCCAAGGCATGCCCCCGAGGCTGGCCCGAACGTATGTCTAGCAACACACGAGTCCACTCTGCATGTAGCGGTCCGCGTCGACTAAATTGAAGCGCTAACTGCAATGACGCCTGCAAGTTCAAGCCAGACTCGAGTCCAAGAACCATTAAATCCAAGAAGCCAGGCAAGTCGTTCAGTATCGAGGACTGCCTTCTACGCGCTTGGCCGCGGAGAACTGCGTTTGGATAGACATAGCCTGATAGCCCGCCCACCAAGACCAAGGCGAAGTTCAATCCACCCCAATCTATCCAAGGGACCAGATAACACTGCAGCACAGTAAGCAGCATCACCACAATGCATGCCACGGCGTACTTAATCACGTAGACCTGCTCAATCTGCCATTGCGAATGCCCTGCACGCACCAGTAAGGTTGTACCCATGCGCCGCTGGTTCCATGTCACCAGCCACAACAGTCGGTCTCCCGCACGCAGGGTCAAGAACCAGGCGGCTCGCTCCCAACGCGAACTCGAAATGAATCGCTGCTCTGCGGTTCTCGTGCGATCGAAGAGCAATCGAGATAACCCCGAGAAAATCAAGTAGCAAGCCGCAGCGACGGCTACGGCCCCTATCATGCTGCTAACCCAGAGCAGCATTACGCAGATATCTCACGCAAAACTGCACGAAGCCAGACCACGCCCAACACCTCAAGCATCACAATGAGAACCAATACTGCCCGACCAGCATTCGTCGATAACGCGAGGTGCATCGCAGCAGAATCGATCCAACAAAGAACCACTAGCAACAGCACAGGCAACACACCGATCACTACCGCTTGCATTTTTCCTTGCGTGGTCAACATGTCAACTTTAAGTTCCATGTGCTGCTGTGCCTCCAGACTTGACGCGAGTCGATCGACTAACGCTGACAATGATCCTCCTGACTCCACACCCACGCGCAGTAATGTCGTCACTTGCGCAACGCTGTCGGTATCCACTCTTAGGCGAAAGTTATTGAGTGCGTCCTGTAATGGGATACCCACTCGCTGCTCACGCAATACGAGGGATAGCTCCTGGGATAGGGGTGGATACAGATCTCTCGCAATCGCATTCAGCGCAGAGCTAAAGCTAGCGCCAGCAGCGAGAGAGCCGGCAATCATGCGCAAAGCATCTGGCAACTGCCTATCCAAACGCGTCGCTCTGGCAACACGCGCTTTGGCCAGTGCTGCGCGCGGAACGGTCAGAACACCTAACGCGACGACCGCGCTCAGTGCAACGCTATCACTTAAGAGCCAAACTAAGAATCCGAGCGAAACCCCAAGCGCAACAAGAAGAGGCCAAAATAGAGAGAGATCAATAAAGACAAACATTTCAGCTAGCTGAGTCTCTGCGTCCGCATTTAAGGAATCACGGTACTTACACCAAGCGCTCGTTAGAATCCGGTGAACCAACCAGAACAACAAAGAAATCGACACCCCAGCGAGCGCAACGCCTACGATCCTCATGGGCGAGTAAACCAGTCTTGTATCGCACAATCCACAGTCAGGTTCAGCCTGCCAAACACTGCGGGCATCAGACCGGCACCGCACACCTTACCCGTCATTGGATTGAACCGCGCGATTGTCTGGGTTTGTATGATTCCCGATTCAACACCGCACACTTCGGCTACAGCGCAAGCGATCCGTTGTCCGCTCGGTAACCTCGTCTGTTGAATGATTAGGTGGACAGCTGAAGCAACCTGATCCCGAATGACCGACAAAGGTAGGCCACTTTGAGCCCCTAAAATTAGGTTCTCTAGGCGAGCTAAGGCATCCCGTGGACTATTGGCATGGAGCGTGGTTAACGACCCTTCGTGCCCAGTATTCATTGCCGCAAGCATATCAATAGCTTCTGCTCCACGCACCTCACCCACCACAATTCGGTCTGGCCGCATACGCAACGCATTCTTGACGAGATCACGGATGGTGATGGCGCCTCGGCCCTCGGCATTAGCTGGTCTCGCTTCAAGCTTCACAACATGCGGATGTGTAATTTGCAACTCCGCAGAGTCCTCAATCGTAACGATACGCTGTGTGCTGGGGATTTGGCCTGCCAATACATTCAACAGCGTGGTCTTGCCGGAACCTGTTCCCCCTGACACGAGGATATTGACTCGGTTGATCATGCACCAAGACAAGAACTTAGCTAAAGCTTGCTCCAGTGTCCCGTTATTTACAAGATCCTCGAGTGTGAGTCGTTTTCTTGGAAACTTCCTGATCGTGACGCATGAGCCGTTTAACGAGATCGGCGATATGACCGCATTGAGGCGAGATCCATCGGGCAAGCGCGCATCCACCATTGGGGACAGTTCATCAATTCTCCTTCCTAACGGAAAGACAATACGCTCAACGATCCCGCGTACTGCAACATCAGAGCTAAATTCCACAGGTGCGCGCGTCAGTCTGCCGTTTCGTTCAACATAGATTTCGTCAAAGGCGTTCACCATAATCTCCGACACCACGGGATCGGAAAGCAGAGGTTCTAGAACACCTAACCCTACCGCCTCAGTAACGACGAGCTCAATAAGCTCTTCCTTCTCATCTTCACTCAGGCTGTCGACGAGCTCAACAGGAACTTGACGAGCGCACGCTCGCGCATAATCGCGAAGCCCCGTCGCACTCAGCGCAGCGATATCTGTGCGTCTTAAATCCAGAGCCTTAATCAGACCGAGATGGAGCGACTTCCGGATCTCGCGCAGGGACTTCTTGGAGTTAGATTCAATTAATCGCGTTGACTCAAGTTGGTCATTGCTCAATGGACTTGGCACGACTTCACAAGTAGGACGGTTGAGCTGAGGGATCGCAAACCGCATCAAGCATGGTCCGACAATGATTTCATCTGTTGCCTGCACTGGACCGTAACGAACAAGTCGATTACCGTTTACCCTAGTCCCCGACAATGAGCCGAGGTCCTCCAAATGACAACCGGTGTGGTCTTCGATTACCCGGAGATGTGTCTTTGCTACGCGCCAGTGTTGAATCCGCACTGCACAATCAGATGAGCGGCCAATCAAAAACGGTGCAGAGAGGCTAAGTTTTTCCTGTTGACCGTTTTCATATGTCAAACCAATATTGATCATGCCGCTACTCCCATTGATTCGTTAACTCTAGTGCCGGCTCATCAAGAAGGCTGTCGTTCCATTGCCCGTCAAACATATTCTTCTGATCTGGATTTATTTCTCGGCGTATGGCGTGATTCAAGCGTAGCGGCTCAGGGAAACTATCAGTCAGTAACGCGTTGGCACTCGCCGCTCTTTCAGCGAGATCTGAGTGTTTAGCATCCACCACGATTGGTGTGACGAAGATCGCCAGCTCTGTCTGACTTCTGTGCACACGGTTCGTACCAAATAGGTATCCAAGTACAGGCAGCTCGGATAATCCCGGTAGGCCATCAATGTCGTGAGACTGCTCGCGCGAGATGAATCCACCGAGCACTAATGTTTGGCCTGACCGAACATTAAAATCAGTGGAGGCTCGCCTGATCTTCAGGGCAGGTCCGGCCGCAGACGCAAGGCTATGATCGACAGTACTCACTTCAATTTCAATTTTTGATCGCACACCAAGATTTTTTCCAACGTGGGGCGTAATGTTCAGATGCACGCCGTACTTTTTGAAAGTCGTCTGTGTCCGTCCGTCCTTATCTTGTGTCGTATAAGGAACCTCTCCGCCTGCTGAAAAGCTAGCCGTCGAGCCGCTGCG
Organism: uncultured beta proteobacterium; assembly: GCA_903958565.1. Lineage (GTDB taxonomy): Bacteria > Pseudomonadota > Gammaproteobacteria > Burkholderiales > Burkholderiaceae_B > Zwartia. Next base: position 7,226 of record CAJBTJ010000057.1, read on the forward strand.
GGCAAGGAGCTGTGGCTGCGCGAGCACGATTGCCTCGCCCGTCTTGGAAAGAGCCGCGATTCTCGCCGAAACCAGTGCCGTTAACGCAAAACGAGAGGACTGCATACCAAGTGATGCATTGGTTTCCCATCGCACGCCAAGCTCGCGCATCCGCGCCGTCGGAATCTCAATGACCTGAACATCCAACATCACCATCCGATCCCAACCAGACTCATTCGCAAACTCAATTAAATCCGGATAGCGTGCGGCTAAACGACCGATTGTCGCGCGATCGCTCTCTGCTAGGTCATCACCATCAATTAAGACTCGACCTGCAATAGTCACAGTGCGAACGCTGGGAATTCTACTCAGAATTTCCGCGACTTCCTTCATTGCACGGCTATGCCCCTCTTGTTTGACATGGACTCGGTACGTTAAATGTGCCGTTTTAGAAGTCCAGACCGTGACGGTCGTCGTGCCAGACTTTTTTCCAAATAAAATGGCTTCAGTTGGGCTTAACGCGGTAGCTTGTACGACTTGTCCATTGCCCACTGCCACACGCTGAATACTTGGATGTCGAACGACAAATGATGATCCGACCTCGAGCTCTAGGAGGCGATCCTTCTCCGCCGGCACCGGTCCGGTAAGCAGGCATAGTGCAAGACATAGAGCGAAATCCCTGATGCGAATCATCGACGCTTTTCCAAAACTTCAGTAGCGCCTGCACCTGAGTACCGAGGACCGCTGCTCTCTTGAAGATCTGCGTTGCCCTCAAGTCGGTCGCCATAGATCACTGAAGCGGTGTCGACTGGTCCCCATCGAGTTAAGCCAAGCACTTCCTCGAGATTCATCGCGTTAGACTCAGACGGCAGCCGCGCAGTCTGTGCATGCCGTGCACTCATCACAGCACTGATGACGCCGCTCTGTCGGGCGGCCACCACGCGAATGGAGTCATTTGGGGACACTGCAACCGTAATGGTTGAAAACCCGTTTTCCAATGTACCCTCACGACTGTTTACCTCCCTGGTGTGCTGGTCGGTTGCTAAGATCTCTACGCCTCCAAGCAATAAAGCTGTCACACGTTTACCTTCGTGATCGAAAGATACGAATAAGTCCACACGATCGCCCGGTTTTAGCAAGCCCGACATTGCATTGACAGGATCGACGGACAGAGTTACGGCGCGCAGCGCTGGATCCAAACGCTCAGATAGTGTCAGCACAGCTGGGGCAGACAAGGAACTACTGAGTAACCAAGCACCAGAATGGAGATCGACAGTTAAACGCTTGCCTAACACCGAGTCTATCTCGTGCGAATGCAGCGCATCCTCCGCAACGCCACTCGCTTGAAATACGCGCTCTTGCAAATCTTCTGCACGAATGACCAAGTCGCGTTTAAGGTCCCTCGAGGCAACCAAAAGATGCACGTACTCCACACTGTTGCGATTTTCTAGCTCTGTTGTTTTGTTCGCCAGATAAGTACTAATGGCCAAAGCCGAGCAGCACCCAAGGGTGATTGACACGCCCAGCACTACCCATTTTCGATGACGCTCATTGATGCTCATATGCCTTCCCCTGCTGGCCAACCATGAATAGAATCGAACTCCCCGACACAGAAAATATTTTTAAATTGAGCTGAGCGCTTGCCTTGATCGCTACGATCGACCGCGGGGCTGTAAACAGCCCTTTTGACGTCCGGTCCATTTCGAAATTCCAGCCCGCTTTGTCAAGAGCGATAGAAATGGCGGTGACTAAGCGAGGCGATGGGAGCCAGCTTGAATAGATGAGGGTATGGCTGGGATCAACCCGTGCATGGTCAACACTCGACAGAACAGGCCGAAGCCCCATTGCTGGGTGGATCCAAGCGATCATGTCACGCGCGACGCTATCCAAGTACTTGCAACCCAACGGGTTTGGAGCACGCCCTGTCTGATCAACGGCGGACAGTGTGGAGTAAATCCCGTCAACCTCAGTCTCTGACACCGGCCATAATCCGATCAAATGAGATTGAGGGTCATTCGACCAATGCGCTAGGAAAAAATTGGGTTGAACCTCTCCAACGGACTCCAAGGGTATGATGCCGGCCACCTTACTGATCGCTCGCTCGAAATTCAAGCGCCCAAGAAGTCGATACACCTGTGCATAAAAACCCTGAATGCACACTTTATCGATCATGGATTGAAATTGAATTTCAGGAGAAAAGGAATGGAGTAAATCGGTCGTATTGCTTGCCTGTGCAAAGCCTAAAGACAAGGTTCCAATGGAAATCAGCCTTAAAAATTGATAGATCATCTTTTTCACCACGCCGAGTTTCGTGGAACGAGATCTTTCCAAGCACCTAGCCAATCGAGCTGAGGTCTAGCACGCCGCCAAGCCGCATCGATATACTTAGTACGTGCAATTACCTGCCTCGCAAGGCCTAGACTTCCCTCTGCGGATTTTCGCCAAAATGTAGTTGAGTTGCCGATATTCAAATGTATAGATTGGCTTGAGCGTGATCTCCCGTCACCTGAATAGAGGTAACTATGCCGTTGCACCGCTGTCGTGATCTTGGGCGACAGATAGAACTGTCCTACGGAAGAGGCCGGCGTGCGGCGTATATCCGTTGCTCGGAGAAATGTCCCTGAACTGATCCCTAATAGCTCATTCTCAGTATCACGCTGATGATTTGCATCTGCAATTGGACTATGAACAACCCTCGTATCGCTGCGACCGATGAAAACGGCGAGTGTACTTTCCTGCAGGGCCACTAGCGTGAACTGCCGCAGGATTGCCGTAGAATGGAGACCAAACAGAAGAGCGACGAGAGCTCCCAGCACAAGGAGGGACTCCAGGAGACCCTGACCGCCTTGATTTCTAATACGAGGCGTCATTGGGTAGCTCGCATTGAGTGCCCTTCAAGTGATGGTCGCTTCGGGATCCGAATCAGACGCGCAAGCCAAAACGGTTTAAAAAGGCTAGGCGCCTCTGCGCGTCCGCTCTTATCGGTTGAAGGGTCTAAAAAGTAGGCCTCTGCAGCAGAGAGTGACCTCAGGGTCGGATAGTCAAGCCAACGCTGAGTAACCTCAATCACCAGCTGTGCTGAGGCATCTGGCCGAACGTGACTGAGTCGTGTGTATCGCGCCTGCTGCCGAGCGCGCCACACCACAGGTGCTTGATGTGCCCATCGTTCGGCCAACGGATTGCGTGTTCCGCCAAATATGTTCCAACCAGACCACGCACGCTCACCGGCCCATTTCCAAAACGACTTATCTTTGAACGTTTGCATCGGCTCATCAAGCGAACCGAGTCCGGAGGGTGCATTGGGACGCGTTTCAAACGTTGCCCAGCCCATTGGGTACTCACGGTAGTAGCAACCAATGACCCGATTAAAGCGCACATTATGGAAAGACTGATTTTCTTCACTGCGCCAGACTCCCTCGCGCGTGAGCGTAAGGCTCCCGCGGCGCCTTAACTGATGCTGCCTCCAAGGGCATCTAAGATTCATTCCATTAAAGCTCCGTGCCACGGAACGCCTATCATCAAGATATCGATACCGCCCTCGTACGTCTTGCAACAGGCCAAACCACTCTTCATCACTTGTTGGACGACTGATTATGAATTTATTTGTGTCATCACGCACCATTCGATATTGAACACCCAGCGCGTTAAGTGATGACCCTCGGTGTGCTGAGCCACTTTGACCGAGGTTCATCACGAGTGCATGCGTCAACACGCGATCGATCTCTGACGAGGTATGTATTCTTGACTCGCGGACTTGGTTGAGTACCGTATGTATAAGTTCCTCGTGTTGTTCGAACGCACTGCTCAGCGCATTGCGCAGAGGTGCGTCGTTAAGACCACCCGATCGGGACGTGCTGTATGCGCCACCATGATGCGTACCAAAACGGAAACTCAATAATGACGCTGGTGGGTTTTGAGCGGACGCCTGCCTGGCAAGTCTCGATCGGAAACGCTCTGCGGCGGCCATTGAAAAGAGATGGAGCTGTGCGACCTGATGGGCGAGTTGCGTGCGATTCAAGTAGGCATGCAGATTGAGATTACGAGCAAAGATTAGCGCTGCACTGTAAGCGGCTGCATCTGTCGCACGATGCAGAGACGACTTGTTATGCACCCACCCGCCAACCTTGAGCATCAATAACCAGGCGCTCACGCAAAGCATTAAGAGCCCAATGCCGAGCAGAAGCGTCCGCCCGGATTGCGCACTGGAGTGGACGAGTCTTGCACGCAAGGAGCGATCCAGACAGCGCATCACTTTGCGCACCGATTGCACGATCAATCGCAAGACTATCTCGTGCCCTTTTCAGAGTTTCCCGTGAAGTCATTCAGAGATTTTCG
>CAJBTJ010000058.1 GCA_903958565.1 uncultured beta proteobacterium
CATCGAGCGCTTGTGCGTCAACGATATGCGGATGGTTTAACAACATCAGTGTTTCGCCAAATGAATCACCTGGGCCAAACATCTCAATGACCTTGCCGTGACGGCTCCTCGCAACGGGGATCGACGCCTTGATCCAACCCACTGCAACGAGATAGACGCCGGCAGCAGCTTCGCCGCGTCGATATAGAAATTTATTCTTAAGAAGACGATGGACCTGTGCGGAGTTCGCCAAAATTTCGCATGAGTTGCGATTAAGCGAGGAGAAAAGTGGCGCGTGAGCCAATAGTTCGCAGACGTCAAGTGGTTTGGCCATGAGGACTCACCTATAAGAAAATGTTTGAAACAGACCTCGTAGCGTCGTGCGTCCTATGAGGCTCACTTCAGCGACGGGCAAAGAACGGGTTGTGCTGCGAGAGCGCTGAACAGCATATTTCCGCACGCCTTGAGCCGAGAGGCGTTGCGCCAAATCAAGTAAAGCTGTTTCTGTGAGCCAGTCGGGATGCCAAGTGGTACGGCATTCAAAGGGCCCGCCCCACGCTATTAACGCCTCGAGACACTGTTGCACCGGCTCTGCGCTCTGGTGGCGTCCCGTTAGGGCCGGGTAGCCCCCAGGCGTCGTCTTAATGTCAAAGCCAACCCAATCCAAGCTGGGGAGAGCCTCGCGCAGGCGCGATGGGTAGATGCCTGCCGTGTGAACAGCCACCTTAAAACCCAGCGCTTTAACCTGACGAATCAATTGCGTACAAAGTGGGTCACTAAAGGGCTCCCCCCCTGAAAACACCACGCCGTCTAAGAGACCTACGCGCTTTTGCAGTGTGCTCAGGATGTTTTCCCACGATAGAGCCCCGCCTCGTTGCTGAAGGTGTGGGTTATGGCAGTAATGACAAGCCCATGGGCAACCTGCAATAAAAACTACAGCAGAAAGCTCACCCGGCCAGTCAACCGTTGAAAAGGGGACGAAGCCTCCGATACTAGGCGTGCGTTTACCGTGATTGAGGTTCGTTAAAAAACAGTCGCTCATTAAATTCTCCCTGCTTGCCGGTGTTAAAGGATGTCACCGGACGGTGATAGCCCATCACGCGGGTCCAGACTTCGCACCGAGTACGGCGGGCTTGATCCAGCGCAACAATAGGTCGTTGAAAATGCAGAACTTCAGCAAGATTGGTCATGGTGATAACTCCGGTTTACAAAGGGGATAAATAGTTAAGCGTTTGCTTCAAGATGTTGCTTGTGCATTAGGGATTCGTCGCACTTAGGACAAAACTCGTGTTGTCCTGATAGATATCCATGCGTGGGGCATATCGAAAACGTTGGTGTGATGGTGATGTAAGGCAGCCGAAATCCTGCTAGCGCACGATGGACCAACTGTTTGCAGGCTTGAGCCGAGGAAATGGCTTCGTTCATGTACAAGTGCAGCACCGTGCCGCCGGTATAGCGTGATTGCAAGGCTTCTTGCATCTCTAGCGCAGCGAACGGGTCGTCGGTATAGCCTACAGGTAACTGACTTGAGTTGGTGTAATAGGGCTGCTCGGGCGTACCTGCCTGACTGATA
>CAJBTJ010000059.1 GCA_903958565.1 uncultured beta proteobacterium
CTCTAGCCAGCCGGGCAGCGCCTGTATATCATCATCCGCGTAGACAAGAATATCTCCCGCCGCCTCCTTAAGCCCGCGGTGCCGCCCGACATGCAACCCCAAGCGGTCAAAGATTCAGCGATAACGGGTGGTGCACTGGGACTCGTGACTTCAGTTTCGGCCTTGTTCACAACCATTGTTCGACTGGTAACTGAATGGGACAACGAAACCACAGGTTCAGCTCGCGATCAGTTAATTGCCTCCGTTAAATCAGCGTTATCGATATGCCAAAATTCGACGTCAATTGCAGTGACTGCCGGTGCAGCTGTTGCATCGGGTGCAATTCCCGGAATAGGACTCGCTTACAGCACCATTGACCTCGGTAAGCAGATCATCGCTGTCCATGAAACCAATAAGGCTGCGGCGATTACCGAGGGTCAAATTGACCAACTCAAAAAAGCCGAAGCAACAAGCCCCAGTCTTGAAAACAAGAAGTTATTGGTTTCACTCACAAACCTGGCGGCATCTGCAAGGTCAGAATACATCCGTTCGATTTTCCGTTTGACTTCAGACCTCATCAGCATGGGCGGACAAATAACATTGCTGGCAACTGCGCCGACTGGGGCTGGAGCGGTTGTAGGTGCTGCGCTGATCGCCGCAGGAGCTATTGGTCATGGTCTGGTTGCACTGCAGAGCAAAATATCTCAGTGGAGCTCGGCAAGTGCCCTCGCCGCCTCGCGCGATGAACTAAATCGAGCGCAACTAGAACTTGATATGCATAAGGCAGCAATGGGAGGCGAACCTACTGAAGAACAGATGAGGAAGTCTGAAGAACTCGGCAAAAGAGTTGATGACCTATCAGTTGAAAACCTCGGTATTGATGCATATGCCGCCGCCGCCCAACTCATCAAGTACAGCGCAGGCTTAGTGAAGCCTGACGGCGAGTTAGACGCCGAAGCGACATCTCTGGTTAGCCAATTCAACATTTCCGCATCTTGGTTACAGAATTACGTTAAAGGTGGATCAACGCCAGAGATGCTTGATAAAGGTGCGAAACTTATTTGTGAATTTGTTGGCAAGTCGCCCGATGCTAAAGGACTCGTCGACGACCTCAAAGGCGCCGCATCATTTGTCGCGAGCAAGATTCAATGGTTGGCCTCAGGCGGATACTGGGTGCTCAAGTTTGCGGGCAAGATAGTTCTCAGTGTGGCCATCACGCCAGTTGCTCTACTTGTTGGCCTTTTCGGTAAGTTGACGGGGAATCCAGAACTCGGTTACCAGTTCATTGAGGAATACGACCGGACAGTGACCAAAGCAGGCAATGACATTGAGGGTGCGGTCAAGAAGAAGTTTAAAGATGAGCAGCAGCCATATTTTGAGAGTAAGAGAGATATTGAACAACGCACTGCTACTGAGGTTCAGATGCCACTCTCCGATTACTTCATCAGCAAAAAGGATCGTGGAACCGACGCCAAGCCAGGAACCGTCACTGATCTGCTCAAGACTCCGTACAAGAAATTGTTTGCAATGGCCAATGCCGCCCGGATTGACGGATCAAAACCATTCGCAGGCTCAGCAGAACAAATGTCGTATGTTGACAATATGGTAACCACCATCATCCAGTCTCATGTCGCGAGATTATTCCCGACGCGGATCAGTAAAGATTCAATCAAAGTTGTGATGGGCAAAGTTGATTTCAAGTACATCGGTCGTGAAAAGGCACAAACCAAAGGTTGGTTCGCAGGTTTGCGTGGTCGTGAGGATGCTTCAAAACACCCACACCCCGAGACGACGATTGACGATTTACTGTAATCAACAATGCTGCCGACTCATTGATGAATCACTATCACCACACTCTCACTGAGTTCGGCATTTCACTTTTCCTCCCTTCGGGTTACTACCCAAGTCTTGATGAAAGTGA
>CAJBTJ010000060.1 GCA_903958565.1 uncultured beta proteobacterium
GCCTACACCGATTTGGTGGGTGGGCGTATTGACGGTTTTATCGATCCAATTCTGGGGTCCCAGCCGTTCGCTAAGGCCGGTAAATTAAAAGTCATTGCAGTCACGTCGAAAGATCGACTCAGCAGCATGCCTAATATTCCGGCCGTTTCGGAGTCCGTTCCAGGGTATGAGTTTTATAGCTGGTATGGACTTTGGGCGCCAACCGGCACGTCAGCTGCCGTTGTGAATAAGTTGAGCGCTGAGTCGTTAGCAGCACTAAAGGGTGACATGGCTAAGAAGCTCGTTGAGCAAGGACTCATCGTTGATCCTGGTACAGCTGCCGACTTTGCTAAGTTTCAAAAAGCAGATATGAACATGTCGCAAACCATTATTAACGAGGCCAATATACGTGCGCAGTAAATTCAGTGCGCTCGTGACTGGAACAAGTTCTGGGCTGGGTTGTGCGATTGCACAGGACTTGTTAGCAGCAGGCTGGACGGTACATGGGCTAGATATATTGCCAGAAGCAATCAGCCATGAGTGCTTTATGCCGCATGCAGTGGATCTGCGTGATGCCCTGGCTGCGCAGGAGGTTGCTGCTTCTTGCGCGTCTATTGGTGTGTTCGTGCACGCGGCTGGGTTGCTGCGCGTCGCTAGACTTGGAGCATTATCCCCAGAGGATCTTGAGGTGATGTGGGGGGTGCATGTTGCGGCGGCGAGCGCGATTGGAAATCATTTAATTCCTCGTATGGTGGAGCAACAGTTCGGTAGAGTGGTGTTAATCGGTAGTCGCGTTTCGGCAGGAATTGCCGGACGCAGTCACTACGCAGCCACCAAGTCTGCATTGAATGCTTTAGCGCGCAGCTGGGCCGCCGAGGTAGTGCGTGATGGCGTGACTGTGAACGTCGTCTCACCCGCCGCGACGAACACCGGAATGGTTAAGCAGTCCGGACGTAGCGCCTCGCCTCCCGTCTTGCCACCTATCGGGAGGTTAATCGAACCACAAGAAATTTCATCACTTGTTCGCTATCTGATCGGCCCTAACGCTGCTGCCATTACCGGTCAGAATATTCAAATCTGCGGCGGCTCTTCACTCACTTGAACAAAAAAGTTTCGCTATGAAAATCGTAGAAATCCGAGAATCAACACGTCCCATCAAATCCGATATCCGTAACGCGTACATCGATTTTTCCAAGATGACGCTGAGTTTGGTCGCCGTCGTGACGGACGTTATCCGCGACGGTAAGCCGGTGGTTGGGTATGGTTTTAACTCAAATGGTCGTTACGGGCAGGGTGCGTTGATGCGCGAGCGCTTCATTCCGCGTGCGATCGAAGCCAAGCCAGACACACTGCTCGATGATCGAGGCATTCTTTGTCCGCATAAAGTCTGGGAAACCATGATGCGTAATGAGAAGCCTGGTGGTCATGGTGAGCGCTCGGTTGCGATCGGTACCATCGATATGGCCGTGTGGGATGCTGTGGCGAAGATTGAAGAAAAGCCGTTGCATCAGATGCTCGCTGAGCGTTATGGTAATGGTCAGGCTAATCCCAAGGTCTTTGTGTATGCCGCAGGGGGTTATTACTACCCGGGCAAAGACTTGGATGGGCTGAAGTCTGAGATGTTGAGCTATCTCGACCGGGGTTATTCAGTTGTCAAAATGAAAATCGGTGGTGCGTCGCTCGCAGAGGACTGCACCCGGATTGAATCCGTATTGAAACTACTTGGGCCGGGTCAGCGATTGGCGGTGGATGCGAACGGACGCTTTGATTTGAAGACAGCGATTGCCTACGCCAAGGCGCTATCGCCCTACAACTTGTTTTGGTATGAAGAGGCGGGCGATCCGCTTGATTACACCTTGCAAGCGGAGCTTGCGAACCACTACCAGAACCCTATGGCGACCGGTGAAAACCTATTCTCGATGCAGGATGCACGCAACTTGATTCGACATGGTGGGATGCGTCCGGATAGAGACTGGTTGCAGTTTGACTGTGCCTTAAGTTACGGTCTGGTGGAGTATTTGCGTACGCTTGAGATGCTGAAGGAATACGGCTGGTCTGCGACGCGGTGTATTCCTCACGGCGGACACCAGATGTCTTTGGCGATTGCAGCAGGCCTGGGGTTGGGTGGTAACGAGTCTTATCCAGACTTGTTTCAACCCTACGGTGGCTTCCCGGATGGTGTAAAAGTGCAAAATGGCTATGTGACTTTGCCTTCCCTTGTCGGTATTGGCTTTGAGGGTAAGTCGGACCTGTATGCAGAGATGAAAAAGCTCTCGTCCTGAACGTCGGGATGGGGCGGGCTCCCTGGTGAGTCCGCCTGACAGAGTTTGTGAGGTTCCAGAACGCATTTGCCAGTAAAATCAAACGGTTATCTAAAGGTATTCCTATCCTTGTTTGGGTAAGCAAACCTTTACTTTCTGGAAGCCGATCTGACTGCGCCTATGCAAAACCTAGTATCCA
>CAJBTJ010000061.1 GCA_903958565.1 uncultured beta proteobacterium
AAGCTTGGACCTTTTAAGGTCGAAAATGTCTCTGTTGCGGCGATGGGACGTAATCAAATCGAAGCACAAAAAATTCTTGATCGTGCGCGTTTCAAATAAGCACGGCCTCGGCTCAGGATCTAGTTCGCATAAAATAGGCCTCGCGTAGCGAGGCCTTTTTTGTGGATAGAGTTAGCGGTCGCCCACTCTATTGCTCTGCCTTAGGCGCCCCAAGGCCGAATTGCAGCTTTGAGCTTCTTGTAGCCATCGATATAGCGTGGGCGTTCGCCCGCATAAATCTTATCGAAGGTTGCAAGTTGTGCATCAAGCCAGTCAGCCAATTGCTTGTTGCCTGGGTTTGCCGCTTTGTAGGCTTCGTTGATCAGAACAAAATGGATACGTGGGTCGTAAGGCTGCTTTTCTCCACCAACTGTTTCGTCGCCGTCTAGCAAACGTAGAAGCATTGCATCGGCGGAACCGAGTGTTTGCTCATAAATTGGTGCGCCGTGGACGCGGTACATGACACTCGTCATGTCTTTGCCGTTGGTCATGGTGTAACCCATTTCTGTCCAGAGTTTCTTCATGTCGACTTTTGCGCCAACCTTATCCAGCACGATCTGGCCCCAGTCGCGCAAGACATCGGGTGCGTCCGCCATCAAGTCGGTCAGACGATCGCCGTCGAGGTCCGTTGCGTAAACGATGCAAGGACGTTGACGAATCATGTCATGCAGGAGCAGACCAAAGTTGGTGTCGGAGATGTGCTCGTATATATCACCACCCCAGTTTTCCATGCCAGCCTTGAAGTCTTTTGGCAGGCAGGCAACGATTGCATCAACGTTAGCGCGGTGTTCTTCGTAGGCGTCCACTGTGTATTGACGCTTGAGCTTGAACTTTGTACCTTGGAGCAACCAACGCATGATGCCGGCGTTGATCGCGTCTTCTTGTGCCTGAGTAGGTTTGGTTGCGACGCGACCGATTTGACCTGTCTCGTGAACCATCTTCAGGAACAGACGCGCAGCGTAGGCCATGCGCACACCTGGGGTGTTCATCTCAGAGTGGATCACGCCCGTTGCGGGATCAACTTTGAATTTCTTTTTGTCTTGCGAGTAGGGCAGACCGGGCATAAAACGGATGCTGGTGATGCCACCGTAAGGGCGCACGTTGCAATACACGCCTGCGGCAGTGCGCAGGGGAGCGTTTGCCGATTTGCCGTTCACAACCACTTTTTTTCCGCCTTCATTGACCATAAAGTCGCCAGCGGTTGACCACTTTAGGGCGGTGTAATCGAGCTTGCCGAACCATTCCAAGGACTCAAGTTTCGAGTCATGACGGAACTGGGCCATCATTGGGACGCCAAGGAAGGGTAGGCCGAGTACGTCAAGTGCCATCAGTGTGCCGTTCAGCGCGAACATGTCGGTGAAGGCGTGCGCTACGGGCTTGACGTCACCATGGGTATTGCCGCCTTCCCAGATGATCGCATCGGGACACCCAACGGGCTTGGCTGATGAGCGCTTGTAGATACCGTCAAGCATCTTGAAAAGATCGCCGCTTTGTTCTTCTTGGGCGATTTTTAACAAATCCAAATGTTGTGTCATGAGCGAAAAGCCTCAAATTTGATAGGTGAGTAAAGATACTGAATCCATCTCGGATTATCGCACTACTACGCGGGGAGACCAAGTTGAGTCCGCTTGTCGCTCGCCGTCCGGTTGGTGAAGGCGAACTTCATTCTGAACTTAGAGCAGCCCGATTGACTTATATCAATGCAAAAGCATTAAAAATCTATTAATTTATCTTTTAATAAAATGTAATTATATATATTAAACAAAGTAATTATTAGTCATTGATAAGGGAGAGCATGAATGGCAACTCGAAAGAAAATCAACGGTGTGAGCAGCGCTTCATCGCGTTGGACCCCATACCTCGCAGGAGTCGGAATCGGTGTGCTTAGCTGGATCGTCTTCGTCGTAGTGGCGAATCCAATTGGCATCACAACATCAATTGGACAAATTGCCGGCGGTGTCATGAGTCCAATCATTGGTTCGGAAGCCGTGTCAACCAATGCTTATTGGAAAACCAATGTCATGAAACTTGACTACGGCACCTTGTTTTTAATTGGAACCTTCTTTGGTGCCCTAGCGTCGTCGTTGATATCCCGTACGTTTGTCATTGAAACAATACCGACAGTATGGTTAGAGCGCTTTGGGCCATCTAAGGTGAAGCGTTACACCGCTGCGATCGTGGGTGGTGCACTAGCGATGTATGGCGCGCGAATGGCAGGGGGCTGTAC
>CAJBTJ010000062.1 GCA_903958565.1 uncultured beta proteobacterium
ACTCTCCGATGAGGAAGCGAAGTCAAAAGGCCCAAACTTTTTGTTTGAAGATTTGCGTCAACGGGTAGCCGCAGGTAAAGCGTCTTTCAATTTCAATCTAGAAATTGCTCAAGCAGGCGATGTACTTGACAATGCGACAATCCCACTTCCCGAGGGACGAAAGAAAATCACTCTGGGTGTATTGAAGGTTGTTTCAGTTTCAGCAGACACCACAGGCGCCTGTTTGAACATAACCTTTGATCCAAACATCATGCCGAAAGGGGTTGAAGGAGCGCCAGATCCAATGTTGCGGGCGAGAACAGCTCCGTACGCCATTTCGTTGGGGCGTCGGATCACTGAGGGTTCGAAGCAGTAAAAGTTAAAGGCCAGTGATGCACGAGCACATCGAAGATGCAAACGTAATTATTATTACTAGGCCGCATCCAAAGGCATACGGTTGGTTTAGCCTCTTTTTAATTCCGCCGCAGCTTCTTGTTGTAGTGAAATTATTCGGCCTTCACTCCGACTGTTTTAATCAGATTGCCCCACTTAGCGATTTCAGCCTTTAGAAACGCATCTGCCTCGGCGGGCGTGCTACCAACGGTGATAATTCCTTGATCCGAAAGGCGTTTGATCAGCTCTTCGGACTTCAGCGACTCTCTGACCGCTAGCGACAACTTGTCAACGATCGCCTTAGGGGTGCCTGCCGGTGCAAAAAACATCACCCAACTCGAGGACTCAATTTTAGGGCCGCCCGACTCAACAATCGTAGGCACGTCGGGGTAGCTCGCCAGGCGTTTATCAGAGAAAACCGCCAGAGCTTTAATCTTACCGGCACGAATATTTGCGCCGACACCGCTTGGCGCATCGACTAACACCTGGATGCTGTTAGACATCAAGTCAGTCAACGCTGGGGCTGTTCCTTTGTAGGGGACGTGAACCATATTGATGCCAGCGGTGTGCTTCAGTAGTTCAGAGGTCAGGTGAGCCGCCGCACCTACCCCCGAGGAGCCGAACGAGAGTTTGCTTGGATTGGCTTTGGCATAGGCAATTAACTCACCAATTGATTTGACAGGCAAATCCTTGTTAACTGACAGCACCAAAGGCGTCGTCGTCACCAGAGAGATCGGTATTAACGACTGGTAAGGATCAAACGGCAACTTGCCTTCGTACAACGTGATGTTGGCGGCATGTGCGGTGATCGTCGTGAGCATGGTGTAGCCATCGGGCGCGGCTTTGGTGGCCTGATCGACACCGATAATCGAATTAGCGCCAGGTTTGTTCTCGATGATGATCGGCTGCCCCAGGATTGTCGCCATACGAGTCGTCACTAAGCGAGTGACGTTGTCGGTGTACCCCCCTGGGGTGTACGGGACAATCCATTTAATGGGTTTAGTGGGATAGTCTTGCGCGAAGCCCGCCCCTGAAGAAAAAACTAGCGCTATGGCCGCGAGCGCGCGTATTAAGTTTTTCAAGGGAGTCTCCGAGTTTTTAAATTCAATGAGCAACGATAACCGCAAATCGAGGGAGACTCCACGTCACGTGTATTCGGTAATAACCCTGATGATTACCGATTCGTATTGCGCGGGCGTGAGGGTTTACGCTGATTTTAGTGGTGCCGCATCCCTGATTCGAACAGGGGACCGGCGGATTATGATTCCGTGGTGCTAACTGGCTGAGCTAATTCGCCGCACATAGAATCGTAACAAATTGACTGTGATGCTGTGTGAATCGGGGCTACTGTGGCTATAACTCTGTCTGACAACTCAAACCGTTGTTACTACGGTGCTAAATCCTGTTTTTAGGGTGTCTAAGTCTGTGAAATCGTGGTGGTGGGTAGGGAGAGAATCCGCTTTTTCATCAACCCGTCATTACAATAAATAAAAAAGCCACTGACTGGCAGTGGCTTTAGACTGAGTGTAATTTAATTAGAACTTGTAGCCTACACCGAACATAACATTAATTGCTGTAGGTTTACTGCTTCCACTAAAACCACCGCCATCGCTTTGGCTTGAGTAGGCTGCGTAATTAACTTCGCCAAAACCATAAAAACCACCTTGAATTACTTGACGGTAACCTAATCCCAAAGAGTAACCAGTGTAACTTTTAGTTTCAGAAGCACCTGCAGCAGTGGTTTGAACATTAGTCCCTGTATAACCAATCTTGGCGTAGGCTAACTTGTCTTTATCAATTACGAAAGCTGGGGAAAGAAAAATATTGTACGAATCTTTCTTCTTGTAAGATCCAACAATGTCTCCAACGCCAGCAATTGATAGTGTGAAGTTGGAGCTGGAGCTTGCTATTGGAGAATATACAGCACCTACACCAAGTAAAAAATTAGAAGTTAATGGAAAATATCCACCAATACCAACTCCGCCAGTAAAAGCATTAGAGTTATTAGCGTTCACGCTATAACCCGCACCGCTAACACTTCCACCAGTGAAACTAGAAGAGCTTTGTTCATACCCAATGCCAACTTGTCCATAAAAACCTTTAAACGCAGACTGTGCGTTCACAG
>CAJBTJ010000063.1 GCA_903958565.1 uncultured beta proteobacterium
CCCTCTTTAAGTGGGTCTTTATTTAGCGACCCAGCTGCTGCGCCCCCCTCACTTTGCCTTCTGGTGTCCTTACGCCCGGCTCTGGCAAAAGCGCACAATTAATACGAATAATGATTGACAGTCATTATGATGCAGTTTTGTAAAATTAAGCGGTTCTTTAAATACGCTCAAACCTGCTGGCCCTTGCTGCACCGGCAACCTTAAACCTTGGTCGTGGGTACTAAGCAAGACTGCCACCTTCGGGTGGTTTTTTAACGCCCTAGCAGCATCGTTTGAGAACAATACAGTGCCTAGGTCTACATAACGAAGCCGCCGATTTTCGGGGTTGGAGAGGGGGCGGTGGTATCCCATGTTTGAATAAGGGACATCTGACGAAAGCCCATTGGTCGGCGTCGTCACGGGCATACCCGCCCGCTTCGCAACCAAAGGGGGGCTAATTTCACATGCCTCACGGCCAAAGCTGGGCACGCCACACCATGTCTAACAAAATATTTATTATGTCACTATGATATAGTGTCCACTATGATTGCTTGCAAGAGCCTGTAATCGTGTTGGCCAAACATAATTCTTTGAACATCAACGTTGGTGTACTTATCTTTTAGAGCTTATGCGCGCACTTGCCATACTTCTAGTCATGCTGCTCAGCGCGTGCGCAGTTCCCCCTGGTGGCAGTATCCTAAACCCTGCACCGGCCGAAGAGCCTTCACCGCTAGAAGCCGTCATCGCCCTGAGCAAAAAAATAAAATCACTCTGTATTGAACCAGAGTATGCGACGTATTTTGCCAAGACCTTTTGCACACCCAGCGAATTGAGCCTTGCCATGATGTCCGACAGAACCAAAATCACTCAGGCACAAAAAAATGCTCTTAACGCCTGGTCTCAGGCGTATGACAAACTTGCTAACGAAATGAACGAGGCGTTGGCTTTAACATCGGCCGCAAACAAGCAGATGGCTGATTACAACAAACTCGTTGCGTTTCCAGCGGCTCAAAAAAATCGCTTAGATCTTTATCAAGGAAACATTACTTGGGGTGTTTACAACCGTAAACGTAAAGAAATATCGGATGGTATGGTCGCTGAAAGCAGACGGGTTGTTCAGCAAAAGATTTAAGATCCAGCCAACAGCACTTTATCGAGAATGAACGCACAAGCGAAAATGCTCAAAAATGGCCCGAAGGGTATTGGATTTTGAAGCGTCAAACGTTTAAATTTAATCAGGATTAGGCCAACAATTAACCCGAGTATCGAGGAAAAACACAATACCGGGAAGATTGCTTGCCAGCCTAAAGTCGCTCCAATCGCTGCTAGCAATTTTGCATCACCTTGCCCGATCCCTCGCCGTTTTGTAATTTTAAAATAACACTCATCGACTAACCGTAGTAATCCATACCCGATCATGACCCCAAGCAATGCCTCAGCAGTTGAGCAAAAACTATTTGCACTAAACGTGTTGAATATCACGCCGCTTACGATGAGAGGCAGAGTGAGCCAATCGGGAAGTCTGAACTCCTTTAGATCGATGAGCGATGCCCACACAAGCACGACAATCCAGACGGTAACGTAAACATACATCTGCTTTGTCTTTTCTAATGAAGGTTAAAAGCGTTTTGCCGTCATCGGAACTGAAATTTGCTTACCTTGATAAACAACCTCTACGCTATCGGACCCAAGACTCTTTAAAAAGTACCCTTTATCAAAAGTCTCACCAACAGCAATGGCTCCGGAATTTTTTCCATCGATCTCAAATATCGCGTACCCACTGGATGAAGCATCATGACGCATCAAGCCTGTCAGTTGAATTTTAGAGAGGTCGAGGTCTTTATGACCGAAGAGTTTGGCAGCTTGTTGGATATCATGCACTTGATAAATCTGCGCGGGTTGAACAGCATCCGAAAATCTTGGTAAACGCTGCACCGCTAAGTAGGTATATATCAGGGTCAAAACGATACACAACACTAATATATTTCCAATTACCTTCGCAACCCATAAGGGCTTCAATTGATTGAAAAAGCTACCCCACTGCCCAGAACGATACAAGTTCTGATTTGCAGACTTTGATGTTAGGTAACCAACAACTTTATGCCCAGACGTTGCCCAGTCGATCGAGCGATCAGCAGTTAGAAACTCTTTGATCTTTCTGAACCACCGAGCGATCGAACTTAATTGATTAGACACTGTTTGAATAGGTTGTCAAAGATGATCTCGAATACCGATTTTATCCCTATCTGGCCTACTTTTGTCTATTTTGGAATCAAACTCAAATGAGAAAAATTAACATCTTCGACCAAACCCGCGAGGATTGTCTCGCCAAAAATCGGTCACCGCTTGGCTTCACGTTGATTGAGGTGATGGTTGTCATCGCGATCATCGGAATCATGGCAACCTTGATCGTGCCGCAGATTATGAGTAAACCCAATGAGGCACGTGTGATAGCTGCCAAACAAGACATTAGCTCAATCATTCAAGCGCTCAAACTTTATCGCCTAGATAACAGTCGTTATCCCACCACCGAACAAGGGCTCTCCGCTCTGGTGGCAAAACCTACTAGCGAACCCATTCCACAAAACTGGAAACCAAACGGCTATGTCGACCGCCTACCAAAAGACCCGTGGGGCTTTGCGTATCAATACTCAAATCCAGGTACCCGAGCAGAAATTGATGTCTTTAGTCTCGGCGCCGACAATAAGCTTGGAGGAACCGGTTTTGACGCCGATCTTGGCAATTGGTAAAAAAGGCGATCAAGCTGGCTTTTCACTCATTGAAGTACTCGTTGTTTTACTGATCCTCAGCATTACGTTTGGGATGTTATCAGTATCGTTTTTCAATACTGAACAGACGCAGTGGAAAGATATGAATCGCCGACTGCTCGTTAGTCTGAATCAAGGTAAAGATGAAACAACTCTGTCTGGTGCACCGATTGTGTTTCAAATCGATAAAAAAGGTTGGCGGTTTTTGGCACCAAACTTAAAAAACGAGTTTTATGTGCTTGGCGATGCGCTCTCCCCCTACGCTTGGAAAACTCAAACA
>CAJBTJ010000064.1 GCA_903958565.1 uncultured beta proteobacterium
CCCTCCCTTTTGAATAGCCACCTATACGCCACAGCCTACGCAGTGTAACAGGTTGTTGCGAAAATAAAACCCCAGTTTTCTGCGTGATCGCGGTTTAGGGGAGAAAACTAGGGAGAAACCCTTGCGACTGTTCTCGCAAAGGGGTCGAGTGGCAAATCAAGCAGTTGAAAATGGTGGGGGTCCTGATACGAGTCGGAGCGGCCAAAGGCGGTCGCTGGGAGGTCATCGAATGATTCATGTCGTAAGCGACGCTCAAGCGGTCGGGAAGAGAGTTGATAGATGAGATCGATTTACTGAACCTCCCCAAGTTTGGTAGACAGCGGAACGCCTGATCTTCTGATACAATCAAAGGCACATTGAGGAGGTTCACAAATGAGCAGTCGTCGAGTCTTCACCAGAGAATACAAACTGGCAGCCATCAAGAAAATCATCGAGCAGGGCTTGACCTTCGTCGAAGCCGCACGCGAGATGGGCATTAGCGATAGTGCATTGAGGGCCTGGAAAAAAGAGTTCGAGCTTAATGGAACTCTACAGAATCAGCTCAGTCAAAGTCCTTCCGTAGAAGCCGAATTGAAGCGTCTGCGAGAGGAAAACCGACAGCTTAAAATGGAGCGAGACGTCCTAAAAAAAGCCACAGCGCTCTTTGCCATGGATCAGAAGTAAAATTCGAATTCATCAAAGAGCATAAGTCACATTGGCCTATAGAGATCCAATGCAAGTCGCTGGACGTATCCCGATCTGGCTACTACAAGTGGCTCAAGCGTGAACCGTCGCAAACGGCTCAGAAACAAGAGCAGCTTGTTGAGCAAATCAAGCGGGTCCACGCCACTCCTAGACTGGACGATTACGGCAGCCCGCGAATGCACCGATTATTGCTGAAAAACGGCTATCACTGCTGTGAAAACTCCGTTGCAAAACTCATGCATCGTCAGGGAATCAAAGCCCGAATCAGCAAGAAATTCAAAGTCCTGACTACCGACTCCAATCATGATTTTCCTGTGGCTCCGAATCGTCTTGATCAGCAATTTGTCGCCCAAAAGCCGAATCAGATCTGGCTGACAGACTTCACTTATATCCCAACAGAGGAAGGTTTTACCTACCTATGCGTGATTCTAGACCTTTATTCTCGCAAAATCGTTGGCTGGTCCACCAGCAAGAAGATCGATTCTGAGCTGGCACTCTCAGCTCTGATACAGGCGGTCATCCTGCGTTCATCACTTAAAGGGCTTATGATTCATAGTGATCGAGGCAGCCAGTACGCCAGTCTTGCATTTGAGCAATGTCTGTCGAAATATGGACTTGTGCAAAGCATGAGTCGTCGTGGCAATTGTTACGACAATGCTCCGATGGAGAGCTTTTACAAAAGCTTCAAGGTGGAGGAGGTGTATCGGCAAAAGTACCAGACACATGAGCAAGCGACTCGTGCGGTCGCAGATTATATTGAGCGGTTTTACAATCGAACTCGGTTGCATTCTTCACTTGGCTATTTCAGCCCGGTCGAATACGAAAAGCAACGTCTGTGGGAAGTCAGCGATGCGGAATAAAATTGGGGAGTGGAGGAGTATGGGTTGGTCGCTCACCCCGGCGCAGCGTCAGCGGAGCGTATGGCGACCAACCCATGCGACGTAACGAGCCAATTTTTGAAAAGACCAGGCAAGTTGAGTTGCACATCGGCCAAGAATAGTGTACATATAGACCAGTAAGATCTGTTGTTTCAGTGTCTACTTTTCGTGGGGAAGTCCAGTACGATCATCACAAGGCTGACGCGAGACTGGCGGGACGGACTGGCTTGGGGCTCGCCCCAACTTCGCAGCGTGACGGCCTGCCCCAGACCCTCCGGAGGAATGTTCCATTTGGACGCGTAGAAGGGCCTGGTTTTCTTTCAGCAGGCGGGAAGTGTCAACCGGACGGCGGCCCGGCCCCAGCAA
>CAJBTJ010000065.1 GCA_903958565.1 uncultured beta proteobacterium
GAGACGAGGGCTTTCTCGGCGAATTCCATCAGGGTCAGCAGGCTTCGCGTCTGCACAAACAGACCGGATATAAGACTGCAACCACCTTTACTGTCGATATCAAATATTTCTTGCCAAACCGGGAGGCGTTCATATAAGACATTATGGGAAGCGTTTCTTCAGTTGTCATGAACACTTCACCCAAGATTCCACCTGGGCCTCTCAAAGATCGTGTGAGTGCCGAGGAGTGGAATACAAGAGTGGAGCTTGCGGCGTGCTATCGCTTGGTGTCCCTCTATGGCATGACCGATATGATCGCCAATCATATTTCTGCCATGGTGCCGGGCGAGCCTAATCATTATCTGATTAATCCTTACGGCATGTTGTACGAAGAAATCACGGCCTCTAGCTTGATCAAAATTGATATCGACGGAAAAATTATCGACCGCCCAAATGAACATTACGGTATCAATCGAACAGGCTTTGTGATTCACAGCGCGATTCACTCCGTTCGGCCTGATGCCTCGTGCATTATCCATACACACACGCGTGCTGGCATGACGGTCTCGACCCTAAAGTGTGGCTTGTTGCCACTTACGCAAACCGCAACGCGATTCGCTCGTGTCGCGTATCACCACTTTGAGGGAATATCGGTCGATTTATCTGAACAAAAAAGTTTGCAGCGCGATTTAGGCGACGCAGAAGTGATGATTTTGCACAACCACGGTCTGTTAGCGGTGGGTCCGTCAATTCCTGAGGCCTTCAACACCATTTATCGTCTAGAGTTGGCTTGTAAAGTGCAAGTAGATGCGATGGCTTGCAATGCGGAGCTGATCATCCCGGAGCCTGAAGTCGTCGCCAAAGCAAATGCACAGTGGAATCCAAGTGTTACCAGACGCTTTGGCATTCTTGAATGGCCTGCGATGCTGCGCCAGCTTGATAAAAAAGACGATAGCTATAAGCAATAAGATGACGCAACACGCCAAGCCCGAGGTGATTGTCGCGTTTCCGGTTGCCGCCTCGGCGCTCGAGGTCTTGCGCGCGCACTACACCGTGCACCATGTGCCCGTGATTGCCGAGCGACAAGCCGCGATCGATCAACTCGGTGGACGCATTGTTGCGGTGATCACAAATGGGACCTACGGCTGGGATGCTGCCTTGATGCGTCAGATGCCTAGGCTGAAAGTGGTTGCTGCGTTTGGTGCGGGCTACGAGAACATTGATGTCGTCGCGGCGCAGCAATTAGGTATTGCGACGAGTCATGGTCGTGGCACCAACACGCTCAGTGTGGCGGATCATGCGCTCGCCCTCTTGTTTGCCATCGTTCGTGACATCATCGTGTCTGCGGAAGGGTTGCAACAGGGCAAGTGGCAGACTATTCGTCACGCGCGCCCAGATATTTCTGGGCGTCGCTTGGGGATTTTTGGTCTTGGTTTGATTGGGCAGGCAATCGCCAAGCGTGTGCGTGCGTTTGACATGTCAATTGCCTATTGCAACCGTAAGCCTAACCCGGACGTGGATTATGCGTTCGTACCCACGCTTCAGGCCTTGGCTGGGCAGGTGGACTTTTTGATTTGTGCGGCACCAGGAGGCGCTGAAACACGACATGCGGTGAACGCTGCGGTCTTGCAGGCGCTGGGGCCCCAGGGTTACCTCGTGAATGTGGGGCGCGGTTCGGTTGTGGATTCAGACGCCTTGTCGTTTGCGTTGCGTCATGGGCAGATCGCAGGTGCTGGCCTAGATGTGTTTGAGGGAGAGCCCCATTTGCCTGAAACGCTGAAGGGGCTCCCTAACCTCATCGTTACTCCTCATGTCGCTGGGTTCTCTCCCGATTCATTTGCGGCCTACCTCCGGTCGGTTGTCGATAACGTTGATGCGTGCCTGGCAGGGCGCTCGGCGTTGACCCCCATTCCGCTCTAGCTTTTCTCCAGCTTGACAGTTAGAAGACTGTCAGCGACACTTTGTCCGGACAAACAACTAAACCAGACAAAAGAGGGTGGTATGGAGATTAAAAAAGTCGGGGACAAACGCTATCAAACTAGCTACGGTCGATATCTTGAGGACTTTGAGCTTGGCGCCGTGTACGAGCATCGCCCCGGACGAACGATTTCAGAAGCCGACAACACCCAGTTTTCGCTGATGACCATGAATTTCCATCCCATGCATTGCGATGCTGCGTTTGCGGCAAAGAGCGAATTTGGCAAATTATTGGTCAATAGCGGACTCACACTCGCGGTGGTGCTGGGGATGACGGTCAACGACATTAGCGGCAAAGCAATTGCTAATTTAGGCTGGAAGGAAATCAATCTCACTGCGCCGGTTTTCCCGGGCGATACCTTGTACGCAGAGTCTGAAGTACTCGAGGTACGTGAATCCAAAAGTCGACCCACACAAGGGATGGTGACCGTACGCACACGTGCGTTTAACCAAAACGGCGTAGAGATTATGAACTTCATTCGAACCGCCCTCGTGCCAAAGCGTGGTCACGGTGTGGGTGATTGAACGCATCCTCCCAATGTTATGTAGCTGAACCGGTAGTTCCATTAAAAAATACAAGAGGCAAGATAATGAAAATGATCAAGCGCTTCACCCTCGTTCTAAGCTCAATCGTCCTGATGTCGATGGCGTTGACAAGTCATGCACAGTATCCAGAAAGTCCAGTCAAGATGATTGTTGGTTTCCCGCCTGGGCAAGCGACGGATATCGTGGCACGCTACATGGCACAAAAGTTTGCCGACAATATCCCTGGATCGAATTTCATCGTAGATAACCGTCCCGGTGCCTCTGGGATCCTGGGTAGTCGTATTGTCGCGGGCGCCACGCCCGACGGACTGACATTAATGATGGGCTCGAGCGCGACCTTAGCCGTGAACCCGGCGTTGTATAAAGATCTGCCTTACGACGTATTGCGTGACTTTGCGCCAATCAGTTTGATCGCTGTCGTGCCGCAGTACCTCGTTGTCAATCCCGATCTGCCAGTCAAGACGGTTAAGGATCTAGTCGAATTAGCGAAAAAGAATCCTGGCAAAATAAATTACGGTTCAGGAGGCAGTGGAGTCACGAACCATCTGATTATGGAACTCTTTAAGCAGGCAGCCGGAATCGATATGACGCACGTTCCCTACAAAGGTGGACCGGCTGCGTTGACAGATTTGATGGCGGGTCGAATTTCAGTGATGTTTGAAACAGGTCCAGGTGCCATTCCGCACATTAAGTCTGGACGGTTGCGCGCGATTGCCGTTTCAAGCGCGGAACGCGCAGCCGTCACGCCTGATATCCCAACCGTTGCAGAGTCTGGCTACCCTGGGTTTCAGGCGGTTGCATGGATCGGCCTGGTTGCACCAGCTAAAACGCCTGAACATGTCATCAGCAAACTCTCGAGCATTTCCATGAATTCTCTCAAAGAGAAAGAGTTCTCCGACAAGCTTGCCGCGTTGGGCGCTGTGCCCGTTGGTAACTCTCCTAGTGAATTCAGAACGTTTATCGAAGCCGAGCTTAAGCGATGGGCCGTTGCCGTCAAGCTTTCCGGTGCCAAGGTGGACTAACGCGAGATCATGATGACAAACCAGACAACGAGTACCCCTGCAGTAGGTCGCGCAATTTCAGAACAAATCGCCGCCTTCGCCACTAATTTGAAGGCCGCGGATATTCCGCCAGCAGTGCGTGAGCGTGCCAAGCTGTTGATGCTTGATGCGTTTGGGATTGCGCTTGCCTCGCATGGCTATGATTTTTCAAAACGTGCGATGGCAGCGATCACGGATCTGGATTCGGGTGGCGACTCAGCGGTGTTAGGGTCCAACAAACGCTTAGATCTCCGAAATTCTATTTTGATGAATGGCATTTTGATTCATGGCCTGGACTACGACGATACACACGCCCAAGGCGTGATTCATACGACGACCTCAACGTTGCCTACTGCGCTCGCTGTCGCGGCCAAGCACGATAAAAGCGGTGCCGACATGCTCACCGCTTTTGTGCTCGGCGTGGAAGTTGCCGCGCGACTTGGGTCGGTTGCGAAAGGCGGCTTTCATCAAATCGGCTTTCATCCAACCGGATTAATCGGCACCTTCGGATGCACGATGCTCACGGGTTGGTTGCTTGGATTGAACGCAGCGCAGTATGTGGATGCACAAGGCATTGCCTTGTCGGTCGCCTCCGGGAGTCTGGAGTTTCTCAATGACGGTGCCTGGAATAAGCGGATGCATCCCGGATGGGCTGGGTATGCGGGTGTGACGGCTGCGACCTTCGGTCGCCATGGCTATACCGGAACACGCCTAGCGTATGAAGGGCGCTTTGGTTTATATGCCAGCCACCTCGCTGGTCGTGATGATTACGATTTAAGCTTGGCTACAAAAGATCTTGGTAAGGTCTGGGAATTAGAACGCGTGTCCGTCAAGCCTCTTCCTGCCTGTCATTTCACCCACGCGGGCGTTGACGCCGCTGCGCGTATTTACGCTCAAGGCGTACGTGCGGATCAGATCAAACGTGTTGAGGTGCTTGTGCCCGCTGAAGTCGTCAAGACTGTTTGTGAGCCCGAAGCAGCCAAGCGCAAGCCTGCGAATTCGTATGAAGCGCAGTTCAGCATCCCTTATTTGGTCGGCACAGCTTTATTAAAAGGGCGCCTGACGCTAGACGATATCGACGAGCCTGCTTTGTCAGACCCTAAGGTCTTGGCGCTGGCGGCAATTACTGAATACTCGGTGGATCCTGCGAGTCAATTCCCCAAGTACTTCGATGGTGAGGTGATTGTCGAACTAAAAGATGGTCGCATCATTCGCGAGCGTGAAGCGATGAACCGAGGCTCAGTTGATCGGCCACTCACTGCTCAAGACATCATTACAAAATATCGCGACAACGCTGCTCGACAGGTATCGTCTGCACGCAGTCTTGAAATCGAAGAACGAGTATTAAGCCTTGAAAAAGGTTCGGCCCGAGACTTGGCGACATGTCTCGGTCGTATCGCCTAACAATCATTTTATTTATCTATCAACACACTCAGCGCAGCACCGGAGATTAGAAACAATGAGTACTCAAGACGCAGATCAGGAACGTATTATTCTCGACATGGTCGATCGCTTCCTAGAAAAAGAAGTGAAGCCTTACGCTTGGCAACTCGAGCATGACGATGAATACCCGGCAGAGATTGTCGAAAAGATGAAAGAAATGGGTCTTTTCGGCTGTCTCATCGCACCTGAGTATGGTGGCTTGGGCTTGTCGACTGTGACCTACGCCAAAATCATCGAACACATTTCGATCGTGTGGATGTCGGTTTCTGGCATTATCAATTCACACATCATTATGGCCGCAGCCCTGCAGAGAAACGGGACTGAAGAGCAAAAGCGCGCTTTCTTGCCGCGCTTTGCCACAGGAGAGCTGCGCGGCGGCATCGCGTTGACTGAACCTGACTGTGGCACTGATTTGCAGGCTATTCGGACCACGGCTGTGCGCGATGGTGACGACTACATCATTCACGGTAACAAGATGTGGATCTCAAATGGCATCTACGGAAACTGCTTTGCGGTGTTGGTCAAGACCGATCCGACTGCGAGCCCACGCCATAAGGGAATGAGCTTGTTTTTGGTAGAAAAGAGCGACGCATTTCGTGCGAGCCGAAAGCTGGAAAAACTTGGCTATAAAGGGATTGATTCGGCCGAACTCGTGTTCGATCAGTGCCGGGTGCCTGCTAGCCAGTTAATCGGTGGCAAAGAGGGCAAGGGCCTACAAATGATTTTGAATGGTCTAGAGCTCGGCCGGATTAACGTTGCGGCGCGTGGCGTGGGTGTCGCGCAGGCTGCACA
>CAJBTJ010000066.1 GCA_903958565.1 uncultured beta proteobacterium
CCGATCTGCCCACTGCTCTGGGGAGTGCGGTCCAAACGAAGCCGCCGTCTGCTGAACATATTGAACTGCCTGTGCGAAGGAAGCAAAACTAACCGCTTCGCCCACATACTGCCCAATACGAGCAAGAGACGCGGGCTCGATATGCGGGCCGACATCATTCAAAACGAGACGATCTAACCGCATACCCGTTGGCGGCAGAGTTGCAGCCACGCGCGCGGGTAAAGGCTTTGGCGCCTGACTGGCCGCTGCGGCGATCAAACCCGCATAGGCCAAGCCAATTAAGCCGCCCATCGAGGTACCCACCCAAGAAAGTCGCTCGGGCTGCAGCCTGGCAACCAAGGTCACCATATCGCTGGTGTATTGCGGCACGGCATAAAACAGCGGCTGGCTGAGTCGATCAGACAACCCTCTGCCCACGACATCCGGACACACCACACGATAGCGTTGCGATAGCGCTTGGGCAAGCACATCAAAGTCACGTCCCGTACGCGTCAACCCATGCACGCACAACACCACATCGTCGTTATGCGGATCACCCCATTCCCAATACGCCATCCTGTGCGTGCCCGCCGGGCTCACACAAGAGACCGCTTCAAGACGAGGTGAGTAATCCGCCATGTACTACTTCAACATGCCGGCGTTACGAGCATCTTCCATGACGAGAGGCTCTTTCTCTTTCATGAAAGCAGGGATTTTGTCGAGCGGAATATCCACAAGTACAAAACCGCCCTCTTCTAGACGCTTCTTGGTGGCCGCATCCGCGTTGAGTTTCGCCATGTAATCAGACATTTTTTTCTGGATATCCATCGGTGTGCTCTTAGGCATACCGATACCACGGTAGGCACCGTCAACCCAGTTCAGGCCCAACTCTTTGAAGGTGGGCACGTCTGGCAAGGCGGGATGACGCGTCTCTGTGGCCACAGCTAGGGTACGCACACGCGCTTTTTGCTGAATAGCCAACGGCAGATAACCCATTGCGCCATCGACGTGCATGCCGATCAGCGAAGAAATCAAGTCACCTGTTCCCTTGAACGGAACATACTCAACCTTGACGCCAGCGAGCTTATTCAAACGCTCAGTTGCCATGTGATTAGCCGAATATTGTGCGGAACCTGCAAGCGTCATCTTGCCTGGATTCTTCTTGGCAGCCGCGATGAAGTCTTGATACGTCTTGTATGGACTATCCGCAGACACCATCAAGGCGTCAGGCGTGAAATGGTAGTAGTACACCGCATTAATATCTTGTGTTTTGTACTGCGTACCATCCTGCAGCGGCTGCAACATGATGTGCGGAATATTGACGCCCACGATGTTCGTGCCATCAGCGGGATAGGTGTTCATTTGGCTCCACACCAACGCGCCACCGGCACCGGCACGGTTAATGACAACCATGGGTTGTTTAAAGTTCTTGGCCGAAATATCCGACTGAAGACGTGCGACCACATCAGACTCTCCACCAGGAGGAAAGGGAATGATGTATTGAATAGGCTTGTCAGAAAAAACCTGCGCGTGTCCTGCGCCAATCATCGACATACTGATCAAGCTTGCTGCACCGAGCAGTTTTACTAAACGCATGAGATATCTCCGTTGTTGGATATTGCTTCTTATTGATAGCTTGAGTTTAGCTGAGTCCAACCGCTAGGTGTCATACAAATCGTGACGGAAACTGTGATTTCCTGGTTTACTTCTTAGTGCTTAGGATGCCAGTAGCGACGCTGTGCGTCACGTTGGGCCTTGACGATCAATTTTGATTGTTGCGAATAGACGGTGATCGCTCCATGGTGATCCACGCGCCAAAAGATCGCTCCGGCTTGACGCCACCGCCTCTGAATCGTTGCGTCAGGGTGCTGAAAACGGTTGCGATACCCGACTAACGCGACGACATGTCGGGCCCGCGTCGCCTGCACAAACTCAGCACTCGACGAGGTCGCCGAGCCGTGGTGGGGAGCGACCACGACCTCCGCGCTGAGTGCATCACCATAGGTCTTTACAAGTGCGCGCTCTTGTTGTGCGGGCAAGTCTCCGGGGAGCAAGGCTGCATGATGCTGTCCGGCGATTTTCAACACGCAGCTCTGGGCGTTTGTACTTAACTTCAACTTGCGTGTCTTTTGTTTGAAGCTATCCAAGAGAGTCGGACTACTTTCTTGTGGATGCAAGAAGGTGAAGGTCACCCCATCCCACTGCCAGGAATCGCCGGCCGTACAACGAAGGCCCCGCTGCTGAAGACGACTAGATAGATCGAACGAGGCATACGGATGTAGAACCTCGAAATGTGCCATCACAGAGCGCAATCCGCCGGTGTGATCGGAGTCCGCATGCGACAACACCAGGGCATCCAGTTTGCGTACACCAAGCGCGCGTAGTGTCGGAATCACGACGCGCTGTCCTGCATCGGTTTGGCCCATCGGTGGACCTGTGTCAAACAGCAGGTTACGCGTGGCGGTCCGCACCAAGATTGCTGCGCCCTGCCCGACATCCAGCGCAGTGATGGTCCAGTCCCCTGTAGTCGGTCGCGGGGGCTGCCAGGCTAATGCCGGCAACATCAAACCCCATCCGGTCCAGCGCACAGGGACACCTGCTGGAAACAAGGCCCAAGCCGTCCCCAGCAACGCAACCAGCAGCCATCCAACTGGCATCGCGGCAACATCCAAGGCAGACCAGCGGCCTTGCGCGAGCCAAGTCACAGGGATGAGTACCGCATGTAGCGCAGCATGCGCACACCAAGCCACCCCAGAAGTGACGCCATCCAAAAATGGCCAGGTGGAGAGCAGCCCGACCATCAGTGCCAGCGGTGTCACGATAAAAGTCACAACGGGAATGGCCAAGGCGTTGGCAAAGGGCGAAGTCAGCGACACTTGCTGGAACAGAAAAGCTAACGCCGGTATCATTGCGACGGTAATCAACCATTGCAGACGCGAGGCCTCCCTCAGTCCCACCCAGACCCGTGTCCAAACCTTTGCGGCTCGGCCCTCATCGATGACCTGTTGCGCAGCACTAAACAGCACGGCAACCGCAGCGAATGACAACCAAAAACCGGTCGCAAGGGGCGCCCACGGATCCAGCACGACCAGAACAGTCGCCGCAAAACACAGGACGCCTGATACCGAGACTCGCAACCTGAGTATCAACGCCAGGCAAACGACCAACAACATAAAAAAGGTACGTTGGGCCGGTACGCCCCAACCCGCCAACAAACAATAGCCAAACCCGACAACAACGGAGGCACTGGCAGCCATCACGCGGGCAGGAATCCAT
The DNA here is from genome assembly GCA_903958565.1 of uncultured beta proteobacterium. Lineage (GTDB taxonomy): Bacteria > Pseudomonadota > Gammaproteobacteria > Burkholderiales > Burkholderiaceae_B > Zwartia. The sequence goes on from CAJBTJ010000066.1 coordinate 3,256, forward strand.
TCGCAGAGCGCCCGTCCCTTCAACCTTAGCCGCCGCCCAAGCAGCAGCATCAGCGCACCCCCCATCGCAGCAATCATGGTGACGTGAGAGCCCGATATCGAGACGAGGTGCGTGATGCCTGTCAAATTAAATACACGCCAATGCTCCGTCTGTACGCTATCTTGATCGCCGATCGCCAGCGCGATGAGGACCGCTCCATATAGTTTGTTTCCCACGTGTTGCCGCATCCGTGTCCGCACGGCTTGCCGCACGCGCCCAACGACGACAGACACGTTGGCCCACGGCTCGTCTCTCTGCCATACTGGCAGTCCACGTACGCGGCCGATCGCTCGCACGTTTCGGGCAAATGCATGTCCTTCGTAATCAAACCCATGGGGATTGGACAGCCCCCTAGGCGATCGCAGAATCAGCGCAGCACGCCACACCTGGCCTGGGACCACATCCTGTTTGACCGCGCCCGTCGCAACGCGCCAAGCAACTTCAATATCGCGTGGCATGCCTGGCGGGATCGGATCGAGCACGCTTGCGGCAAACCGTACACTATCAGACTGATCCCGTACCATCGATTCAATCCGAGATACAGTACGCGTGACGACGTCTTCAAGGCTAGGATCAAGCCGATCTTGCAGCCGCAATTCGGCGCGCCACACTACCCAAGTCATCATGGCAGCTGCGACCAACGCGCACACCACTGCACGCTCGACGATACGTAACCAATTGAAATAGGGTAAGCCGGCAGACGCAGAATCAGACGACAGGACTCGCCTGACGCAAGACAAGGCCGCCATAACGGCAAGCACGCAGGTCGGCTGGCTCACCAATATCAAGTCCGGTAAAACCGGCAAACTCAACACATACGATGCCACGGACACACACAGCAACCCGAGAATTCTTCCCATAGACACAACGCACAAAGCACAGCATGGTGCTTGCACTTGCAACCTCAATCAAGGTCCTATGGATTCTTTTAGCCATATCAACCCTCTTCGTGATAAGGTTTAGACATCTTCTTCCAAGGGATGTTTAATATGTCGGACTCAAAGAACCGCAATACGCGTCTGCTGCGCACGGGGCGAAACCACAGCGGTTGGGTCAACGCACCCGTGTCCCGTGCAAGCACTTATGTGTTTGAGACGGTTGAGGCATGGCGCGATACCCGTAAACGCCGAGAGACCGAACGCCTGCCGTCTTATGGCGCGCGCGGCACGGACTCGACCTATGCGCTCGAAGATGCTGTTGTTGAACTCGAAGCCGGCCACCGTGGTTTTTTGTTTCCAACAGGCCAAGCCGCAATCGCCGTCACACTGCTAGCGTTCTTAAAGCCTGGCGATCACATTCTTTTAAGCGACGCCTCGTACGAACCTGTTCGCAATTTCTGCAAGCACCAGCTCACGGACCTCGGGATCACGCACACGTTTTATCCCCCAGATGGCAAGGGCATTGAAGCCCTTATTCAACCCAATACAAAGATTCTGTACGTTGAGTGCCCC
>CAJBTJ010000067.1 GCA_903958565.1 uncultured beta proteobacterium
CGACACAGCAGAGGAAGTCTCGATTTACGAAGCAGGCGGTGTGTTGCAGCGCTTTGCGCAGGATTTTCTTGAGTCAACCGCAGCGACTTAATCGTACCGTATATCAGATCGTATAAAAATATTTTTCAGGATCTTATTCCATGGCGCACGCTCCACAAATTAAAGTTCCCGCAACCTACATGCGCGGCGGTACCAGCAAAGGTGTTTTTTTTCGTCTGCAAGATTTGCCTAAAGACGCACAAGTCCCAGGCGCCGCGCGCGACGCATTTTTGATGCGGGTGATTGGCAGTCCCGATCCCTATGGCAAGCAAACAGACGGCATGGGTGCGGCGACTTCCAGTACCAGCAAGACAGTCATTCTTTCAACAAGCACGCGTCCTGATCATGACATCGACTACTTGTTTGGTCAGGTATCGATCGACAAACCCTTCATTGACTGGAGCGGCAACTGCGGGAACCTTTCCTCTGCGGTGGGGCCTTTCGCCATTAGCAACGGTTTGATCGACGCAAGCCGCATCCCAAAAAATGGGATCGTCACCGTGCGCGTCTGGCAAGCGAACATCGGTAAGACCATCATCGCCCATGTCCCCATGACGAACGGCGCCGTGCAAGAAACCGGCGACTTCGAGCTCGACGGGGTGACCTTCCCCGCAGCTGAAGTGCAGCTCGAGTTCATGGATCCAGCCGCCGAAGAAGAAGGCGCAGGCGGTTCAATGTTCCCAACCGGCAATTTGATCGACGATCTTGACGTACCAGGCATCGGGATACTCAAGGCGACAATGATCAACGCGGGTATTCCGACAATCTTTGTGGATGCCGCGGCAGTTGGCTGCACAGGCACTGAACTGCAAGACGATATCAATGGCGATCCCGAGAAACTTGCCATGTTCGAGAAAATCCGTGCATATGGCGCGTTGCGCATGGGCTTGATCAAACATCTGGACGAGGCAGCAAAGCGTCAGCACACGCCCAAGGTCGCCTTTGTCGCCAAGCCTATCGACTACGTTTCGTCTAGCGGCAAGGCTGTCGCGGCAAGTGATGTCAATGTACTGGTGCGCGCGCTCTCGATGGGCAAGCTGCACCACGCCATGATGGGGACGGTTGCCGTATCGATTAGTGCGGCGGCAGCCATTCCAGGCACAACGGTTAACTTGGCGGCGGGTGGCGGCAAACGCGATGCCGTGCGCTTCGGTCACCCTTCTGGTGCTTTGCGTGTCGGGGCAGAAGCCACGATGATAGATGGCGAGTGGAAAGTCACCAAGGCGATCATGAGTCGCAGCGCGCGCGTGCTGATGGAGGGCTGGGTCCGCGTACCTGGTTAATCTGCACTACACTGCTCATCAATCGACAACGCCGCCCTATGCTTTTGTGCGGCGTTTGCTTTCACCGCTTACACACACATCATGTCCGAACACCTTGCTGTTGTACTCACCTTTAGCTTTAGCCTCTTTATCACCTGTAGTTTTGTCTTCGTGATCTCGGGCACGTATTTACTGCTGTTTAAAATAAAAGAAGCAAATGCACTTTTTAAACATCCTTACTTACGCGAAAAAAAATTCAACCAATTCACGATCAGCATTCGCCTGACAATCATCTTGGATTACTTTTTACGCACATTGTTTTCGCGCACTAATCTTTGGTTCGCCAAAAATGCGAATCAGTTGCTCTCGCACGTCGATC
>CAJBTJ010000068.1 GCA_903958565.1 uncultured beta proteobacterium
AGACATGCGGAGCTGACACTGCGCCATCTTTAGCGACCGGCTCGGCTCGCCGCAATGTCTCAGCGGCAGAGCCCCACCGCCCAGCACACCATCAGCGTACCGCCCGACCCTTCCAAACATCCCCCATACAAAATCAGGACACCTCCCAACGGGCACCTCACGTTCCCCTACATTAACGTGCTTAAAGCAAGCTGGCGCGAACCCCCGCCGCCGGCTTACCATTCAGAATTCAAAAACTCAACGCGAACCAGACCGCGAGGCAAGAATATGTGGGACGTAATCGTAGTAGGTGGTGGCAATGCCGCTTTGTGTAGCGCGCTCATGGCGCGTGAGGCCGGAGCTAGCGTATTGGTTCTCGAAGCATCGCCAAAGGAATGGCGTGGCGGAAACTCCCAACACACCCGCAACTTGCGGTGTATGCACGACGGCCCGCAAGATGTCTTGGTCGACTCCTACACCGAAGAAGAGTACTGGCAAGACTTGCTCAAAGTCACGGGTGGCATCACCAACGAAAAGCTGGCTCGTATGGTTATTCGCGAGTCCTCGAGCTGCCGCGATTGGATGCGCAAACACGGCGTACGTTTTCAGCCGCCCCTTTCGGGCACGCTACACGTCGCACGTACCAATGCTTTTTTTATGGGTGGCGGCAAAGCACTCATGAACGCCTACTACCACAGTGCTGAAAAACTTGGCATCGATATTTTGTATGACTCGCCGGTCGACGATCTAGAAATCGAAGACGGCAAATTCATCGCGGCTAAAGTGGGCGACAAGCGCTACCCTGGCAACGCCTGTGTGCTGGGTTGCGGCGGCTTTGAATCCGACCGCGAATGGTTGCGCGAGGCTTGGGGTCAAAACGAGCGTGGCGAGTGGCCCGCAGACAACTTCTTAATCCGCGGCACACGCTACAACATGGGCGTGGTCTTAAAGGTCATGATGCGCGTAGGCGCCGATACGATGGGTGATCCCACTCAAGCGCACTGCGTCGCAATCGATGCACGCTCCCCTTTGTATGACGGCGGCATTTGTACACGTATTGACTGTGTATCACTGGGCATTGTGGTCAATCGCGAGGCCAAGCGCTTTTACGATGAAGGCGAGGACTTCTGGCCTAAACGATATGCGCTCTGGGGTCGTCTGGTTGCGTTGCAGCCTGGCCAAATTGCCTATTCGATTATCGATGCCAAATCGGTCGGACGCTTCATGCCCCCCGTTTTTACAGGCGTTCAGGCAGACACTCTGCCGGAGCTCGCCGCGAAGCTTGAGCTCGATGTGGATACGTTCATGCAGACCGTGAATGAATTCAATGCCTCTTGCCGTGAAGGCACGTTCGACCACAACATTCAAGACGACTGCTACACCGAGGGAATTACTCCCGCCAAAACGCACTGGGCACGTCCTCTCGATACCGGACCGTTTTTTGGCTATGCCGTGCGGCCGGGCGTGACCTTTACTTACTTCGGTCTCGCCACAGACGAAAAAGCTAGTATCTTTTTTGACGGTAAAGCAAGCCCCAACATGTATGCAGCCGGTGAAATCAGCGCAGGCAACGTCTTGGGCAAAGGCTATACCGCCGGAGTTGGCATGTCGATCGGTACCGCCTTTGGTCGGATCGCCGGCACACAAGCTGCCGCAGCAGCAAAGAAAATGAAAGAAGGAGTGCAGCATGCAACCGCTTGAATCCCTGACCCGCGAAGCACAAGATCTGGCCGGGAAAACTGAACACTCGATCACGTGGCACAACAAAGGCATCTCGGAAAACGAAGCTGAAGTCGCCCGTCAAATGCAAATTTGTAACGCCTGCCGCTACTGCGAGGGCTTTTGCGCAGTGTTCCCCGCGATGGCACGTCGCCTGCAATTCGATAACAAAGCTGACTTGAACTATTTGGCTAACCTTTGCCATAACTGCGGCGCCTGTTTACACGCCTGTCAGTACGCACCACCGCACGAATTTATGGTGAACGTACCGCAGGCCATGGCAAAAGTGCGGATGGAAACCTACACCGACTTTGCATGGCCCGCCCCTCTCGGCAAGCTTTATAAAAATAACGGCCTGACCGTATCGCTTGCAGCGGCCTTTAGTCTTGCACTTTTTCTAGTTCTGACAGTCCTGTCGACAGGCAAGCTATTGCATGAGCCGCTTGCTGGTAACTTCTATGCCATCTTCCCTCACAACACACTCGTGTTGATGTTCGGTCTTACGTTCGGTTTTGCGGTCCTTGCCTTAGGGATTGGAGTTAAACGCTTCTGGAGCGAAATCACGCCGGGACAGGCAACGGGTGAAGCGATAGGCGAAGCTGCGCACAACGCTCTAAAACTCAAATATCTGGATGGCGGGCACGGCGACGGCTGTAACGATGAAGACGATCGCTTTACGCTGCGACGCAGACGCTACCATCATCTGACGTTTTACGGCTTTATGTTGTGTTTTGCTTCGACCTCTGTCGCGACGCTTTATCACTACGCTTTCGGGTTGCAAGCGCCCTACGCCTACACTAGCTTGCCAGTGATCCTAGGCACCGTGGGAGGCATCGGTCTGCTCATTGGACCGGCTGGTCTGCTGTGGCTCAACCTCAATCGCTCTGCACTACACGGCGACGCTGCACAAAAACCGATGGATATTGGATTTATATCCTTACTGTTTTTAACCAGCCTCACCGGTTTAGCTCTGTTGATTTGGCGTGACACCAGTGCCATGGCACTGCTACTCGCCATTCACTTGGGTATCGTCATGGCGCTCTTTTTGACCTTGCCTTATGGAAAGTTTGCGCATGGCGTCTATAGAAGTGCTGCACTGCTGAAGTGGTCGATTGAAAAGCGGATGCCCAACAAACTTTCACTCGGCTCCGACTGACGAACTACCGCGCGCTGGTCTTGTCTGGGAAGCCCGCTGTATGCGATCCGAGCAAGCGGCGCAGCCCTAACCACTGCTGCGCCCAGAAACCGCGGCCATAGTCACGGCCACCATCCTGAGACAACTGGTCGTGTATGCCGGTCTTAGCGTAGGGCGTATCAAAGCGTGCTGTCTTAAAAAGAATATCCCACAAGGGGAATAGAACAGCGAAGTTATGCCCCTTTGCGGGCCCCGCTGAGGACTCACTGTATTCGATAGAGTGATGATAGCGATGAAACTTTGGGCTCACAAGCAACCAATTCCCAAGTTTGCCGAACGACAAACGGATGTTGCCATGCGAGTAGCTCTCAACTAACTGCGTCAAGACAACAATCAAAATAAATTGTCCTGGTGGCACGCCTACTAATTTAGCGATAAACACAAACACAATGCTGCGCAACAAACTGTCGAGCAAGTGATTGCGGTTATCGCTCCACATCGTCATCTGACGTTGGCTGTGGTGCACCGCATGCAGGCTCCAAAACCACGCGTAGCGATGCTGAGCACGATGGTAAAAATAATCAACCGCATCAAAAATCAGTAAGTAAATCAAAAAGCTCACCCAGGCGATGTCTGTCACGCCAGGCCAAACCTGATCCACGTGAAAAGTCGTAAACCCAGCGACCCGTGCCTGTCCAAAGAGCGCATCGGCCAAGGGCACCACAGAAAAAAACAAACCGAGTCGAAACAAACCGAGCCGATGAATGAGGGTGTACAAAATATCGTTGCGTATTTCCTGGCGATGGATCACGGGCTCGACAGGTCGCCAACGTTGTAACGCACCAAAGACTGTGGCAATCATTGTGATTTGCAATAGTCCGATCAACAACCACATCGTTCCGTTATAGGCGTCTTCAAGATAGCCGCTCAAACCAAGATTAAAAAATAATGGCTGCACAATCGCTTCAAAGAGCCATTGCTGTGCATGATCAAACAGGTCACTGGCGAATTGAATCATCACTATTTTGTATCAAGGGTTGCGCCACAGGTGGCTGGCTCTGCGCGTATGCAGGATGGGTATCAATCGTCGCAAAACAAAAACCGCGTGCCTTGAGGCCTTCGATTAATGGCTCAAGAACCGTCGGGGCCCAGGGGTCTTTACGCGACCAGATTCCCAAGTGCGCCATCAAAATATCGCCAGATCGAATGTTCCGCAATGCGCGCTCCAACAACACAGCGTTAGGATACTGCTCACTAGGCAGCTCATCACCCAAAAACCCTGCTGGCGCCCAGCCTACATGCTTATATCCACATGCTTGCGCGGCTTGCAAGAGCGCGGGTGAGGTCTGCCCCCCAGCCGCTCTAAACAGCGGCAACATTTTGCGTCCCGTCATTTCTTCAAGCCGCTCACCCGGCCGCGCGAGTTCGCGACAATAGTCTTGGGCACTCCAGATCTGGTTCTTGCCCTGAAGCGGTCCGGCGCTTGCCCGAACCCTGAACGAGCCATCAGGCAAGTCCGCCCGCCAATACACATGGTCATACGTATGCGAAGCAAACACGTGCCCCTGTTCAGCCATCGCTTCCCACCATGGCGCCCACTCATCATCTAGGCTAGTGCCGCCCGTACGCGTGAGCTCATTCGCCAAAAAAAAGCTTGCACGAACGCCTTGCCGCTTCAATACGTCTTCAATCAACGGTGCCACTTCCATATGACCCGTATCAAAGGTCAGGTAAACCGGCCGACTACAGCTCGACAGCGACGACTGAGCGTGCGCAATCGAGGTAGACAGACTAAGGGCGACAGCCCAACCCTTAATCCCGGCTCGCATGATTTAACGTCCAGACTCCGTGCGGTGACTTGCCCACCGGGATCTGTTTCACAACCGCTTTTTTCTCAATATCAATCACGGCAAGTCTGCCAGCCCAGCGCGCTGTCACAAGGAGCGTCTTGCCGTCTGCCAACATTTCCATACAATCTGGCCCGGCTGGCGTTTTATACGTGTCAACGACTTTTAATGTTGTCCAGTCGATGCGGCTAATCGTATTGGCGCTGCGGTTGCTCACGAACACATGCCGCTTATCCCCCTGAGAACGAAACGCATGCGCGCCTTTCCCCGTCGGGATACGTGTTTTGAGCACGGCCTTGCCGGTCGACATATCGTACGCCTCAACCGCATCTTCACCTGTCAGGCCGATCAACAGTGTTTTGTCATCGGGGGTCAGATATAAATCGGCAGGGATCTTACCGACGCTAATCGTCCATAACCGCTTTTGCGTTGCCAACTCGATCGCCGTCAATTGATTGCTATCCTGCAACGTAATATAGGCAACCGTGCTTTTGCTATCAATCGCAATATGGCTCGGCGTTTTCCCTGCTGGCACACGCTTGACCAAATGCAACTTGAGCTCTTCGCCGATGCGCTCCCAGCGATAGATATCTATGTGATTTAAACGGTTAGCGGCTGTGACAAACCATTTCATGTCAGGAGAAAACCGCAAATGGTAGGGGTCGAGAATCCCCGTCATCGTGCGCTGCACCGCCGCAGTCTTGGGATCGAGGAACGTAATAGAGTCGCCCTCAGCATTGGCCACCATGACTGACTTATTGTCCGGCGTCAGATACAAATGATGGGGCTCCTTGCCCACCGGGACACGCTTGATTTCCGTATATGTCTGAGGATCAATCACGCTTACGTCTGCGTTAAGCGAGTTCAGTACAAGAATCGGTGGAGCGGCCCACGCGCTCGCAGCAAGAAGTCCGCACAGCGAAAAGGCGAACCGCACGGTGGCGGTATAGATAGATCGATTAAGTGTCATGTAAAACCATTCATACGTTGAACTGTAGAGGAACTGTAAAATTGCTTTTTTGCGTAGACGAAGTCCTGAGCTAGCGTGGACGATGCACCTTCGCCCCTGGATGTGGCGCGCGCATGATCAAGATGCTGCCTGACTCAGATTCCGTGCAATACAAATCTCTATTTTCCGCACCCCCAAACGCCACGTTCGTGACCACGTGTTGCGTTGGACTCGTCCAAACAAAAATTGGTTCCCCGAGCGGATTAATCAACCACACATAACCCAGACCGGGGTTCGCCATGGCAAGGTTGCCCGCGACATCCATGGCCAAGCCATCCGGGCCGCTTGGCCCGTAAGACGTGAAAAATTGACCCACCCATCCACACACACTGCCCACCCACCTCACACAAACCGTCCACCCATTACACACTCTACTTCTACTTCTTCAACCTTTGCATATGTGACTTGACTTCTTGAAGTTCATTTCAATCTTTACTTATGTTTTGTTGTGATTTTATTCTTTTCCTTGGTTTACCAGATGCATTTATAGTTATCAAACATTCATTTTTAGAAATAGCATTACAATAGGCGGG
>CAJBTJ010000069.1 GCA_903958565.1 uncultured beta proteobacterium
ACCAACACCATTGGGATCTGACAGGTTAAGGTAATAGGGATGAAGTCTTTGAGCGGATCGTATCCCGCATTTTTGACAAGAATCGAAGCCGTTACAAATGTGGTGGAGTGCGCGAGTAATGTGTAGCCATCCGCAGGAGACTTCGCGACCAGATTGGTGCCGAGCAGACTGCTCGCGCCAGGCCGGTTTTCAACGATAACTTGTTGCCCAAGCGCCTTAGACAAGGGCTCTGCGATGCTGCGTGCGACGATGTCTACATTGCCTCCGGCGGCAACGGGCACGATGAGTCTAATTGGGCGATTCGGGTAGTTAGCGGCCTCCTGCGCAACACTGCAGAGCGTGACGAGGCAAAGCGAAAGGCCAGCGAGGAGTCGTTTCATGAATCTTCCTTCAATAAAAGGTCAAAAGTCGTATAAGCGAGCAGGGTTATCAACCAAAATTTTTCTTGCGATATCTTTTGTGTCTGCCCAGCGGACGACACGTTGGATTGCGGCGACGTTATCTTCTGGGTGTGCCTTTTCAATGACGTCTGGGTTGCGAACAGTGCCTTTTGGTGGAAACGGATGTGGCCAATCCGTTCCCCAAAGCATGCGGTCTGGGTTAGCGGCAATCAGGGCTTGTGCGAAAGGGTCGAGATCCGTGTAATCGTGCTCTTCGGATACGCGATACCCAGCGGAGAGCTTGACATAAACTTTTCCCGACCGAACCAAGGATAAAAGGGCATCAAAGCTGGGTTGGTTAAGCCCCGCCTTGGCATTGAGTCGTCCAAAATGGTCAATCACAACGGTTGCCGCCGATTGCATAATCGTATCGTGTAGTCCGGTGATAACACCTAGATTGGTATACATCTGAATGTGCCAGCCGAGCGGCGCGACCTGTTTGGCTGTGCGCAAAAGCTGCGCTTGTGCAACGCGAGGATCGTTCTGCCCGACGGTCTCCAGATTGAGGCGCGTGCCACGAACGCCGCCTTGATGCAGGGTATTGAGCATTTCCGTGTTCGTTGTGTCACTAATGACTGCGACGCCGCGTGCGTTCTTGCCTATGGTGCGCATCGCCCAGAGCAGAGAAGAATTGTCGTCACCATAAGGGCTTGGATGGACGATGACAACCCGTTCGACGCCAATACGACGATGCATCGATAAAAGACTCTCGACTGTTGCCGTGTCGGGCGTGTAGTGTCTATTGCCTGCGAAGGGAAATTGCGAAGAAGGCGGGAACACATGCGTGTGACAATCGCAAATGCCCGCAAGGCCGTAAGGAGGGATCGTCAAGGCATCCGGTGTAGACGGCTGATTCATGAAAAAAAATCCTCAGGAGGCGTAATGGGGGTAGCCGCCAGGTTCCGCTTCGAGCAGGCGCAACATGGCATGCCACTCGAGCTCACCGTAAGGGCGCCGAACGTTTGGCTGATACAAATGAGCCGACTTCTCCAGGACTTCGTTGGACGGAAGGGCTAGTTGAGTCCCTGCTGCCATCGCATCGACTTGGGCACGGCATGACATCTCTAATTGATACATCAGGTTAAACGCCTGCGGGACCGACGCACCACTTGTGAGAAGTCCATGGTTGCGTAAAATCATTGCGTTGTGTGCGCCCAAGTCCTTGACGAGCGCTTCACGTTCTGCAAGATCGACCGCAGGACCTTCGAAGTCGTGATAACCAATGTGATTATTGAAGCGGCTGGCCGTCTGTGTCATAGCCAGCAGGCCGCAGGACATTGAAGACACCGCCATGCCAGCGCGCGTGTGCGTATGGATTACGCATTGCACGTCAGGGCGGGCAGTATGGATACAGCCATGAATCACATAACCAGATTTATTGATGCCGTAATCTGTATCGGGCTTACGCACGATTTCACCTTCGACGGTAATCCGTACCAAGCTCGACGCGGTGATCTCTTTGTACAACAAGCCGTAGAGGTTGATGAGCAAGTCCTCCGTACCGGGAATACGTGCCGTGATGTGGTTGTAAATCATGTCGGTCATACCGTACTTGTCCATGAGTCGATAGCAGGCCGCTAGCGTGACGCGTGCCTCCCACTCCTCGGGGCTGACCTTGCCCTTTAGGGGCTCGAACTGGGTGGAAAACTTACCTGCCATGATTATCTCCAAATGAATATTTTGGCCAATAGTAAACCTTTGACCCGTGGTGCACTAGTTGTTCGCTTGAGCGTCGTTTAAGCAGGCGGCGCAACAATAATGTCCGCGGCGTCAAGCGGTTGTGATTGGTGAAATTGCTTAATGTTGCGAAACATATGTCCGACAATATGCGGCACATTGTCAAATACCCCACCGGCGGAGTGCGGTGTGGCGACTACCTGATCCATATGAAACAACGGGTTGCTGGCGCTAGGCGGTTCGCCGCTAAAGGTGTCAAGGCCCGCGCCCGATAACCGTCCAGTGCGTAAGGCGTCGATCAGGTCTGCTTCCTCAATTAGTTCGCCCCGTGCAGTATTGATCAGAATGGCACCCCGTTTCATTTTGTTGAATGTCACGCGATTAAAGAGTTGTCGTGTTTCTGGTGCAAGGGGCGCATGCAGACTGAGCAAGTCACTTTGCGCGAGCAAGGTATCAAAATCGACGTACTTCGCACGGAACTGACTTTCTATTTCCGGAGCAACGCGCCTGCGACTATGATACAAAATCTTGACATCAAAACCGCTCAAGCGCTTCGCGACAAAACGCGCGATATTGCCAAAGCCAAACAGGCCTACAGTTTTTCCATCGAGCATTGAACATACCGTTCGCAGTTCTGTGGCAATCCATTTGCCCTCCTGCAGGCTGCGATGTGCAAGCGGCAAACGTCTTGAGGTCGCTAGCATCAACATCAGGGCGTGCTCAGACACAGGGATGGATGTGGCCCCTGCAGTGATGGCGACCGTCACGCCAGCTCGACGAGCAGCATCTAGATCAATCTTGTCTACACCGATTCCCCATTTTTGAATGAGTTTGAGCTTTGGTGCTTGCGCAATCAGATCGGCGGTGACATAGGTGCCTACGGCCATGATGACGCAGGCCTCTGGCACTAACTTGCGATGCTCTGCTTCTTCATTGGTTTGAGCAAAGGCGATGGTGAATCCATCCGGTAGCAACGCACGCACAACGTCACGCGTGGGTTCGGCCATAGGTGTTAAAAAAGCGATGTGCTGCGTCATAGTCGAATGTATTCTTCGCGTCTATTGAAGTTGCTCAGGCAGCTTGAATTCACCGCGTTCTACGAGCAAGCTCTTTATATCTTTCTTAACAATTTTCCCGTAGCCCGATTTGGGCATGACATCCCAGAAAAAGAACTCACGTGGCCAACGATACTTGGCGCAACGCCCGTCGAGGTGTCCGAGTAACTCGGCTGCGCTCACCGCAGGCATACCATCGCGACGCACGATCACCGCGATGCCTACTTCCCCCCACTTCGGATCGGGCATGCCTACGATTGCCACTTCCGCCACAGCAGGATGCATCAGTAATACTTCTTCGACTTCCTTCGGATACACATTAGACCCACCAGAAATGTACATATCTGATTCACGGCCGGTGATGTAGAGCAGCCCTCGATCATCCATTTTTCCGAGGTCGCCGGTGTGAAACCATCCTCCGCGTAACGCTTTCTGTGTTGCTTCTTCGTTGCCATAGTATCCCGCAAAGACGGCAGGCCCACGCACACAGATTTCACCGATTTCACCACGCGCAAGCTCGTGCATCTTATCGTTCAGAATCGCGACTTCCATCCCGACGCGCGGACGTCCGCACGAACCAATGTTCGCATTCGGATCCGTATCGTCAGCACTATGCATATCGGGGGGCAAGACAGTGATGTTTCCGGTCACTTCCCCAAGTCCGAAGTACTGTACGAGGACCTTGCCGAGCTTTTCTAATGCGCGCTTTTGATCCGCCCGATACATCGGCGCCCCAGCGTAGATGACGTAACGTAACGAGCTGTGGTCGTATTCGTCCACTGCGGGGTGTTCAACCAACATTTTGATGATGGTCGGGACGGTAAAAAGGTTAGTGACCTGATAGCGTTCCACACACGCCCAAAACATAGCGGGATCAAATTTCTCGCTTGGCATCAGTATGGTGGCGGCACCGCGTGCAACGTTTAGCAATGCGTGTATGCCGGCACCATGTGAGAGCGGCGCGACTGCGATTGAACAGTCGCGTTCCGTTGTGCCCGGGATCAGATCGGCCAAATGGTTATTAACAACAAAGGCCATTTGACCATGCGTCAAAATTCCCGCTTTAGGTTTTCCGGTCGTGCCTGACGTGTAGAAAAACCATAACGGATCGTCGTACCCAACTGTTTCTGTCCATTCCGATGCGGTAGCGTGCGTTGTGATGAGCGTCTCGTAGGACAGTTCTCCTGGACGTGGAGTACCGATCACAATGACATGTTTCAATGTGTTGGAAGCCCCTTTTACCGCATCGGTATGCGCGTGAAAGATGTCTTCAACAACCATCGCGACTGCTCCACTTGAGGCGCCAAGATACGCAACTTCTGGTGGAGTCAGTCTAAAATTTGTGGGTACCCAGACGCAACCCAGTTTAAAAGCGGTCCAACAATTTTCGAACGTCTGAAGGCTATTGCGTGACTGCAAAAGTAGGCGATCGCCTTTTTTAATCCCAAGACCACGCAGTGCGGCAACCATCGCGTTGACACGTTGATTGATTTGCTCCCACGTCCATGAAGCATCACCTTGGATAAGCGCTCGATGGTTAGGGTAAAGTCGGGCCGTGTGCGTGAGCAAACGACCCAGGTTCATCGACTGCGCGTCGTTCACACAGACTCCAGCACGCTCAAGTAGTTTGCAACAGACGCGCCACCCATATTGAAGACGGCACCGGTATGCGCATCCTTAATCTGCATATCGCCGGCGAGACCTGAGAGCTGCATCGCTGCCATCACATGTTGCGAGACACCCGTGGCACCGATTGGATGTCCGCGTGACTTCAAGCCGCCAGAGGGATTGACGGGCAGCTTCCCTTGTTTCGTTGTGACACCGTCAAGAATGACGCGCGCGCCCTGACCTTGGGGCGCTAAGCCCATTGCTTCGTACTCAAGCATTTCAGCAATCGTGAAGCAATCATGGGTTTCAACAAAACGAAGATCATCGAGTGTCAGTGCAGCGTCACTGAGTCCTTTTTTCCAGGCAAGGGCGGCGCCTTCAAAGCGTGTCGGATCACGCCGTGATAAAGGAAGAAACTCGTTGACATGCGTACGCGAGCGCCAACGTACGGCGGGTACTTTTGCGCCAGGAAGCGGTTCGTTCGATAAGACCAAGGCGGCTGCACCATCGGACACTAAGGAACAGTCAGAGCGTTTGAGTGGCCCCGCCACGAAAGGATTTTTGTCTGACGGGTTCCGACAGAAGTCAAAGCCTAAGTCTCGGCGCATGTGGGCGTAGGGGTTATGAACGCCATTCGCATGGTTCTTGGCAGAGATCGCAGCCAGCGCATCGGACTGATCTCCGTAGCGTTTGAAGTATTCAGTAGCGATCTGCCCAAAGACACCTGCGAATCCGCCTTCTGTATGACCTTCTTCCTTCACGTACGAGGCCTTGAGCAGAATCTCGCCAATTTCCTTATTCGGAAGGGTATTCATTTTTTCCATGCCCACTACGAGGGCGCGCTTGATACGGCCACTGGCCAACGCATCTAACGCGGACCAGATCGCAGCGGAGCCTGTGGCGCAGGCGTTCTCCATGCGCACGGACGGCGTATGTCTGAACTCTGGAATGGCGACGCCCATCAGCGCGCCGCTGAAGTCCTGTTGTACAAAACCTGCATTAAAGTGGCCGACGAAGATTGCGTCGATATCTGACGGTGTTAAGCCGGCACTTTCGATTGCCGGCAAGGCGGCATCGCGGATCAACTGATCGAAGTCCATGTTGTCCAATTTGCCAAATGGGGTATGGCCCCAGCCGACGATGTATTGTTGTTTCATGCTGTGCTCCGCGAGATAAATGAAGGAGTGTTGTGCGTACTGATTGCTCGTTTGCAGACGTTAGATCGAATCGTTCTGTGATTTTCGCAATGTTGCAATGCCAACGCCCGAAGCATCAAAACCACCATCGACCGCCAGGCACTGACCGTTAATGAACGCTGCCGCTGGGCTGCAGAGGAAACCCACAGCGTTTGCAATTTCTTCTGGTGTACCGTAGCGATTCATTGGAATCGTATCGTAATAGTCCGAGCGGATCGCAACACTGTGTACGAGTTTGGCCATCTCCGTGTCGACGGGACCTGGCGCGACAGCATTGGAACGAATGCCAACGGTGCCGAGTTCAACGGCTTGCTGTTTTGTCAGATGGAGCAGTGCGGCTTTGCTTGTGCCGTAGGCAACCCGCAAGGTGCTGGCGCGCAAACCGGATATCGAGGCGATGTTGACGATGGCACCACCTCCAGATTTTTTCATGTAAGGCACGCAAGCTTGCGAGCAAAGGAAGGCTCCATCCAAGTTTGTTCCGAGTACATGTCGAAACTCTTCGAAGCTCGTCTCGCCGATCGGCTTGAACACCGCAACCCCAGCATTGTTGACTAAGGCATCGATACGACCGAACTTCTTGGCAACGGCATCTACGCTTGCTTGCACTTGTTCCGGTTTGGAGACATCACAACGCAAGGCGAGAACATTGTCGGGGTTGTTCAGATCGGAGTCGGTTTGATTCAGCGTTGCAGACTCGATGTCGAACAGTGCAACACGATAATCATGCGCTAAAAACCATTTAGCAATCGCTAAGCCAATTCCACGGGCCCCGCCCGTTACGACGGCGACGGGGCGGGTAGTTTGCGGTGTGCTCAAAATTGGACTCCTGTTTGGTGAGGGGATCTGGCTTAACAAACGAACAGGGTCCAACTTTACCAAAATACTAGGCTAAGTAAGGTTTATTTATTGTGTTTTCTTGCTCATGAAGGCAATCAAATCGGTAAAGGTCTTTTCGTAGGCCGTCATCTCAGCGTCCATTTCCTGAGGTCCACCGACGTCCACAATCAGACCGTTTGCCGCGGCAAACTTGGCAAACTCTTCGCTTTTGCCAATTTTCAGTGCAGCGGCGACCAGTTTATCGAGTACATCTTTAGGAAGGCCTTTTGGTGCAACGACGCCATAATCGGCCGGCAGGGTGACGTTATAGCCAGCCTGCACGACAGATTGCGCCTCGGGGAACATAAAGTATTTTTCTTTCGAAAACGCAGCTAATACGCGTACCGTTCCAGCCTGCACGTGAGCCCGCACCGTTGGTGCATAACCGCTCGTGGCCTCGACGCGCCCACCAAGCAGGGCAATCAGTGCTTCACCACCGCCGCCCGTGAAAGGCACGGTCGCGATACGTATATTGGCCACTTTGTTTAGTTCTTGTATGACTAAGTCTGGAGCCGTGCGATAGCCAGACACGGCTACGCGGATCTTTCCTGGATTCTGACGCGCTGCTTCGATAAAGTCTTCGAACGTTTTGTAGGGGGAGTCGGCCTTCACGGTAATGATCGCGGGGAGCTTGACGAGCGTCACGATTGATTGGTAGTCAGCAGGTGACTTCCAAGTGAGGGATTTATTGACTAAAGGTTGGTAAGCGAGCGCGCTGTTTGACGAGAGCCCAATGGTGTAGCCGTCTGGCTTGGATCGAATCACCTGACCCACACCCACGGTGGCGGAGCCCCCGGGCTTGTTCTCAACGTTCACTGTCCTTTTGAGCTCTTTTTCGAGTTGACTCGCAATTTGGCGAGAGATCGGGTCGGTCGAGCCACCTGGTGCGTATGGGACGATAAAGGTGATGTCGCGCGAAGGGTACTCTTGCGCAAGTGAGGCGGCACCAGCAGAAATCATGAGTCCGGCTAGGGCCGCACGAAAAATAAGAGATTTGGCTTTCATAGGTTAGCTCCGTGATTTTTTTCGTTATAGGGTTCTAGTATGCCTAAGAAAAGTCGCTCTTGCTAGCTTGGCGCATGCCGTTACTATCCAATTTGATCAGGCTATGTATAAAAAAAGGGAAGCTTCGCCCCATGATGACTGCTAGCGACAAGATTGCGACGTTTATTACGACGTTTCAACGCACCACACTGACGTCGTCCCATTTCCACCTTGCTGCACGTGCGTTATTTGATACGTTGGTGTGCGCGTTAGCGGGCGCGCGTGAACCCGCCTCGCACGTTGTGTTGAAGTATGCACAAGGGCAGACTGCCGCAGCGAGTGGAACGGTTTGGACGACGGGCGAACGGCTGCCTATCGAACTCGCTGCCTTGGTCAATGGCACCATGGGACATGCGTTGGACTATGACGACGTGTCTTCCCCGCTGCGCGGTCATCCCAGTGTGGCAATTTTCCCTGCTGTGCTTGCGCTCGGTGAGTCGGTTGATGCCGCAGGGCTCGAGGTTCTTGACGCCTATGCCGTCGGCTTTGAGGTCTGTCTGCGGATGGCGCGCGCGATGGTGGATGATCACTATGCAAAAGGTTGGCATTCGACGTCGTCGATTGCAAGTTTAGGAGCCGTCGCTGCTTGCGCGCGCTTGCTTAAATTGCCCCATGCACAATGCGTCAATGCGCTCGGCATAGCAGTGGCGCAGATCGCTGGTTCAAGACAGAATTTTGGGACGATGTCTAAGCCGTTTCAGGCCGGGCACGCAAATGCACTGGCGTTGCGTGCGGTTGGTTTGGCCAAGGTAGGGTTCGACGCGTCGGCACAAGCCCTTGATGGTGCGCAAGGTTATAGCGCTTTGTATGCGGATGGTGCTGATTTGTCCTCGCAATTGGATCAGCTGGGTTGTTTGCCGCTCGAACTCGACTCAAGTGGAATTGAAGTCAAAAAATATCCACTTTGTTATGCGACGCACCGAGCCTTAGATGGGCTGATGGATCTGCTGATTGAGTTTCCAAGCCTCAGTTTGTCAGACATCGACTCTGTGGAAGTCGTCACGAATTTTCGTGCCACCGTGCCGTTGATCTACGACACACCGCAAACTGGTCTAGAAGGAAAGTTCAGCATGCAGTATGCGGTCACGGCTGCGATATTGGATAAAAAAATTGGTCTGAA
>CAJBTJ010000070.1 GCA_903958565.1 uncultured beta proteobacterium
CAGTAGACGGCTTCATGTGTAGCGCTTCTCTAGGTCTTTGTAGTGATCGGCATTGAGTGCTGCTTGACGTTCGGCAAACATCATGAGCTGCGACTCAAACCCTGTGATTGACCCGTGTGCAGCTAAGTGCTGCATGGCATTTTGCATGGCCAACATCGACGCTTGTAATGCAGCATTGGCGTAACAGATCACAGAGTATCCAGCGGCTGCGAGCTCCTCGCGCGGCAAAAGAGGAGTTTTGCCGCCGATGACCATATTGCACAGGTGGATACCTGGTACGGCGTTAGGAATTGCTAGTAATTCCTCTTTGGTCAAAGGCGCTTCAATAAATAGAAAGTCTGCCCCAGCCTCCTGGTAGGCTCGCGCACGATCGAGCGATGCCTCAAACCCTTCGATTGCACGCGAATCGGTGCGAGCAAGGATCATGAGGTCCGGATCGTGTCGGGCGTCAACAGCCGCCTTAATCTTCGAGACCATTTCTTGTGTAGAGACGACATCTTTGCCATCAAAATGACCACAGCGCTTAGGGTATGTTTGATCTTCGAGCATGATGGCATTCGCACCCGCACGCTCTAATAAACGAATCATTCGTCTGGCATTGATCGCATTGCCAAAACCGGTGTCACCGTCTGCCAAAATAGGAATGTCTACGGCTTCTCTGATCGCTGCAACATGCTCAGCAAGCTCGGTCACCGATACCAGGCCAAGATCTGGTACGCCGAGGTAGTTGTTTGCAACCGCCGCGCCACTGACCAACATCATCTTGTGTCCCGCCGCGGCAATAAAGCGTGCGGCAAGGGCGTTGCCCGCACCCGGCATGATGTGCCCGGCGCCGACGGTTAATTGCTGGCGAAATAGTTTGTTAAGTGTCATCTGCATTACTCAAATTTGAGGTTGGCTTCTTTGATCACGCGTTTCCAGCGTTCGATATCCGATACGATCGTTTGCAGCAGATGTTCAGGCGTACCGCCTACAGAGGTCGTTCCTTCAGCAGCGAAGCGCTCTGTCACGGACTTATGCTGCAATACCTTATTCAGTTCGACATTCAAAAACTTCACCGCTTCTGCAGGCATACCTTTGGGGCCGGCGATGGCTTTCCAGTCAACGACGTCATAGCCCTTGATCCCTTGCTCTTCAAAGGTCTGTACATCTGGAAGATTCGGCAAGCGTTCTTTACCAGCTATGCCCAGTGCCTTCACGCGACCAGATTTAATGTATGGCGAAGCGAACGTTGCGCTCGTAAGCATCATATCGACGTTGCCGCCAACCAAGTCAGTGAACGCTTGGGATGAGCCTTTGTAGGGGACGTGGACTAAGGAGATGCCCATTAGAAATGCCAGCTCCTCAGTCCCTAGGTGGGCGATTGAACCAATTCCGGCAGAGCCATGCGTAAGCTTCCCAGGCTTGGCTTTCGCCGCACTGATTAGATCTTTTGCGTTGTTCAGCGCAGATGATGTTCGAACGATCATCACAACGGGGTCTCTTGACACCATGAGTATAGGTTGCATGTCTTTGATTGGATCAAAGTTCAGGTTCTTACCAATCGCGGCTTGAATAGCGTAGGTGCTCGACATGTTGAGCACCATGTAGCCATCGGGGGGTGATTTCAGAACGAACGATGATCCGATAATTCCACCGGCCCCCGCTTTGTTCTCTACCGCGATTGATTCGCCAATTTGTTCACCGAGCCGCTGCGCGAGCAGTCGTGCGACGGCATCTCCGCCGCCGCCTGCCGCGAAGGGCACAACGAAACGAATCTGTTTGTTGGGATAAGCGGACTGTGCGAAAAGCGCGCCAGGAAGTGCGGTGACTCCCAGTGCAAGAGCTGATTGAAGTGCGTGAGCGAGTATGGTGCGTCGATGCATGTTATGTCCTTGATAGTCTAATTGGCTTTGATTCCAGCTGCGTTGATCACCCGAGCCCAGCGTGTTTGCTCGCCGCGCATGAATTCATCTAACTGCTTTGGCGTTCCGGTGCTGATCACCAGTCCTTCGCTCGCGACGCGAGACTTAAAGGCATCGGCCTGGGCAACCTTAGTCGCGGCCGCATTGAGGCGAGCAATCACCGCCGTTGGCGTGCCGGCTGGCACATACAAGCCGTACCAGCTGGTCGCTTGATAATCGGGAACGCCCGCTTCGATCATGGTCGGCAGTGCGGGAAAAGCAGGTGAGCGCTCTGGAGTCGTCACAGCAAGAGCACGTAGGCGACCTGAGTCAAGGAGTGGTGTCGCTCCAGCGGAGGTGGCAAACATCAAATCAACTTGGCCACCGACGATATCGGTGAGCGCAGCGCTTGCGCCTTTATAGGGGATGTGGAGAATGTTGACCTTTGCGAGCGCGTTAAACAGCTCTGCCGCCAAGTGGGCCGACGTGCCATTTCCTTGTGAAGCGTAAGTCAGCTTTCCTGGATTCGCTTGTGCCGCCTGAACAATATCTTGTACGGACTTGTAAGGGCTGTCAGCTCTGACAACCAGAACGTTCGGAGAGCGACTGATCAGCACCACCGGATCGAATGCCTTGTTCGTATCGAAGGGCAGCTTTGCAAGCAAACTAGGATTCACGGCAAAGGCAAATGTTCCAACCAACAGGGTGTACCCGTCAGGCTGACTTTTAGCGACAAAGTCGGTGCCGATCACGGTTCCCGCCCCGGCCTTGTTTTCAATGATGAAACTTTGGTTTAGTTCAGTTGCCATCCCTGCAGCGAGCGCTCGCACAACGATATCTGTTCCACCTCCGGGTGGAAAAGGAACAACGATGCGCACAGGCTTCTCAGGAAAGTTCGCTTGTGCGAGTGCGATGCCGGTTCCCGTCGTGAGCAGCAGGGCCAGTAAAGAAAAAAAGTAGCTAAGTAATAAATTTGATTTTTTATTTTTCATAGTTGCCTCCCTGCTCGATCATAGTCTAAGGCGCCCTCGCAGTGAGACTATTTATCGTTTGTATGAGCGGTTCGCGAAGTCCAGACCACAATAATATATTCGAGTGATCGAAATCCGGAGCGAGGATGAATGTTGCCTTCACTCCCCGCGTATTGGCCGCGGTTACCCATGCTTGAGCGAACGTAGGTAGCGTGTTGTCATCGAGTGACCCAGTCACCGCAAATACCACCTTGTCGGTAGGGATTTTTGCGATGGCATCCATCGGGTTCAGGCTGTTTGGCCACGAAGTCTGTCGCCCACGTTGTGCGCCGCGGTGCTGACGCCACAACGGAACATCGCATGGGCAGCCTACAAGGATCGCGCCATCCAACGCTGTGGGAAATCGTCCCAAAAGCAAAGCGGCGATCGCAGCGCCCCCGGAGTGGCCAATCACTATTACTTTTGAGGCGTTGTAGCGCACTCTTAAATTTTGTAACGCTGTTGCGACACGTTCAACGTTTCCTGCGGAGTAGTCGTCGTCATGCTGATTGGCCCAGCCACTAGAGTCTCCGACCGGAGAGCGATATCCGGGCCTCACCAGAAAAACGAGCGTCTGATTTGGTCCAGACAGAATATTCGCAGTCTTTGCCCAGCGATCGAGGTGTCGCTGAGCAAGACCGCCACCGCTATCTCCGTGCAGAAGCACAACCAGTACGGGAGGACTCACTTGGTTCTGTTCGTCTTTCCCAGTAGCCGCGTGCGCGCCCGGAGACCAAACCGTGAGACAGCCTTTCCCGTCAGCAATTGAGCGATCTTGGGGGAGCGACGCACACCCTTGTGCTTGAGCACGTTGAGCAAAGATGATTAGTACGAAGATAAAGAGGATCTGAGCGAGAGACATAAACGTAAGCGGCGAGGCGAGTTTGAAGTCTCGCCGCACGCTAGTGACGTTGTAAAAGTTGACCATAGCCACGAACAGCATCGTTAATCCCACTTTGACGCAAACAGTGCCATAGCATCGCTTGGTTGCTTGTGATGACCGGTGCGCCTAAGCGATGTTCGAGTTCATCAATGATTGAGAGAACGCGAATATTGGTGCAGCTTAAAAAGTATGCATCTGCATCCGTGCGTTTCATTGCAAGCGCTTTTTCAAACCACTGCTCAGGCGTCACGCTCGCAGTTGATACTGTTGATGGTAAGTTCAGACCGATCTCATGCAACACATCAAATCCGAAGTGATTTAAAAATCGAACCTCGGCGTCATTGACGGCCTGAGGGTAGGGGGTCAGCATCACGATTCTTTTTGCACGCAGAGCGTTTAGCGCAGCGACAAGCCCTTGCGAAGTCGCAATGGCCTTCTTGTTGGCAGCCTTTTCAATTCTCGCCACCAACTGATCACCCATCGCTGGATCTGAGGTGGATACTGCTGTGCAGTGAAACACAATAATCCCGATAGGTGCTGCGCCGAGAAGCATTGCAGCGCTCTCAGCCCCGTCGCTCATTTCTTTGATATCGGCTGTCGTTGTGCCATGCAGCTTTAAGCGAGTGGTGTGAATCGAAACCCCTGTAGGTAGCATGGCTTGCGCGTCTGCCTCTGCAACGACATTACGATTGGGCAAGATCATGCCAACGCGCAGACGTTCGCCGTAGTCTGGCATACGAATTTCTTGAGGGGCAGTTTCTATGCGAGCCATGTCATCTCAGTAAGTCGTTGGCTTAATTAAGTTTGATGTCTGCTGCTTTGATGACGCCGGCCCAAGTTGTCATTTCAGCTTTGAAGAATTCTGCGAATTTTTCGGGTGTGCCACCCTGAGGCTGTGCACCAAGAGACTCTAATCTTGTCGATACTTCTGGTGAAGAGATTGCCTTATTGAATAAAGCATTAATCTGAGCGACGATATCTTTTGGAATGCCGGCTGGGCCAATCACTCCCCACCATACAAATGCCTTGAAATCAGCAAATCCTTGCTCTGCAAACGTCGCAACGTCCGGAAGTGCGCCGGAGCGCGTTGGGCTCGTAATTCCGAGTGCACGAAGCTGACCGGAGCGGACATAAGGTGTGGCACCGAGTTGGTTATTAAAAAACAATTGAATTTGGCCGCCGATTAAGTCGGTGTATACCGCAGCGCCGCCCTTGTAAGGCACGTGAACACCATCCATACCAGTTTGACGTTTGAATAGCTCAAAAGCTAAATGCTCAGCGGTGCCGCTGCCACCCGAGCCAACATTCAGACTGCCGGGCTTGGCTTTTGCTTGCGCGAGAAGTTCCTTTATATTTTTGGCAGCGACGGTGGGTGAAGCTAACAGAACCATCGGGACAGTGCCCACCAACACAATTTGCGTGAGGTCTGTTGCTGCGTTGTAGCCGGCATTGGCGTAAAGATTGTTGTTGATTGCATTGGCATTTGATCCAAGCAAAAGCGTGTAGCCATCGGGGTCGGACTTCGCGACAAACGCCGAGCCTACGTTACCGCCAGCGCCGGTACGATTTTCGACGATGACGAGCTTCCCCAATTTGGTCGAAATGTAATCGGCTAGTGTGCGCGCAACGATATCCACGCCTCCGCCCGGGGCATAAGGCACAACCAGCTTGATCGGTTTAGCGGGGAAGCTTTGTGCCTGAGCTGGCAAGGCTCCTAGTCCGCCCAACAGAGCAGCAGCACTGAGGGCAAGAACGACAGAACGTCTAGCAAGGAATGCTTTCATTATTGATCTCCAAATCTTTTTTAGGCTCAGTCGCAATGCGGCAAGCTTGCTGTTCACCCTTTTTGTACTGTCAACCTTATTATTCATGCGTCAGTCTGTCAATTGATTTCGGCATGATGCACTTTTGCGCATAGCACCGAGGCATTCGATGTATTCTTTTACAGAGATTTTCTACGCAGTCATGGTTGACAAGCCATCAAACTATCTTTGAGGTTAGATTTGTCGATTACGCCGAAAACGCCGTCGCTATTGTTCACGCCATTCGAATTGGCGGGTAGGCCCTTACGTAATCGGATTGTGCATGCCTCGATGACGTCTCTCACCGTGCGAAACGGCAATGTGGCGCCAGAGCAAATTGCCTACTTTGCGAATAGAGCGCGGGGTGGAGCTGCTATGGTTATTACCGAACCATTTTCGATGTCCCCCCTTCAGGCGGTTCCAACTAAGACTCACGCGTTTGATCCAGCTAACGCGGAGGGTTTAACGCGCATGGTGATGGAGGTTGAAGGCCAAGACTGTCGACTGTTAGCACAGATCCAAGACCCAGGGCGCGCCCGACATCACGCTGGCAGACATCTCAATGCCGTTGCCCCCTCCGTGTTGCCCGACGATATGAGTTGGTCGGTACCACGAGCTTTGACGGGGTCTGAGATTAAAAAATACGTCACTGATTTCGCGCAAAGTTCTGCGCGCTTGCAGGCATATGGGTTTAGCGGTGTTGAGCTTTCCTGTGGCCATGGACATTTATTCCATCAGTTTTTATCGCCGCAGTCCAACATCCGCGATGATGCCTATGGCGGTAGTTGGGAGAATCGATGTCGATTCATTGCTGAGATCGTCTCCGCCGTCCGCAAGGAGTGTGGGTCTAATTTCATTGTCGGTCTTAAGCTCCCAGGTGACGACGGCCTCCCCGGAGGTATCGGTCCGGAGGCGGCCGCGACGATCGCTTCGCTCTTGACGGCAAGTCAAGAGGTTAGCTATGTATGCTTTGCGCAAGGCACGCATGCAAACTCACTTGAAATGCACATACCTGATCGATTTGGACCGCGAACGCCTTATCGTGAGTTAATTCGGACATTACGTCGTGCGATCCCGAATACACCGCTTATGTCGCTCGGACGGATTAGTGATCCTGCTGAGGCCGAAGGTATTTTGGCTGCCGGCGAGTCGGAGTTGATCGGAATGGGGCGGGCGTTGATTGCGGATCCTGCCTGGCCGCTGAAGGTGATGCAGTCACGTGTTAATGAGATTCGATACTGTGTGGCATGCAATACATGCTGGGACACAATCATTAATCGGCATGAGTCGTTAGCGTGTGTCAATAATCCACGGGTACGAAAGGTCGATGAGGTGGACTATTGGCCCTCGTTGGCGACTGAGTTAAAGCGGGTGGTCGTGGTGGGTGCGGGCATTGCTGGTATGGAGGCAGGGTGGATCGCCGCCGCGCGCGGACATCAGGTAACTATATTGGGCGCTAGTGCGCAAATTGGTGGCAAAGCATGGCTACGTTCGCATCTACCCGGAGGTGAAGAAGTAAGCAGTGTTTATGATTATCAAACGGTGGCAGCGATGCGAGCGGGTGCAAAGATTGAGTTGGGCATCACGGCGCAGATCGATACCATCATGGATTTAAGCCCCGACGTTGTGGTCCTAGCGACCGGGGCGTCGATGATCTCACCGTCTTGGTTGCCAGAGCAAGTTCAGCGAGATGGTTTTGTTTTGGACTTGCGCCAAACGATGCGGGATTTGTTAAAAGTGACCGTTAGGCAGCGAGGCACTGCCGTTCTCTTCGATATGGATCACACGGAAGCCACCTACGCTGCGGCAGAGAAACTGCACACACTGTTTGACCGCGTTTGTATCCTCACTCCCAGACACTCACTCGCAGACGATATGGCCATCGTTACGCGCCAAGGTGTACTGCGACGAATCTATACAAGAAAAATAGAGGTGCACTTGCTGGCTCAGCCAGTTTGGGATGCCGGTATGGAGGAGGGTGTGTTGACCTGGCAGAATGTCATTACTGGGGAGCGCAACTTGATTCCCAACGTATCTCTACTGACCTACGCTACGCCACGGCGACGTAATGATTTGTTGTTAGACGCACTCATGCAGCGCGGCATTCCAACGATGACTGTCGGTGACTGCAAGTCACCGAGAGACATGATCGCTGCGACCGCCGACGGGCATTTGGTTGGGCACCAAATTTAATAAAACGCCTTCTCATCAAGAGATAGGTGCGGAAAGGCGCTCAACACGTTGGATAATCCTGCCGGTGATGCGGGCTGTAAATAGCTAGGGTTAAGTTCACTCAGTGTGTTCACGCCCAGCAGCCCCATGCATATGCGAACTTCATCCTGCAGGATCTCGAGCATCCGGACGACCCCATCCGCACCATTCGCCGCGAGACCATAACATTGCATACGACCTAGGCCAACCATGTTCGCACCCAACGCGATCGCTTTAACAATGTCTGTTCCGCGATTAAAGCCGCCGTCGACAATCACCTGAGCACGACCATTGACGGCTTGTACGACCTCAGGAAGTACCGCGAGCGAGCCGCGGTCGTGATCAAGTTGCCGTCCCCCGTGGTTCGATACGTAGACCATATCTACTCCATGCTCAACAGCGATTGCAGCGTCCTCTGCTGTCGCAATACCTTTAAGAATGAGCGGAATGGAGAGCTTGGACTTTAGCCGGTCCACATCTTTCCAAGTAAGAGTTGGCTGGAACTCTCGGCCGGGCACGACGCTACGACGGATGTTACGTTTCGCTGTATCACGCTCGCGGCGACTGTAGTGTGCGGTGTCGACCGTCAGGCAGAAGGCACCATAGCCCGCAGCGACTGTTCGGGCGGCAAGGTCATCCACCCAGTTCGCATCGCCGTGCACATATAGCTGGAATATCTTTAAGGTGTCTGGCGCAGCGGCTGCAGTGGCTTCAATTCCTGGTTGACAAACCGAGCTGAGCATATGTGCGACACCAAAGCGTCCGGCAGCGATCGAGGAGGTTGCACCAGCACCCTCAGCAAACACCTCTAAGCTGCCAACAGGCGCTAACAGCACAGGTAGCTTCAAATCGCGACCTAAAAAGCGGGTGCCAGTATTGACATGGCTGACATCGCGCAAGACACGAGGCTTAAAGGCAAGTGATTCAATGGCCGCGCGATTACGACTAACCGTGGTCTCGGTCTCTGTTCCGCCGACGATGTAGTCCCAGTTATCGTGATTCAGCTTTTGACGAGCTTTTTGCACAATTTCGTGGAGCGTCAAAAATGTAGGCGAGTAGGGGGCTGCTTGCTGCGGTGAGGTTGTCATGTTCAAAGATGTTGCTTCTTTAGATTGGTTTAGTTTGACGCTAACTTAGGCGCGGCGACGAATTTTGTCAATGACGGCAGCTGCACACTGAGGTTTCCTTTAAAAATTCTTGAAATTCACAACTTTCGGTAATATGACGGGGTGAATTGATTGCACCTTTATTCGGAACTTTTTTATGAACAAAGCCTTAGCCCTCGAGATGGCACCAACCGGAACCCTCCGCGTGGCCTTAAATATGATCAATTTTTTGTTGATCAGTGGAAAAAGTCCTGAAGGGGTTCCCGTGGGGGTTGCACCCGATCTGGCGCGCACAATTGCTGATCGCATCGGGGTGCCCTTGCAGTTGATTCAGTATGGTTCCCCGGGAGAGCTTGCAGACGATGCAGACAAGAACGTCTGGGATATCGGGCTGATCGGCGCTGAGCCTGTGCGGGCCCAAAAAATTGATTTTTCGACGGCGTACGTTGAGATCGAAGCGACGTACCTTGTCCCGGCTGGATCCAGCCTAAAACATGCGTCTGAAGTTGATCGTCCTGGCAACCGTATTGCGGTCTCCGCGCGCAGTGCTTACGACTTGTGGCTGACACGCAATATTCAGCATGCACAACTGCTGCACGCAGAGGGCTTCGAGGCAACGCTCGCATTGTTTGTGGAGAAAAAATTAGAAGCAATGGCTGCGCTGAAACCTGGGCTGCTGGGCGACGTAGCGCGATTGCCGGGCTCGCGGATTTTAGAGGGCAACTTTACAACTGTTCAGCAGTCCGTCGGTGTTCCCAAAGGACGTCTTGCCGCAGCTACTTATTTGCAGTCGTTTGTGGATGAAATCAAAAAGGGTCTTGTCGCGCAGCTGATTGCAAAGCATCAGGTCAAAGGGCTATCTGTTGCGCCTTAAACTTTTGGGCGCAGGCGCTTGCTGACGCAGTCTGCGGTCAAAGGACCTCGCAAGGTTTATCTGAGCTTATTCGCATCATGGCCTCCACTCTGCGGGTCAGCGAACCAAATAAAAGTTCGTTGATCCAGTGCGATCTGGCGGGTCCGATAACGATTTGGGGGCAGTAATTCTCTTTTGCGAATTTGGCGATTTCGTCAACTGTCCTGCCATTCACGTGATGCGTGTTGTAAGGAATCCCCGTTGCGTCTAAGACTAGACGCATGGGCTGGAGGGCATCGTCCCCATCTTTTCGGTTAAATTCAATAAGGTCTGCGCAAGAAAAAAACAGACCGACAAGCCCGGTATATTTGGGTCGGATAGTCAGAAGGTGCACCCGAATGCGTTCTCGCTGGTGAAGCTTGGCGAGATAGCGGGCAACCCACTGGGTATCCTGGCCGGGATGAACCGGCACAAGGATATTAGCCATCAGTGATTGTTAGGCGCCGGCGTGCGCTTTTGGCGCGTGCCGAGACCCTAACCATTTGCCGAA
>CAJBTJ010000071.1 GCA_903958565.1 uncultured beta proteobacterium
ACACGCGCACTATGAGTTAGCCGTAGATAGCCGTCATCACCTAAAAAGTGCATCACAGCCCAAGCAGCAGCGATTGAGCCGCCCGATTTAGTACCGAGCATTCCACTCGACGCGTAGACACCACCAAGCCATTGATCTGTGAAGAATCCCTGGAAGGATCGAAGGCGCTTGTTTGCGTACATGATTACCGATGCACCCTTGGATGTGTAACCAAACTTGTGTAAATCTACCGAGATTGATGTAACGCCATCGACACGTAAGTTCCAAGGCGGAATCTGGTGCCCGAGTTTGCCGAGGTAGGCGAGTGAGACTCCGCCCATGCAGGCATCAACATGACAATTGATGCCTCGACGCTGAGCCAGGGCAGCCAATGCAGGAATGTCGTCAATCACACCCTGCGGATACTGAGGGGCTGAGCCAACGATCATGATCGTGTTTTGATCGATGGCTGTAGCCGTAGCTGCAATATCGGCACGCCAGTCGGGAAGCACGGCTACACGCCTCAACTCGACGCCAAAATACGCTGCAGCCTTATCAAATGCGGCATGGGCTGAGGTTGGGAGGACGATATTGGGATGGGTGATTGAGGAGTCCGAACGAAACTGGTCTCTGGCCGCTTTGACAGCCATCAAAATGCTCTCTGTTCCGCCACTAGTGAAGTACCCAGCAGCATCTGAGGTCGAACCAAGCCAGGCACCGGCCATCTCAATCACTTCGCCCTGCATTTGACGCAGGCTGGGGAATGCGGCGGTATTGAGGGCGTTGGCGCCGCTGAAACGCCTATAAGCCTCCTCAGCTACCGCTAGAACTTCTGGGCCAGCGTTGTATGCCAATGAGAATGCTTTACCGTCTCGCCACTGCACATCGCGCGTAGACATCTCATCGAATGAAGACGCAATGGTCTGCGCGCTCAAACCAGTTACGGGGATGGCATGGGGCTCAGATTTGCCTGTTTTCATTGCTTATCCTAACTTTACATAACTATGATTATGGGCGTTAACTAACAACTCAAAACGACTAAAACCGACCATTACGTTTGACTTTGATCCTGGACCAACGGTCTAGCCGCATCCAACAGCCACGATAACGCAGCCTTGTAGTCACGTGTTGTCGGATCAATTGACGGATCTAAATCTTGTTCGACGTCCTGCACCGCACATCGCAACACAAAGATCTGGTCGCGTAGTTTGTCGCGCTCTGTGCGTGTGATCACCAGCTCGTCTTCACTGAGTGCAAGCTCTGATGCGCGTTGTCGAGCAACCCAATCCCATTGCCTGCAGGCTTGTGAGCAGAATTCCCGTGGTCTACCTGCGCCTGAACTGGCAGGTAAAGGACTTCTGCACCAGCGACATTTGAGATGGTCTTGCGTGGTGATCGGAGTTTGGGTATTGCTGACGCTCTTACTGGTTGTATCCCCATGTGCTGGTTGTTTCGTCATGACGAAAAGGTAGGTCATGTAACGGCAAATTGCGAGTAATACCGCGCATACTGAATAGATGTCTACCCGTGTAGTTCCGTCGCATCTTGTTGCCCCGAGCAAATTGCTATCAAGCGACAATGCATCCGGTACTCATCCCCTCGTGCTCGAGGCAATGCATCAAGCCAACTCTGGACATGCACTCGCCTACGGCAATGACCGATACACACAAGACGCTGAAGCCGCGTTCTCCGAACTCTTTGGCAAGGACGTCGTTACGCGTTTTGCTTTCGGAGGAACAGGCGCGAATGTGATGGCACTCGCAAACATGTTGCAACCTGCTGAAGCTGTGGTGTGCAGTTCATGGGCGCATATTTCGGTCGACGAGGCCGGTGCTCCAGAACGTTTCCTTGGAGCGAAGCTCATTGATCTCCCCTCGCCTGACGCAAAATTGCGCCCGAGCGATTTGCACTCGCTCGAGCATCTTTTTGGTAGCGAGCACCACGTACAACCACGAGTTGTGTCTATTAC
>CAJBTJ010000072.1 GCA_903958565.1 uncultured beta proteobacterium
GCGATCGCGTCTGGGGGTTTGTCTTTGGGCGCTTAGTTTATGTGCGAAGACTTTTCATGCGCCCGAGCGGAAAGCATGAGGGTTTATTTTTTCCCTAGCTACAACGCTGAAGTAGTTGGGTGGTTTCAAATAGAGGCAGACCCATTACGCCGGTATAGCTGCCACGCAGCTCGCGTATGAAACTCGCGGCGCAGCCCTGAATGCCGTAGGCACCGGCTTTACCGAAAGGTTCTTTTGTTGCAATGTAGGCGTTGATGTCGTCTAGAGACAATTGGGCAAAGCTCACTGCTGATGTTGACAGTGCTTCCCAGCGCTTTTGGCCTCGCGCGCATACCACGGCGGTATGCACGAGATGTGTTTTACCAGACAGAATAGACAGGATTTCTCTCGCATCCGCCTCGTCGCGTGGTTTGCCTAGAATGAGCTCGCCAAGGGCAACGGTTGTATCTGCCGTGATGATTGCGGCGCTTAGATTAAAAGCATCCGATTTTTGTATTGCTAGCCACTGGGCGGCACGGTCAGCCTTGTCGCGCGCAGTGCGCTGCACATAATCAAGCGGACTTTCGTTCTGGAGACGAGGTTCATCTTCACCAGGCGCTGTCGGTATATCGACGACTTGATGTGCGACGTTGATTTGTAAGAGTAATTCGTGCCGTCGCGGGCTCGCCGAGGCAAGATAAAGGGTGGTCAGTGACATTATGCGCGGTGGTAGGGGTGATTCACGAGAAGGGACCAGCCCCGGTAGATTTGCTCAATCAGGACAACGCGCACCAAAGGGTGGGGCATCGTCATCGAAGAGAGGCGTAAGAGCTCGCTACACGACGCTTTAAGCGATGGGTCAAGCCCGTCGGGCCCTCCAATTAACAAGGCGATCGATCGGCTCGTATCCTGCCAAGCCTGAAGCGTTGTCGAAAACTTTGTGGTGCTGAGATCTTTACCGTGCTCGTCGAGCGCAATCCGAAGCGCATCGGAGGGAATGGCCGCCTCGATGCGCTTAGCTTCTGCTGACATCATTTGCGCAACCGTTTTTCCGGTCGTGCGCGGCTCTGGCTTGATCTCTTTGAGTACGACTGTCCATTCTGGCGGGAGTCGTTTTGCGTAGTCATCCCAAGCGATGTTCACCCAGTCTGGCATTTTCGCCCCGACGGCGATCACATACATTTTCATGTGAACAGTCCTGGTCGAGGCGCTTTGTTGGCTTAGCGGGTTGAGCGCGGCGAACGAGCAGGGCGAGATGTCCGGCTGGCAAGGCGCCGTGTGGAAGGTTCTTCGCGCTGAATCATTGGATCAAACTTCGCATCGCCCGATACAACCGTTGGTCGTGTCGAGTCGGCCGCGAGTTTCATGCGTACTGCCTTACCGCCCCAAATTTCTTCGAGGTTGTAATAGACGCGGATGGCTGGCTGCATGACGTGCACAACAATGTCACCAAGATCAACCAGCACCCATTCTCCGGTTTCCTCGCCTTCGGTGGCGATGACAAAGCCACCTGCTTCGCGAGTTTTATCCGAAACGCTTGAAGCGAGCGCGCGGGTTTGGCGGTTCGATGTGGCCGAGGCGATGATGACGCGGTCAAACAGACTCGTAAGATGCGTCGTGTTGAAGACTTTGATGTCTTGCGCTTTCACGTCCTCGAGTGCATCGACGACGATGCGTTGTAGTTTCGTAATATCCATTAAGTATCCAGTGTCAGGCTGTGCGCTGGCGGTAGAGGCCATGCTCGGAGATGTATTGCGCCACAACCTCAGGGATGAGGTCACTCGTAGATTCTCCGCGGGTGATCCGATGACGGATTTCGTTGGCCGAGACATCTAGTGGGTGAAACGGTAATTCAATTAACTCGCGCTGATTGGTTAAAAGCCATTGCGCGAGTTCTTGTGGAACGGTTAAGGGCGACCCGGGTCGCTGGGCAACGACGAGTTGTACGCGCGCAGCGATCTCGGACCACTGGCGCCAGGTGCAAAAGTTATAAAGCTGGTCTGCGCCGAGGATCCAAAAATAGTCTGAGCCTTGGGGCAGAGCGTTCAATGTTTCTATTGTGTATGTGGGGCCAGTACGGTCTGTTTCAATAGGATTTGCAATTAAACCGAGATGGCCTTCGATCGCGCGAGAGACCATCTCTAGGCGTTGAGTCGGCGTAGCACCTAGTGGTGGCCTTTGCCAAGGTTGGCCAGCCGGAATCAATTGAACCTGGTCGAGGTTGAGTGCCTCGCGCGCCGTCGATGCCAGCGCCAAGTGCGCACAGTGCACTGGATCGAAACTACCGCCGAGTAAGCCGATGCGCATTAAAACCAATCCCGAGGTTGGAGGTAGGGCTGTAACGCGGCTTCAGGTGTGCCGGCGTCTGCTTGCCAGTTGTA
>CAJBTJ010000073.1 GCA_903958565.1 uncultured beta proteobacterium
CGGCAATGCGTTCATCGAGTGCACGCACTTGTAATTGGGTGGTTTCTAAATCTTTTTCAACCGTTTTGAGTTTGTTTTCAATCGGCTTGCGCAGTTGAGCGAGCCGTTGACGCTCTTGTGCTTGCTCGCGTTTCTGATTTTTACGATCGCCGACACTGGCTTGCGCATCTTGGTTGGACGGAGCACCGAACGCGGTGGGTTTGATGGCCTCGCGTACCAGGGCATCTTGTTTGCGTGCGTTGGCTTGATGTTGAGCAAGCCAATCGCGGTAGTCCTCTAAGTCGCCATCAAACTCTTGTACGCCACCATCGGCAACAATCCAGAAACTATCAACGGTGGTCCGCAACAAATGTCTGTCGTGCGAGACTAACAACATGCTGCCACCGAACTCGGCGAGCGCTGTCGTGAGAGCTTCGCGGGTCTCAACGTCCAAGTGGTTGCTTGGCTCGTCCAGCAATAAGAGATTAGGTTTTTGCCAAACGATCAGGGATAGAGCGAGTCGGGCTTTTTCGCCGCCCGACATGGGCTCGACCGTATCCATGACTCGATCCCCACCAAAACCGAAACCGCCTAAATAATTTCGCAGTTCTTGCTCGCGGGTTTGCGGAGCGAGTCGTGCGAGATGTTGGAGTGGGCTGCTATCGAGGTCCAACATATCAAGTTGGTGCTGCGCGAAATAGCCGACCTCTAGCCCGCGCGAAGCTTTGCGGCTGCCTGATTGCACGTCGAGTTCACCGGCAAGCGTTTTAACAAGGGTACTCTTACCAGCGCCGTTAACACCAAGAATGCCGATACGATCCCCGCCTCGTACCATCAGCTTAACGCCGCGGAGAATGGGGATGTGTGCACCGGTCTCGTCGGTGTAGCCGGCCTGCATGTCGTCGAGCACGAGTAAGGGATCTGGCATTTCATCCGGAGAGGGAATGCGGATGTCGATCCCTGACTCCGCGTGGATGGGGGCGAGTAGCTCCATCCGTGCGAGGGCTTTGACACGGCTTTGCGCTTGTTTGGCTTTTGATGCCTTGGCTTTAAAGCGATCGATAAAGCCTTGAAGCCGAGCCGCCTCGCGCGTTTGCCGTTCGTACGCGATCGAGGTTTGACGCAGACGCTCTGCGCGTTGCAAAACAAAGTCTTGATAGCCGCCCTTATAGCGATTGAGCTTGCCTTGATCGAAGTGCAAAATCGTCTGTGCCACGGCATCGAGAAATTCCGTGTCGTGCGAAATCAGTAGAACAGTACCTTGGTAAGCGCCAAGCCAGCGCTCAAGCCACAGCATCGCATCGAGGTCGAGGTGGTTGGTGGGTTCGTCCAGCAACAGAAGCTCTGACGGTGCCATCAACGCACGCGCCAAGGCGAGTCGCATGCGCCAACCACCGGAGAAGCTATCGACGGGCTGCTCCCATTGCGCTGGGGTAAAACCCAGGCCCGCGAGTAGTTGTTCGGCGCGGGAGGCTGCCGTCCACGCGTCCGCTTCAATCAAATCTGCCTCAAGCTCTGCGATCTTGGCACCGTAGGCATCAATGCGCGTGGGATGCTGCTCGAGCTCGGCGTTGATGGCGGCCCGTGCCGCTTGGAGTGCGCGCAGATGCGTGTCGCCGTCGATGACAAACTCTCGTGCGGCATCTGTGGTGGAGGCAATCTCTTGCCTTACGCTCGCGATACGCCAGCCAGAGGGGACATCTAGACTTCCTGCGTCCGCATCAAGCTCGTGCTGTAGCAACGCGAATAGAGTGGATTTTCCGGCACCGTTTTTGCCGACAAAGCCGACGCGCTCACCGGGGTGAACGACGAAATCGGTTTGATCCAAGAGAACTTTGGTGCCGCGTCGCACCGTCAAGCCAGACGCACGAATCACGACTGCAGTTGTCCGCGGCTGAGTAAAAGAATCTGATCTGATGCTTCAGCGGTATCTAGCCAGACGGGTTCTAGCTCTGGAAACGCGGCTTCGAAGAACGCCCGCTCGTGTCCGATCTCGATGACAAGCCAGCCTTCTTCACTGAGGTGGGCAGGCGCTTGTTCGATGATGGTACGCACGATGTCCATGCCATCATCACCACCCGCTAAGGCTAGACGTGGCTCGTGTCGGTACTCTGCGGGCAGCTTACCCATGGAGACGGTATTGACGTAGGGCGGGTTGCTGATGATGAGGTCGTAGCGCGCCGCAACAGGCAAGGGGTCGTAAAGACTGCCTTGATGCAGATTGAGTCGGTCATCCAAGCCATGTTGTGTGACATTGATTGCTGCCACGTCGAGCGCATCACGTGAGAGTTCGGTTGCATCGACGAAGGCTTCAGGAAACTGATGGGCAGCAATAATGGCCAGACAGCCAGACCCCGTGCAGAGATCCAGAATCCCTGTTACTTCGTAGGGGTCGCCGATCCACGGGCTGAGGTGGTTCATTAACAATTCGGCAATGGGCGAGCGCGGAACAATCACACGCTGATCAACGTGGAATCTGTAGCCCTGCAGCCATGCCTCATGCGTGAGGTAAGGCGCGGGCAGCCGTTGCTCGCAACGCAGATCAATTAAGGAAAGCGCGCGCTCGCGCTCGGCAGGCAAGACCCGGGCGTCCATGAAGGGTTCTAGCTGATCTGGTGGCAAATGCAAGGCAAATAACACCAGATAGACTGCTTCGTCCCATGCGTTGTCGGAGCCATGACCAAAGAAGAGTTTGGTTTCGTTAAAGCGTGAGACGCCGTAGCGAATGAGGTCGCGCACACTGCACAGGGCGTCCCGGGATTGCGACATTAGGCTCTCAGGAGATCGTTGATGCTTGTCTTTGCGCGGGTTTGCGCATCGACACGCTTGACGATGATCGCGCAGTTCAGGCTGTGCGAGCCATCGGCCGCAGGCAAAGAACCGGGGACCACCACCGAGCCCGAAGGCACGCGACCGTAGTGAATCTCTTTGGTTTCACGATCGTAAATGCGCGTGCTTTGCGACAGGAATACGCCCATCGCTAAGACGGAGTTTTCTTCAACGATGACACCTTCCACCACTTCGGAGCGTGCACCAATAAAGCAGTTGTCTTCGATGATGGTAGGGTTGGCTTGCAGGGGCTCGAGCACGCCACCAATGCCGACACCACCGGACAAGTGTACGTTCTTGCCGATCTGGGCGCAGGAACCGACGGTGGCCCAGGTGTCGACCATGGTGCCCTCGTCGACATAAGCGCCGATATTCACATAAGACGGCATCAAGACGACGTTGCGCGCGATGTAGGCGCCGCGGCGTGCCACAGCGGGTGGTACGACGCGGTAGCCGCCCGCTTTGAAGTCCGCTTCGCTGAAGTCACCGAACTTGAGGGGAACTTTGTCATAGAACTGCACGGGCTTTTGTCCCATCACGCCGTTGTCATAGAGGCGGAAGGATAAGAGCACTGCTTTTTTGATCCACTGGTGCACGACCCAGTTGCCATTCAACTTCTCGGCCACGCGCAGAGTGCCGGCGTCTAGGGCATGAATGGTGTGTTCGACCGCCTCACGCACCTTGGCATCGGCGGCGGAGGGTGAAAGGTTCGCACGGTTTTCCCAACCCTGCTCGATTGTGTTTTGCAAATCTGTCGTCATGACAATCCTGAATAAAAAAGAAAGAGAAATGAAAGCAAAAAATAGTGGGGTGCGCGTCGCTTAGCGTCGTGCACCTTGACTGAAGTTCTTTTGTACAAAGTCTGCGATGCGATGCGCCGCCTCGACGCAATCGGCTAGCGGCGCAACCAAGGCAATGCGGATTCGATTCTGACCAGGATTGACGCCATCGACCGTACGCCCCACGTAACTGCCAGGGAGAACTGTCACAGCCGTTTGCGCCAGGAGATCGCGCACGAACTCAGGATCCGGGCCAGGTGTGCCGGCCCAAAGGTAAAACGAGGCGTCCGGCCGTTTGACGTCGAGCACAGGCTCTAAGATCGGCAGCACGGCGTCAAATTTGGCGCGGTACTGCTGACGGTTATCGATCACATGGGCTTCATCGTTCCACGCCGCAATGCTTGCGGTGGAGACGACAGGCGATAGGGCGCTGCCGTGGTAGGTGCGATACAACAGAAATTTGGCGATCAGATGCGCATCCCCTGCGACAAAGCCCGAACGCATGCCCGGCACATTTGAGCGCTTGGACAGACTCGAGAAGCACATCAGATTCTTGTAGTCCGTGCGCCCGAGTTGATAAGCGGCTTGCATGCCACCTAGTGGGGGTGAGGACTCGTTCAAGTAGATTTCTGAATAGCACTCATCGGAGGCAATAACAAACCCGTACTGGTCCGACAATTCAAACAGTCGTTTCCAGTCGGCCAACGGCATCACGTCCCCAGCGGGGTTGCCTGGTGAGCATACAAACAAGAGCTGGGTGCGCTTCCAGACTTCGGCGGGTACGCTTGCCCAGTCGCAACGGAAGTTCTTGGCGGGGTCCGAGTTCACATAAAAGGGCGTCGCGCCTCCGAGGAGTGCCGCACCCTCGTAAATTTGATAGAACGGGTTGGGACAGACCACAAGTCCGTCTTGCGTTGAGTCCAGGACAACCTGCCCAAAGGCAAATAAAGCCTCTCGGGAGCCTAAGGCTGGAAGAATGTGCGTTTCGGGATCCGGTGCGGGGATGCCGTAGCGGCGTGCCAGCCAGGCAGAAATCGCCTGACGCAGCGCTGGATCACCTTTCGTGGGAGGGTAGGCCGATAGGCCGGCTAACCCGCCAATAATGGCTTGCTTCACGCATTCTGGTGCGGCGTGCTTGGGCTCACCAATCGAGAGATTGATAGGGCGAACCCCCTCGGGCAACGGGCCTGCCTGGGCGAGCAGCGCACGTAGTTTTTCGAAGGGATAGGGCTGTAATTTGTCAAGGCGTGGATTCATCTGCGTATTTTAACCAGTTGCCTGCCCAGTGGGGACGGAAAACCCGTCAGGTGTGCGCTACAATGCTCGGCTACTGCGAAGGTGGCGAAATTGGTAGACGCACCAGGTTTAGGTCCTGACGCCGTAACAGGTGTGCGGGTTCGAGTCCCGCCCTTCGCACCACCCCGTATTTTTATCCGGCGCGGGCTGTTTTGCGCTATCCGTCCTCTTTGTTTGGTAGATTTTCATGCAACCTGTGGTTGAAACCCTCTCCGGCCTCGAGCGCCGCATAGAACTCTCGGTCTTGTTGGCCGATGTCGAAACAGCTGTTCAAGCTGAACTCAAGCGCGCTGCGCGTACCGCGAAGGCGCCTGGCTTTCGTCCTGGCAAGGTGCCGATGGCGATGCTTGAACGCACCCATGCTCCTGGCATCCGCTATGACGCGATTAACGACAAAGTGGGTCAAGCGTTTGAAAAAGCAATTGAAACCGCTGGTTTGCGTATTGCAGGTGCTCCCAAGCTTGAGCCCAAAACAGAAGGAACCCCAGAGGGTACCCTGGCCTTCTTTGCAACATTCGAGGTCTATCCCGCTGTGACGGTCCCAGATCTGTCTGGTCTCAAGATCAAGCGTGCTGTCACCACGGTCGGCGAAGCCGAGGTACAACGCACCGTAGACATTCTTCGCAAACAGCGTGTTGAATACGCTGCGCGTGACGGTCGTGCCGCACAAGACGAAGACCGTGTCACCTTGGATTTTGCTGGCACGATTGATGGTGTGCCTTTTGAAGGCGGCCAAGCGGAGGCATTCCCCTTTGTCTTGGGTCAGGGCCGGATGTTGCCTGAGTTCGAAACTGCCGCGCGCGGCTTGAAGGCCGGCGAGACGAAAGTATTTCCTTTGCCATTCCCCGCTGATTACGCCGGTAAAGACGTAGCAGGTAAGACTGCTGAGTTCACCATCACTGTTAAAGAAGTGGCCGAGCCCATCTTGCCTGTGATCGATGCAGAGTTCGCCAAGTCACTCGGCCAGCCAGAGGGCGACGTTGAGAAACTCCTCGCGGATATCCGCGGCAACGTCGAACGTGAAGTCAAGGCGCGTACCTTGGCTCGCACCAAAACCAACGTGATGGATGCATTGATTGGCGCCGTGAGCTTTGATGTACCGAAATCCTTGGTCGACAGCGAGTGCCAAGCTCGTGTGCAAGCTGCCCGTGCCGAACTCACGCAGCGCGGTGTGCCTAACGCAGACAAAATGCCTATTCCCGCCGATGCGTTCACCACAGAGGCCGAGCGCCGTGTTCGCCTTGGTTTGTTGGTGTCTGAGATGGTTCAACAAGCGCAACTGCAGGCTAAGCCTGAGCAGGTGCGTGCGCGCATCGAAGAGTTCGCTGGCAACTACGAGAAACCTGCTGAAGTCGTGAGCTATTATCTTTCAGACCGCGCCCGTCGCGCAGAAGTAGAGGGCATTGTGTTGGAAGACAACGTAGTGCAACATGCTCTGGCCAAAGCGCAGGTCGAAGACGAGCAAGTACCTTTTGATCAAATCATGGGAACGGCCTAAATGGAACGTTTTACCGACTTCTACGCATCCATGCACGGTGGGTCCTCTGTGACCCCGACCGGTCTTGGCTATATTCCAATGGTGATTGAGCAGTCAGGGCGCGGAGAACGCGCCTTTGATATTTATTCCCGACTGCTTAAAGAGCGTGTGATTTTTCTGGTCGGACCGGTCAATGA
>CAJBTJ010000074.1 GCA_903958565.1 uncultured beta proteobacterium
ACCCCACAAGAGGGACACGATTTTGCTTTATCGCTGATACGATGTCCGCACTCTGAACATTTGACCATCGCCATTTCAACCTCGACTATTTTTTGTCATCACTGGCGCTGCTCAATAAGCCAACCCAGGCCAACAGGCCCAATCCAAATCCGAGATAGTAGAAAAGACCGGTATTGGGACGGCCAATGATCTCTATAGAATTAATGGGCGTGGCAACTAGATTCAGCAAACCGGTTATTGCAGTAACCATTTGCCAACTCATGTCAAAGGCTGTCATGAGCACGCGGAGCAGTCCGATGAGCATATTCACCATAAAAGCCACAACGTTTGCAAGCAGTGCCAAGGGGAACAATAAGCCATGCCAAATGCCTGCAAGCAGACCGTAGGGGTCTCGGATCACGTCAGGTTGATTGTGCGTGGCGCAGGCACTTAAGAGCATGCAGCAAGCAACTCCAATAACAATTCGATAACGCATTTGTGATGTCCAGAATCAAGTGCCAGAACATTACTAGATTGTTTTCAATTTGACAATTGCAACGGTTGATAGGACAAAACGATCCAATCGACATAAGCCAGTAACACTATAGAATTTTGTCCTATGTCGCGTCATTCACGCTGGCCGAACTTACGTGGAACGCTTCACTATTTACCAAAAATCAGAGATTAACTATGCGTGTCATTACCACCAATTCAAAGGCGCCCACGCAGACTCGCCTTGAAAAATTGCTAGCTGGAGTTACCACTGACAATATTCATGCCGAGATAAGCTTTGGCCTCCCATTAGGCAAGGAGTGCCTAGATCGCACGGAGACCACCCCAGAGACGCAGGCGATCTCTCGTAGCAAAAGTACTCTGCGAAATTTAATTCGGTAGCCAGATTTTTCTGCTGAGCCCCCTCTCAGACTAGCTCAAACATAAAGCGCGACTTTAGGTCAGAGTACAGTGCGTTGTTGATGAATTACATTGTATGTACAATATACGTATTAACTCATTTCGCTTTGAATGGGATCCAATTAAGGCTATCTCCAATCTAAACAAACACAAAGTATCGTTTGAAGAAGCTAAATCAGCTTTTTATGACGACTTGGCTAGATTAATTGACGACTTAGACCATTCAGCAGACGAGGAGAGATTCATTTTGCTCGGACGCAGCCACACACTTCGCGTTGTCGTTGTTTGTCATTGCTATCGCGGCAAAAATGGAGTCATCAGAATTATTTCTGCTCGGAAAGCAACGAGCCAAGAATCAAAAGCTTATGAGAGGTGACTTATGCGTAAAGAATATGATTTTTCTAAGGCCCGCAAAAATCCATATGCCGCGCAACTGAAGAAATCTATCACCATTCGACTTGACGAGGACTCAATTGCTTACTTCAAATCGATATCGGACGATGTAGGTATCCCTTATCAAAGCCTCATTAATCTCTATTTGAGAGACTGTGCCAATTCGCGCAAAAAACTGAACCTAAGCTGGAAGTGAACAAAGCCTGGTTGACGAACCTCGCCTATTCTCATTACATTGCATGAATGAGAACGCTATTTATTATCTTGGTGTTAATTAACCTGGGCCTGTTTGCAGTCGGGCAAGGTTGGTTTGGTACGCCGCGCGCGCAGAAGGGGCGCACCCCTGCCGCAAATATTGCTACACCGCTTAATGCGGACGCCGCGAAGATTGGTCCCGGGCAGCTTCAAACTCGTTAAGCTGTTGCACGATCCGTTGCGTGGCGCCCGTATGTTGTGCCACCCAATCACGGCCTAAGCGACCACGATTTGCCAAGGCCTCTGGCTCTTGCAGCCAACTCACTGCAGTTGCCACCGCACGTTGTGCGGGGTCCACTAGCTCAGAACTCACGATTTGAATCGCTGCACCAACCGCCACGGCGCCGTCGACCGCATCCGCAAAGTTACGCGTGAAGGGTCCTACGATGACTGGCGTACCAAGCGCACACGCTTCAATCAAGTTTTGACCGCCATGTGGTGCAAAGCTGCCGGCCACGATCGCGACATCGCTCGCCGCATAGAAAAACGGCATTTCACCGAGTGTGTCGCACAAGACCACTTCAACTTGCGCAAGCTCATGTGGTGCGTCGACGTTATGGCGAATGGTGGACCACCGCACGTATTTAACGCGTGCGGCCTCTAACAAGCTTGCCGCCTCATCAAAGCGCTGGGGATGACGAGGGATCAACAAAAATAAAGGTGCTGTGGCTGGCATCTCGACTGGATCAAGCTGCACGTGATAATCGGTAATCACCGAGTCCTTGTGCAATAGCCGCTGCTGAATCGCCGGGACAAACATCGCGTCCTCACCCTCACGCGTGCTGGCAATCGCAATGGTCGGGCGACCGAGGCGTTCGCGCCAACTGCGACCTGCCTCGACGGCGACCACCGGCAACTGCACATCAAACTTTACGTTACCCACCACTTGCACGTTCGGTGCGCCGATCTCATAGAGACGACGGGCATCGTCTTCTGTCTGCGCCAAGGCTAAGTCGATACTGGCATACGTATCGCGCATCAAGCTAATAAACAATTGATCGATACGGCGAACATGTCCCTTTGCACGCTCAGAAAAGCGCGCACTCACCAACACCACGGGCACATCGGCCAAACGTGCTTGCTCAATTAAGTTCGGCCAGACTTCGCGCTCAATGAGTAGTGCCAATCGCGGACGGTAGTGAGCAAAGAACTTACGTGTCGCACCAGGAAAATCATAGGGCAGCCATTGTTGGCGCAATTGGCCCGAGGCGATCTCGGCTGCGAACAAGCGTGCGCCCTCGGTACGACCGGTTGGTGTCGTATGCGTCAGCAGGATGCGATTGCCTTGCGACAACAGCAACGTGATCAAGCTTTGCGCGGCCCGAGTTTCACCCAGGCTCACTGCATGAATCCAGACGGGTGCCTCGCCATCCCAACGCAACGGATACGAGCCAAAGCGCTCGGCACAAAAGATTTGCCAAACGCCACCGGCCTTGTGGCCACGCCATGCCATCCAAGCCCAAATAAAGGGCGAGAAAATTCTAAGCAGCAGGGTGTACGCTTGTTGTGCCATATTGCGAATACTAGCCTAGAGCCTGTTTCAGTGCATCCAAAACGGCATACCGATCAGGGGATTTACCGCGATCCCCTAAGCTCGCGGTGTAACCAGAACCCACCAAAGGTGTGCGCACCGGAGTCGAGGCTTTGTAGATCCCGATTGTCGGCCGACCTAGCGCCGCAGACAAATGCGTCAGCCCACTATCCAAACCAACCATCACATGCGAGGCAGCCAATACCGGCGCAATATCCTGCAACCCTAAGCGTGGCAACACCGTCGCATTGCTGCGACCCGCGATCAAGACTTGTGCGCGTTCAGTTTCGGCAGGATTACCAGCAAGCAACTTTAATTCCAGGCCGCGCTGCGTCAGCGCATCAAACACCGAGTGCCAATCCTCAGCAGGCCATAACTTATCGTCGCGGCTAGCAGATGGCATGATCACTGCATACGGCGCTTGGGCTTCACGCACCAACGCGGCAATATCCTCGAAAGCCTGTAGGCCAAAGTCTGGCACACCTTCGTAGGTATACCCAAACGTGGCCGCAGCTAATTCACGCTGCCGCGTCACGGCAGGTTGCCAAAACTCCACGCGATGTCGCACGTCATAAAAAAATGAAGCCAGAGGCTCGCGCGCCGAATGGAAATCCAAACCATGTTTCACGCCGTGTGACATACGCACAAGCCATGCTGATTTCAGCAAGGCCTGCATATCGAGCACGATGTCGTAGCGACGTTCGCACAGCGTTTGCTCGAGCGCACGCCGCGCGGCACGCACTTCACTAGAAAACCAGGCCCGCCGCCAGCGGCGATGGGCCACAAGGATGACCTCGTGCACGGCCGGATGCCAGGCCGGGATTTGAGCAAACGACTCTTCAGCCAGCCAATCGATCTGCGCGCCCGGCAAATGCTTGGCGATGTCAGACACGGCCGGCAACATATGGACTAGGTCGCCGAGCGAAGAGGTTCGTACTACAAGAATGCGCATACTCATCGCAACCTGCTCAACGCCTGCAACACCTCATCCACCCCCACCCGCCAGTCCGGCAAATTTACGCCGAAGGCCTGGCGGATCTTGGTGGTGTCCAACACCGAATTTAGTGGGCGGGTAGCAGCCACCGGGTAGTCGGCGGTCAGGATAGGCGTGATCGCCTCGCCCTTTATTTTGATTGGCCAACCTAACTCTCGGGCCTGGGCGATCACATAGCTGGCATAGGCATGCCAATTGGTCTGGCCGGCAGCGACCAAGTGATAGACGCCCCAGCGCGGATCGGTCGCGGGCTGTTCCACCATGACGCGCAGAATTTCAGCGGTTGTGTGTGCCAGCAAATTGGCAGACGTGGGCGCACCTTGTTGGTCTGACACAATCCGTAAGGCATCGCGCTCTTGCGCGAACTTCAGCATGGTTTTCAGGAAGTTTCCGCCGACGGCACCCACGACCCAGCTAGTACGTAAAACGATACTACGCGGGCACTTTTGTGAAAGTGTGCGCTCACCTTCAAGTTTGCTACGCCCATAGACCGACAGCGGATTGGTCTGGTCTGTTTCTGTATAAGCCCCGGCTTTTTTGCCGTCAAACACATAGTCGGTTGAGTAATGCACGACGCAAGCGCCGACCGTTTGGGCGGCTGCCCCCAGCAATCCGGGAACCTGCGCA
Source organism: uncultured beta proteobacterium (assembly GCA_903958565.1). Lineage (GTDB taxonomy): Bacteria > Pseudomonadota > Gammaproteobacteria > Burkholderiales > Burkholderiaceae_B > Zwartia. The sequence goes on from CAJBTJ010000074.1 coordinate 4,692, forward strand.
TTGAGCAAGGCCGCCAGCTCCGGCTCAGCCTCAGCTCGGTCTACCGCTGTGTAGGCAGAGGCATTCACGATAATTGTGGGTTTGACCCGCTGAACTAACTCAGCCAGCACGAAGGGCTGTGTGGACAACGTGGATAAGTCCAGTTCAGCGCGAGTGCAACACACAACCTCACCCAAAGGTTTGAGTGTGGTCTGGAGGGCATGGCCAACTTGGCCATGGGCGCCGAACAACAGGATCTTGTGCGTCATGATGCTCGAATTATGCCCCATCACATTACTAACGTGACCACCCCAACCACCAGCAAGAACCAAAGCGAGAATTTCTTGATGAGATCAGCCCGCGTTTTAAGCGCCTGATGAAACAGATACGTACCCAAAAACGTCGATGCGACGTAGATCGGGATAAACGAGACTGAATACACCATCTGGGTCGTGTTGAGCAGGCCCTGATACGCAAAATACGTCATCGTACAGACCTGGCCGAGCGCAAAAAACATCATAAAAAACGATCGGATCACAACCGGTGAGAGGGACTTATCCGACAATAGATAGAGCACAAGCGGCGGTCCACCAACTCCTGCAAGCGCTGTCAGGTAACCGCTGACCACACCGACGATCCAGTTCTGCAAGCGCCCACGCGCGCCGTTGTAGGTCCAACCGACCAGCAAGATTGCGGCGAGTGCAGCCACAACGACACCAATCACCCGGCGAATCACCATGGGATCAAGCACTTCGATCATCCACACGCCTAGCGGAACTCCCACTAAGAACGGAATCAACATCGACCAGACCAAGGGCCAACTGGTGGTGCGCCAGGTGCCCGGCAAAGACTGCACCGAGGTCAAAAAATTCAACACCAGTACAACCACGACCAAGTCGGCCGGCTTCATGAATAAACTAAACAGAGGGGCAAGAACTAAGCCGCCGCCAAACCCCGTAAATGAGCGGATGGTGCCGGCTAGCAGCACCACCACACACATCATTAAAAAAACAGGAATCGACGGGAACAGCTGATTCCACAGATCAGGCGACATAAAGTCGCTTATTTGCCGCGGAAGACAGGTGCGCGTTTTTCAGCGAAGGCACGCTTGCCTTCCTGATAATCCTCGCTAGCAAAACAATCCAGCACCATTTGCTTGATACCCGCGATATCAATGTGCGGCGCCACTTTCTGGAATTCGCGGATGGCTTTCTTGCCGGTGCGCAGTGTGATTGGGGCGTTCGAGACAACTTTGGCGATGTATTCGTCGACCGCTTTATCGAGCTCGGCGACCGGCACCACGTGCTGCACGAGGCCTTTTGCGTGTGCTTCTTTGGCAGTAAAGCGCGAAGCAGATAACATGATGTCCAGCGCCTGGGCTGCGCCCACCGTCGTCACCAAGTTACGAATTGCCGTTAAGCGATAACCCAAGCCCAAACGACCTGCAGGAATCGCAAACGAGCTTGCGTCCGACGCAATGCGCACATCGCAGCAGAGCGACAGGTTCAAACCGCCACCGATACAGTAGCCGTCGATACGTCCGATCACGGGCTTGAAGGTGTTGTAGATCGAACCTTGCGCTTCTTCACCGACACGCTCGTACTCCGCCACAGCGTCAGCCGCGGTGCGCAGTTTTTCAAACTGAGAGATGTTGGCGCCACTCACAAACGATTTGCCGCCTGCACCGGTCAGCACAATCACGCGCACTTCGTCGTCCGCCTCAAACATCTTAATGACTTTAGGAATCGCGACCCACATGTCGTACGACATCGCGTTGTGGCGAGCAGGATCGTTAAACGTAATCCAACCGGCCCCGTTTTTCTTTTCGATGATGAGGTTATCGGTGATTTCGCCTTGCAACAGTCTGATAGTGGTCATGATTTAAAGGTCTCCTAGTAACTTGCGATAACGTGCCATGCCGTTATCTAAATGGGTACGCATGGCTTGGCGGGCTCCCGCCGAATCCTGCCGCGCGATCGCGTCGACGATAAGCCCATGCTCATCACCGATTTCATCGATACGGGTCGTGCCGGTATTTCTAAATCTGAACGTGCGCACCGCGTGATGAATCACGTGGCTCAAGTGCCCCATGATGCGCACAAAATGCGGATTGTTCGCCGCTTGCGCGACGGCCAGGTGGAAGTCTACCGCCGAATGGGCCGCGATCTGCCAATCCGCCGACGATTGCTCGACTTTTTTCCAGGCCAGCTGCAAGGTTTCAAGCTGAGTTTTGGTGCGATGGGTCGCAGCCAGCGCGGCCGCCCCCGACTCGATCTCCACACGCAATTGATGCACCTGAATAATCTGCCCCAAGTCCATCAAATCATCGTGCGACACCTCGAAGGGGCGCATCGCGATATCGGCACAGACAAAAGTGCCTACGCCATGTCGTGTTTCAACCAAGCCCGTCAGCTTCAAGCGCGCAATCGCTTCGCGCACCACGTTACGGCTCACGCCAAACTGCGCGCCCAGCTCTTGCTCGGTCGGCAAGCGCTGACCCGGCGCCAAACTTTCGTTTAGGATGCGCGTGCGCAGCTGCTGTGCGATTTCATCGGGCAGATTTTCCGGACGCCCGAGACTGTCAAAGGCCGATACGATCGGCGCTCGAGCAGTCGTGCCCAAAAACTTGCTCGCAGACGAACCACGGCTGCTAAGCGGTTGACGGCGTGCTGTGTAGACTGTTGCAGTCACCGAAGTTTTTGTCACAATGCCTCTCCTTTCATCCTTACTTTGACTTTGACACTCAAATTGCGCCTGCTTTGGCCAACGCGTTCACTCGGTCAGCACTGATTCCAAACTCTGCATAGACCTCATGGTTGTGCTCGCCACGGTCTGGCGCAGCCGTAAACACATCGCGCTTGGAGCGGCTCATGATCACAGCCTGATTCACCACACTAATTTCGCCGAGCTTAGGATGTTGTAACTTCTTGGCCATTCCCAGATGCACCACCTGCGGATCTTCCATCGTCTCTTTGACGTTCTTGATGTATCCGCAAGGCACGCCTTCTTTGTTGAAGACATCGATCCAATAGGCTGAGGGTTTTTCTTTCGTGCACTCTGCAATCAATTCGTTGAGTGCAGGTCGATGCTGGCCACGCGTCTTAATGTCTTTGAAGCGTGCGTCTTCGGCGATCTCTGGACGACCCAAGGCCTTCACCAACCGCACGAACATTTCTGTCCCCATCGCGGCCAAGTTGATAAAGCCATCTGAAGTTGGGTACACGCCTGTTGCGGCCGTGGTCGGATGGTTATTGCCCGTTTGGCCTGGAATCTCTTTGTTCATCAGCCAACGCATGATCTGGAAGTCCATCATCCACACCTGCGCTTGCAACAACGAGGACTGCACCCACTGGCCTTCGCCTGATTCTTCGCGCTCGAGTAACGCAACCAACGTACCAATCGCACAGAACAAGCCTGAGGTCAGATCGGCAACCGGGATACCGGCGCGCATCGGCCCGCGACCCGGCTCACCCGTCACAGACATGATGCCGCCCAAGCCCTGCGCGATTTGATCCAGACCAGGCCGATCAACATAAGGACCGTCCTGCCCGAAGCCCGATACGCTTGCCAAGATGATGCGCGGGTTCACTTTGCGCAGTGATTCGTAGTCGATCC
>CAJBTJ010000075.1 GCA_903958565.1 uncultured beta proteobacterium
AATTGCCTAAGGACGAGGATAAAAGGCCTGATCTAGAGGTTGTTTGAACATGACGTCGGTACTCCAGAGATGATTAGATCTATATTTCGCAGCTTAGTGATTTGGTCGATCTCTGGAGCGACCTTTTTGTTTTTATGGCAACTACTGTTATCGAATCAATGGGTGAATCCTGATCTGGTTCCGAGCGTTGGAGGCGTCCTTAGCTCTGCCGAAAAAATCTTAACGAGTGCAGTTTTTCACAAGCATCTCTACGCGACACTTGAGCATCTTGCATTAGGATTTTTTATCGCCGTCCCTGCGGGTGTGGCGATTGGCATCCTCATCGCCGAGAGTCGGTACTGGGGGCAAGTATTCAAGCCCATCATCTACTTGGTTTTTTCCATACCCAAAACTGTTTTTTTGCCAATGTTTATCCTGGCATTTGGAATTGGCTTATTCCAAAAAGTGGCTTTTGGTATTTTTTCGACCATCTTTATTATTTTAATTTGTACCTTTGCTGCGGTCGATTCAGTCAAGTCTGAGCATTTGAAAGTTGCTCGTGTGTTTGGTGCCAGTCGACTACAGATTGCTTTGCGTGTCTATCTACCATCGATGGCGCCCATTTTGCTGGAGGCAGTTCGATTGGGAATGATCTTTAACGTGACCGGAATTATTTTGGCTGAAATGTATGCGTCGAAGGTAGGCCTTGGGCAGATGATTGCCAACTGGGGTGAGAACTTTATGCTTAAAGAGCTCGGCGCTGGCATTCTGATCATTTCTGTCGCGACGATTCTTTTTAATGAAACCATCCAATGGTTCGAAATGAAGTTTGAACACTGGCGTGAATAGATAATGCAAAGTACTGACCCAATGGTTCGGATTTCGAACCTAAGCCACACGTACCAGTCCCGCGATGGGCTCGTTCCAGCACTCATTGATATCAATATAGAGATTCAGGCGGGACGCTTTGTTGTGATTGTTGGCCCGAGTGGTTGCGGGAAGTCTTCTTTGCTGATGATGATGGCGGGTTTGCTTGCGCCGAGCCAAGGTACGATCTTGTGTAGTGGGCATCCCATGACGTCGCCTAACCCGGATGTTGCTGGAGTTGTGTTTCAAGAGGCGAGCCTCTATCCATGGCTGACCGCACTCGAAAATGTTGAATTCCCACTCTCGTTAAAGCATATTCCCAAAAAAGTTCGAAAAGAAAGAGCGCAAGAACTGCTGTCTCTTGTCGGTTTGCAGGGATTCGAAGATCGCTATCCGCAGGAGCTTTCTGGCGGGATGAAGCAGCGCGTTTCGATTGCGCGGGGCCTCGTCCAAGACCCTCCGCTGTTGATGATGGACGAGCCTTTTGCTGCTCTGGATGAGCAAACACGCATCACGATGGGCGATGAACTGCTATCAATTTGGGAGAAAACCAAAAAGACAGTGGTGTTTGTGACGCATAGTTTGACAGAGGCTGCCTACCTTGCCGACGAAATTATTGTGATGTCTGCGCGCCCAGGCAGAATAATTGATCGAATTGAAGTTGATCTACCACGGCCCCGCAGATATGAAATGATGTCCACGGTACGTTTTGCCCAGCTAAGAGAAAGAATTTGGAATCAAATAAAACACTAGGCATCTGTTTATGTCCCGTAGTCGCGAGTTGTGAGTGGTCAATTGATGAGCGCTGTTAACCAAAATAGGCTTTCTCCGCGTACGACTCGCTTGCTGTTGGTCGTGATTTTGATCCTGTGCTGGGAGCTACTGCCGCGACTCGGATATATACCGACGCTATTTCTCCCTCCATTGAGTGATGCACTGATGGCATTGTGGGGATCGCTCAATGAATACCTGACACATCTGTGGTTTTCCGCACAGGCCATCGGGTTAGCGATTTTGATCGCCTGTGGAGCTGGTATCGGTCTTGGCTTGTTGCTGTCCACATCCAGAGCGTTGGTCGGTATCGCGCAGCAGCTTGCGTCAAGTGGGTATGCGGTGCCGATTGTTATCCTGTATCCGCTGTTTACGGCGTGGTTTGGTATAGGTATGCACTCTAAAGTAGCCTTTGCAAGTATTTACGGATTTTTCCCATGCTTTCTTGGTACGTTAGCGGGTGTGAAGACGATTGATCGACACTACATTACGATTGCACGTAGCTTGGGTGCTTCCCGTCGCCAGCTTATTTTTAGAGTACTGCTTCCTGCAGCCATTCCTACGATTCTCTCTGCGTTTCGGGTGGGTGGATCATTAGTCATTGTCGGAGTCGTCGTGGCAGAAATGCTGACCTCTGCTCAAGGCGTTGGCTATTTGATTACGCGCTATCGAGGTTCTCTAGACAGCGCGAAAGTATTCGCAGGCATTTTGATCGTCGTGGCGGTCGTTCTAATGTTTGATCAACTTATTCGCTATCTTGAGAGACAGACTGGCTTTTGGAGATTGTCGACACAATCCTCAGAGAATGTAGGAGCTTGATACGCGGAGAGAACGTCTGAAAGAAGACGAAGTGCCTAGTTCTTGACGATATTACTGACATTAAACCGAACGGATGACCGCAATGACGACACGCTTTTACTATGGACCGAAGACCTGTGCACTCGCCACCCACATCGTCTTAGAGTATGTCGGTGCAGACTACGAGGCGATCAAACTAGATTTTCGTGAGAATCAGCAAAGGTCCAAAGAATACCTCGCGGTGAACCCGAAAGGTCGGGTGCCGGCCTTAGTGACTGACCGCGGGGTGATCACTGAGACTCCGGCGCTACTTCTGTATTTGGCACAAACCTATCCGCAAGCAAAGCTCGCGCCGCTTGATGATCCGTTTGCACTCGCTGAAATGCAAGCCGCTAATAGCTGGTTTTGTTCAACTGTTCATGTCGCGCATGCGCATGGCCCCCGTGGATCGCGTTGGTCCGATGACCCTGCGGCGTTGCAGTCGATGAAAGCCAAGGTGTCAACAAATATGAGTGACTGTTTTGATTTGATAGAAAAAGAATTATTGCGGGGCCCCTGGTTGATGGGGGCGAACTTTACCGTGGCAGATCCTTATCTATTCACGATGTCTAGCTGGCTCGCGACAGACGGCGTAGAGATGGCAAAGTTTCCGCGCGTGGCTGAACACTATAAGCGTATGCTGGAGATGCCTGCCGTGCGCAAGGTGATGCCCTTGCACGGGATGTAAAGTCGATGTAGTTCACAAATATTGAAGTGCAATTATGCATTCGGGAGACAACATGAATCGATTCGTGCGCACCATTCGCTTTGCTTTGCCAATACTATGTGTTCCAGCGGCAGCGTTTGCGCAGCAGGGGTTCCCGACGAAGCCCATCACCTTTATCGTTTCCTATGCAGCAGGCGCAACCACGGATATCTCAGCGCGTGCCCTAGCCAAGGGCGCAGAAGAGATCTTAGGTGTGCCGATCACGATTGAGAACAAGGGTGGGGCAGGTGGCACAGTTGCTGCCGGGCTGACCGCTTCTAAAAAGCCGGATGGCTATACTCTGTTGATCGGCTCGACCTCAACTCTGACGGTTAGGCCTAAAGTTTTGAAGGTGTCTTTCAAGCCTGAAGCGCTGACCATCATGTTGCAGTACAGCTATTTTCACAATGGTTCGGTCGTTGTGAATAGCAATAAATCGTGGAAAACAATCCAAGAGTTTATTGACTACGCTAAAGCGAATCCGGGTATGTCATACGGCACGGCAGGTTCTGGCGGAATTCCAACGGGGTCTCAGCAGCTTGGTGTGATTGCTTTGGAGAAATGTAAGGGCTTGACCTTCAAACACGTTCCAACCAAGGGTGGAACAGAAGCCAATACGATGCTGATGGGTAACCATTTTGATTTCACTTCAGGGTCCGGGTCGCATAATCAGTTACTTAAAGATGGTGTGTTCAGACAACTAGTCCTGTTTCAGAACGAACGCGATTCAAATTTCCCAGATGCCCCAACTCTGAAAGAAATTGGTTGCCCTTGGGATAACCCTCCGAATAGCGGGATTGTAGTCATCGCACCGACAGGGATGCCAGAGGACGTATTTAAGAAACTGGAGGAGACGTTCACAAAGGTCGTGCAGGGCAAGGAGTTTCAAAACATGTTGAAACAAAATTTCTTGCCGTACGACTTCAAGACCAGTAAACAAATGGCTGAGATTCGCCAAGAAGAAGTCATCTGGTACGACAAGTACCTACGAGAAATCGGACGTGTGAAGTAATCGCAACTTAAACACTATCGGTAAAGGAATAATCATGAATAAAATAATGTTGTGCATCGCACTCATTGGATCAGCACTTGCTGGAATGTCAGCGCAGGCGCAGTCAACTGCGGAAGCCTTTCCGAATAAACCGATTCGATTTGTTGTGCCCTTTCCACCAGGAGGCGGCAACGATATTTTGGCTCGCGCACTTGCTCCAAAGATGTCTGAAATCTTGGGGCAGCAAGTTGTTGTGGATAACCGTGCTGGCGCAGGCGGTAACATCGGCGCTGACTTTGTCGCGAAGTCGACTCCTGATGGGTACACGATTGTGATTGCCTCGAATCAAGTCACCATGAATCCCTGGATCTACTCAAAGCTTCCCTTTGATATCGCCAAGGACTTCTCTCCAGTGGCTCAAATCGCTTCGGTCCCAATGTTACTAGCGATTCATCCAGATGTGCCTGCAAAAAATCTCAAAGAGTTCATTGCGCTTGCGAAGACAAAGCCTGGTTCACTGAATTACAGTACGCCTGGATTGGGCACGCCTCAACACATCGCCTTTGAGGTGTTTAATTTTGATGCGGGGATTAAGGTCACGCATGTTCCCTACAAAGGGACGACACCTTCTATCGTTGATTTGATCGGTGGTCAGGTGCAAGCCACGATCGGCACAATGGCATCGCTTGAGCAACACGTCAAATCGGGAAGGGTACGGCCTATCGCAGTCTCGACTCCCAAGCGTTCGCCGGCGATGCCTGATACGCCAACCATTGCTGAGGGTGGTCTCACTGGCTACAACGTACCTTTATGGTATTCGGTCTTGGCGCCCGCTAATACGCCAAAAGATGTTGTGGCAAAAATCTCGGCAGCGATTCGCGACGCGATGCAGGATCCACAGACCAAGGCACAGTTGGTGCGTCAGGGCTTTGTTGAAAGCTACCTAGATCCACAGCAGATGGCCGATCTGATTAAACAAGATCTATCGTATTGGCAACGTGCCATCGCGAATATCGGTCTTAAACTCGACTGAAGTAGGAATCACTATGTCTGAACAGATGCCGTCGATTAACAAGGCATTAGAGGGCGTGCGCGTCCTCGACTTTACCCAGATCGGTGCTGGCCCACTAGCGGGTATGCAGATGGGCGATATGGGGGCAGAGGTCATCAAGGTTGAGGCCCCCGCTGGGGATATTGGACGTAAGCTTGGTCCTCCTTGGCAAAATGGTGAGTCTGTTGTTTCAATGTGCTTTAACCGAAACAAGCGCTCATTGATCGTAGATTTAAAGAAGCCAGAAGGCGCGATCCTGATCAAAGAACTCGCAGCAAGCTCTCATGTAGTGTTGGAGAGCTTTCGCCCGGGTGTGATGGATCGATTAGGCATCGGTTACGACGCGCTGCGCGCAGTGAACTCAAAAATTGTTTTTGCCTCAGTGTCTGCTTATGGTCAGACGGGACCTTGGCGTGATAAACCTGGTGTGGATGGAATCGTGCAAGCCGTGTCGGGACTGATGAGTAACATTGGTGATGAAAATTCACCACCAATGAAGGTTCTTGTACCTGCTGTAGATATGGTTACTGGCTTTTTAACCACCAGCACGGTGATGGCGGCACTGCGGGTTGTAGAGGCGACGGGCCTTGGTCAGCATCTTGACATGTCGCTCTATAACAGCGCGATTATGTTTCAACAGTCTGCTATTGCTTCCTATTTGTCGAGCGGTGAAAAGCCAATACGCATAGGCACAGCCGCACCTTACTCGGCACCCAATGAAGCCTACCCTACGAAAGATGGCTGGATCATGATTGCTGCCTATCACGATGATCGTTGGCCGGCGCTCTGCAAGTTACTCAATAAACCGGACTTGGCGATACATCCAGAGTTTTCAACCATTCCTTTGCGTGTAGCGAATCGTAAGAAATTGATGACAGAGTTAACCGTTTTGTTAGCTTCAAAAACCTCAGCGCAGTGGCAAGAGCTCATGGAAGCGCAAGATATCATCTGCGGCCCCATCGCTGATTACGATATGGTGATGGCCTCTCCACAACTGAAGCACAATGGTTTGATTGTTGATACGCTTAACTCCGTAGCAGGCAATGTGAAGATGCCTGGGTTGGCAGTCGGCGATCGGGATGCTCAGTCGCGCGTGCGCTATGGGCCGCCCACTCTGGGTGAACATTCGTGCGAGGTGCTTGCTGAGTACGGCCTCAGTCAATCGCAAATTGACACCTTGTTAGCAAACGGTGTTGTGGTGCAAAGATAAATAAAAACTGAATGTCGGGGTAGCAGCATGAAATTTAAGGCGATTAGGCAATATCTTGAAGACGGCAAGCGGGTGAGTCGCTTTGTTGACCAAGTGATCGACGATTTGGATCCGGGCGATGTAGTGATCAAGACCCAGTACGCCGCGGTGAACTACAAAGATGCGCGGGGAGTGATGGGCATCGGTAAGGTGATTGGCCGTTTCCCCTGCATCCCCGGGATTGAAATGGCGGGTGTCGTGGCCGAGTCTGCTAGCCCAGCATTTAAGGTAGGTGATGTTGTGACCGTGCAAGGTGGGCGTGACTTTGGCATGCGCCGAGATGGTGCCTATAGCGAATATGTGCGTGTACCGGCGGCATGGGTTGGCCGTGTGCCTGTAGGGACCGATCCGTTTGATGTGGTTGCTATGGGATTGGCTGCCTACACGTCCGCTGTCGCCGTTGATGAAATCCTGCGACGCGTAAAAACGACAGATGGTCCTATCCTTGTCACGGGCGGCACCGGAGGCAGTTCCTCTTTTGCGATTGATATGTTGGCGGGTCTTGGCTATGAAGTCGTGGCAAGCACGGGTAAAAAGTCTGAAGAGGCATATTTAAAATCAATCGGTGCTGCGCGCGTAATTGGTCGAGACGAAATTGCCGGAGGCGATAAGCCGCTTGAGGAGCAGCGTTGGGCAGGGGCGATCGATGCGGTTGGCGGCGCGCCACTTGATGCGGTACTGCGTTCAGCTAAACAGCACGCCGTTATTTGTGCCTTTGGAAATGCAGCGAGTGAGACGCTGACGACTTCGATTTATCCATTTATTTTGCGCTCTGTGTCGTTAGTGGGGATCAATGGCAATCACCCCGTCCCAGAGCGTGGCGAAATTTGGGCACGCATGGCAAAGGGCGGTGATTTACATCCCCAACATTTGCATCACATTGCATACCGCATCAAATTTGAAAACCTGCTTGAACACTGTGCAAAAGTGATGCAAGCGGGTATTCGCGGTCGGGCGGTCGTGACGTTTTGACTGAACCGATAGATTTAGCGCGCTATATCAGACCAGGCGACGCACTAGTCTGGACGCAAACGACGGCCGAACCGCTCACACTGACTGAGGCGGTGGTTGCTCAACGCCAGGCGATTGGACCTGTCTCGGTATTTGTCGGTGCAACGTACTCGCAAACGCTTCAGCCTGAGCATGCAGACTATCTAAGCTTGTCGAGTTTTGGCGGATTTGGGCTAAATAGTCGGTTAATTGACGCGGGTGTCCTCGATGTGATCCCGCTGCACTGTTCCAGGTTGGGTGGCATGATCACGCGGGGTGAGATCGCGTGCGATGTGGCGTTGTTGCAGCTTAGTCCGCCCGGACCAGATGGCAAACATAGTCTGGGTATTTCGGCAGACTATATGGTGGAGGCCGCCCGACGCGCGCGCGTTGTGATTGCTGAAGTCAATCAGCAAATGCCTTGGACGAATACTGCTGGCTTGCTTGAAGGTATTACGATTCATGCCAGAATCGATAGCGATCGACCGCTTCTCGAGCTTCCCGATGCACGATTTGGCGAAATTGAAAAGCGAATTGCGATGCATGCGGCGCAATTTGTGGGAGATCGTGCGGTCCTAGAACTTGGCTTGGGTGCGATACCCGATGCAATCTTAAGTTTGTTGCATGATCGTCGTGATCTCGGCATACATTCCGGCGTCTTGGGCGATGCAATTATTAACTTAGTGCATTCTGGGGTGGTGACAAATGCCTACAAGGAGATTGACACTGGGAAAATCACGACCGCTTCCTTGCTCGGCACACAAAAACTCTATGACTTTGGCGCCAGCTACAACAGTTTGAATTTACAGCCTTACGCTTATACGCATGCACATCAACACTTGTCGCAACTTAATCGATTTACCGCGATCAATTCTGCGATTGAGGTTGATTTGACGGGACAAGTTAATGCCGAAGTTGCACAGGGTCGTTACCTTGGTGCGACAGGGGGGCTTGTGGATTTTGTCCGTGGAGCGCTCGCAGCACCTAGAGGCTGCTCGATTATTGCGTTGCCATCGACCACTCGAGACGGGAATGTGAGCAGAATTGTGTCGCAGATTAAGGCGGGCCCAGTCACATGCGCGCGTAGCGATGCTGACGTTGTGGTGACAGAGTGGGGGGCTGCCCAACTTCGCGGGAAAACTCTGACCGAGCGCGTCAAAGCGATGCTTAAGATCGCGCATCCCGCACACAGAGAAGCGCTCGAACGCGCTATTAAGAAAGAATCCCCCTAGTTTTCTGGGTGATCTACTAGGCTAAAACTGTTAAATTTTGCGTATGCAAAAACTCTTGTTTATTTGTGCGTTCTTGATATGCCTGGCCCCAGGCGTGCGGGCAGAGAATTCGCTAACGCTTTATGGCATCGTTGATATCGGCGTGCAGTATCTGTCGACGCGCCAGAATGTCAGCGGCACGGCCGAGAGCCAGCAGTTTTTTGGTATTGCAAATGGCGTCCAAAGTGGTTCACGCTTTGGCATGCGGGGAGTTCATGATTTGGGTGGTGGGGTTGAATCGTTCTTTATTCTAGAGAATGGTTTTAATTCCGGAAATGGAGCGGCGGCACAAGGTGGCCGAATTTTTGGTCGTCAGGCAACTTTGTCGATTCGGGACAACAAACTCGGTCAGGTCGATGTTGGTCGCCAGATCAATCTCGCAACCAACTACTTTCTTCCGATTGACCCTTTCACGGAGGGCTTTGGACAGGCAAACATTGGTGCATCGTTTGGCTCAACCAACACCGTGCGCTACAGCAATATGGTGCTCTTTCAGGCTCAGCCTGCAGGCGGTTTGACCTTAGGTCTTGGCTACTCGTTTGCGACAGAAATGACGGGTTTGTATCTAGGCAATGCATCCTGTACCGTTGCCACTTGCCAAGCGACTAATGCCGGTTATCAGTTTCAAGCAGGTAACAACTTACGTGCCGTGACGCTCGGGGCAAAATATATTCGTGGACCGCTACTGCTTGCAGCGGGCTATGACCAATTGCAGGGTCCCGAGAATATTCCTGGCGGTGCACCCAAGCCAAATCCGACCTCGTGGGTGATGGGTGGCTTATATAACTTTGAGGTTGTGAAGGTATCTGTCGCATATGGACAGGCCCGTAACGGAGCATGGGTAGGGCAGCCTGCCGGCAGCGGGGCTGCAACGGGTGGCATTGTTAACGACAGCACGCTAGGAGCAGGTGCAGCGTTCGCTCCGGGCTACGGTTCGAACTCTTACTTCTTAGGACTTGCAACACCTGCTGAACGAACGACCTTGCTGGCCTCGATTCAGCGCATGGAGCCAGTGGGTAGTACGTTATTGAGTATGGATTCGGCACCGCAAATGATTTACAGCGTGGGCTATCTCTACAATTTTACGAAGCGTACCAATTTATATGCCTATGCGTCTTACGCGAATAACTATGCGATGGTTAAGTCAGCCCAAAGCACAGTTCTTGGTGTAGGACTTCGACATCAGTTTTAGTCTCTGAAAAGGAAAAGTATGAGAGATAGCGCAACCGTTTTGATGTTCTGTGTGTTGGTGCTGCTGCAGGGCCTATTCGGTAACCACGCCCACGCGCAGTGGCTGAGTATGCATGAGGACGCAACGCTCACGACTTATACCGAACGCAGCGAGCTTATTCAAATGGATAGGTTTGTGAATGTGGCAGAGATGCTTGACTACAAACGCAAGATGCGTAACGAAGAAGGGCATGTATTTCATTCGGTCGTCATCAAGGCGCAATATAACTGTCCTGATAATCGCGTGCGGATCTACACGATTGAGCTATTCGAAGAGCGTATGGCCCAGGGTGATGTGGTGAATACACAAAAGATCTATGGTCCGTGGAAAGCCATCAACCCGCGAAGCGTTGAACAAGAGCTCAAAAACTTTGCCTGTACGGGGAAGAAATGACGTCGAAGCTAAACGCATCACGAGCCGTTACAGTTTTTAACAAATTAATCGCTAGAAATGCCAGCTTGCAACGAGCGTAACGATGTGAGTTGCGTCATACTTTGGCCTATGCTTTTCAGTGAGGTCAGTGATGCGTAGCTCTTCAGTCAATACAAGATTAACCCGCCTTGAGGCGATTATTCCAACGCTCGCGACACGAGAAGACCTAGCCCGGTTGGACGGACGGCTTACCGAGCGTATGACGCATCTTGAGGGAAAACTCACGACGCTGATGCATCAAGAACTTAAAACAATGAGTTGGCGTCTCATCACCTGGAACACCGGCGTAATCGTTGCTTCATTCGCCGGTGTATTCTTCATTGCACGTCACGTCACTTAGCTTTCATATCTGTCGCGGGAAGCTACAGTTTTTCCGGTGCGCTGATACAGATTTAGGTAGTATCCTAGTGTTTATCCTCTTGCCTTGCCTATTAAGGTCAAAATCTATGAAAGCGATTGTTTTTGGAGCTCGACTCCGCACCTGGGTTTTGCGTGCAGGATTTCTATGTGTTTTGCCGATCGGGCATATCGTGTCGGCGCAGCCGGTCTCTCCGGGTGTAACGGTCACCTCAATTGGTGTGACGGGTCTCAATCAGTTTGATACGGGCTTGGGTAGCGGCGGAAGCTTTAACTGGCAGGATGCCAATGCAAACGTGAATGTCACAAGACAGATCACAGGCCAGTTTGCCGCCGGCGTCAACGTGCGTTATGGCTATCAAAACTGGAAGTGGACGAGTCCGACGGCTTTTAATGGTCGTGGGCCTTGGTCGTCAATCGAAACGCCAGCGCTAGGCATGAGTTTTTTTTACTCCCCGACGCCGGAATGGCGTCTTGGGTTTATGCCGACGGTTGAGTGGTCCGGCGAATCGGGAACAGGCACGGGTGGAACAGCGACGTATGGCGCGGTGATGAGTGCGGCGAGACGCTTTTCTAAAGACTTGACCTTAGGTTTTGGTGCTGGAGTATTCCGGCAAATCGATCAGACAAAGGTGTTTCCTTACTTGATCGTGAATTGGAATATTACGGACAAACTGCGTCTGAGCAACCCTTTGCCCTCTGGCCCTTCTGGTGGCGCCGGTCTTGAGTTGTCTTACGCGTTAACAGAAAAGTGGACGCTTGCTGGCGGAGGCGCTTATCGGTCATATCGTTTTAGACTAAACGACACAGGGCCTGTACCGGGCGGTATCGGTCAAAATAAATTCGTCCCACTCTTTGGACGTTTGTCGTATCAGATCGCACCAAGTACACGCGTGGATCTATACGCAGCTGCGACGGTGGGTGGCAACCTATCAGTGGTCGACGCGAGCGGCAATACCTCCTATAGTGACAGTTATAAAACCGGTGTAGCGGCTGCGTTGAGCCTATCCCACCGGTTTTAGTCTGTGTCCAAATAACATCAAGTTATTTGGGGAACAAGAACGTCACGCTCGCACGTGCTCCCCAACCTGTTGCACCGCCTGGCATGCTGCTCAGGTAGTAGCGGGCGCCGACAGAAAAAGAAACGGGAGCCTCACCGATACGAACGAGTTTTGAAACAGTCGCGTTCATTGGGTTTTCGGCACGACGCAGATCCCAGTTAAACGTAGACTGTGTGTTGACGGTAAATGTCCAAGCCTCCTTGGTCACGTACGATACAAAGGGTTGGTAGTAAAAGTTATTGGCTGTACCGTACGTTGGGCTGCCCCCGGCACTCCAGGTGTTGTAGGTCAGTAGTCCAGCCGTCCAGGGTGCTTTCATGACGAGACCGACAGCGGCTACACCAGCCCCAGTTTGTGCGGTTCCAAAATTTCTACCAGACGGTGCCGCAGTGCTAAGAATTGGTCCAACACCCCAAATAAAATTGCTTGCGGCGCGTGGTGAGAAAAACGTTTCTACCAATACAGGTCCCGCTCCGTTGCCGCTATATCCATTCACGTTATTGAGTGACTCAAAGGTGACAACCGGCCGAACAATATAGTTCCAGTCATTATTGAGTTTGATGGGGATCACCGGCTGCACGACGAGGCTATTGACTGACCCTTTTTTGTCGAGACCGATGCCACCGTCATAGTTGTACTGAAACGGCACCGAAATCAAATCAGCAACAGGGTTAGTCAGTTTTGCGGCGAGGTCCTGGCTACTTGATGGGCTCGGCTGAGCGATTGCGGGTGCGCACACGGCACTCAACGCAACGCAAAGAGACGCTAGTACGTCGGAGGAAGAAATTTTAAACGCGGACATAGTGAATTCCTTTTGTATGGGCACGTGCGATTAGTCAATTTCTTTTGCGAGTCGGATACCGACAAGTGTATAGCGTGTTCCAGGCGTATTCCAGTTGCGAAACGCACACCGGACGTAAATGGGCAGGGTATGCCAGGATGCGCCCCTGCGCACTTTAACGTCGCCGGATTGAGGACCCAAGGGATCTTCGGTGGGCGAACGTGAATAATAGTCTGGGGCATGCCAGTCAGAGGTCCACTCCCAGACGTTACCCAGCATGTCGAAAAGCCCAAAGGCGTTTGGCTTAAAGCTTCCGACCGGAGAGGTAAAGGCAAAGCCATCAGAATATTGCGCGGCTTTATCGGCGTATTGCGGCCAGTTCTTGGTTGTATCTTGATCCATGATATTGCTGTATGCGGCCAGGCCCTCGGGCTTGTTACCCGTCATGTGACGATCTATGGACCCTGCCTTGCACGCGTATTCCCACTCTGCTTCAGTCGGGAGTCGATAACGTGCCTTTTCTTTTTGACTCAGCCAGTCGGCGAGCGCAACCGCATCTTTCCATGTAACGTTGACGACAGGTTCATCTCCGCGTTGTACAAAGCCAGGGTTGCGCCAAGAGTATTTTGGATCGCGCCCCTCGAAGGCATCCTGTCTTGCCGTCTTGCTTGGATCGTATTGTGCGTTAAAGCCATAGGCGCCGGTGCCATCAGCGATGGATTCTGGGACGTAACCCGACTGTTCAACAAAAGCTTTGAATTGATCAACCGTAATCTCATGTTGACCCAGAAAAAAAGGTTTGGAGATACGCACACGATGAACGGGCTGCTCGTCATCTGGCGCGGCGAGGTGGTCTCTAACGTAAGTCGGGAAGTCGGCTAATAGAGTGTCGACTGTTTCGTCGCTCCCCATTAGAAACTCCCCCGCAGGGATACGCACCAATTTCATTCCGATTGAGTTTTCGATCACGATCGGAGGCTTGGGTGAGAGCGTATGCATGCACGCGGTCAGCCCAAGCGACAAAGCAGCTAGAAATATCAGACGCATTCTGAGGATGCTACTTCTTTGTGGCGTTACCGAATTCGACGCCGGCCCATTGTTCAAAGTGCCGGATGGGTACGAGGTTATCTTTTGGACCATCACCCTGTGTCATCGCAAAGGCCAAAAACTGTCTTGCAGTTTGATTGATGAGCATCGGAGCACCAATTTTTTCTGCTTCATCCAGACACATTTTGATATCTTTGTGAAGAAGCTCGGTGGTGAAGCGCGTGGGGAAGCTGCGGTCGAGTGCGCATTGGGGAATGCGTTCCAGTGTTGCAAACGAACGGCCGCTAGATACGTTGAGCACGTCTAGCATCGTTTTTGAATCAAGGCCAGCCTTAACGCCGTACACGAGTGCTTCGCAGCTTGCGAGCATGCTTGTCGCATAGAGGGTGTTATTGATGATTTTCATGGTCTGGCCAAGAGTGTGCTCAGCGCCTAGATAAAAAATATTCTTACCGATAATTTTAAGAATGGGCTCGGCGTGTTTGAACACCGCTTCATCACCGCCGGCCATGATTGCCAAGGTTCCGTGTTGTGCAGCGACAGTGCCTCCGCTGACTGGAGCGCTCACAAAGCCAATTTTCTTTGGGGCAAGGATCGCGTAGACCTCTTTTGTGACAGACGGACCCGTCGTCGATAAGTCGATCAGTGTGCGCATCATCGTGCCTTTCACTAGCTCTTCCGAGACGGATTTCACCGCTGCAGGAACAGGGAGACAAAGGAAAACGGTGTCGACCTTTGATGCGAGATCTTGCGGGCTGGTCGCTTGCTCGGCCCCGAGCTCAACGAAACGCTTCATCACGTCTTTGTTTAGATCAAAGATCACGAGTTGATGTTCGGACGCGAGGATGCGCGTGGCGAAATGCTGCCCAATATTGCCTGCTCCAATAAGACCAACTTTCATGATCTAACTCCTTTTTCGCTTTTTTGATGGTGGGTTTTAATGATTCTATCTAAGGTAGGCATTTAACCACTCGATTCATAAAAATGCCTCGAGCGCGGCCTGCCTAACCCCGATTGGGAAACACTAAGCCATGGATAACCCTTGTAGACGAAAAGTCACGGTCAGACTATTTCTTCGTCTAACGGTGTTTGATCAAAATGTCTCTTAGTTTTTTCTCCTAAAGGAGCGGTAAATAAATGAAGAAAGTTCTTCAAGTGTTGCTTTCGGCGCTGGTCTTCTGTGGACTGACTGCGGCGAGTCTCGCCCAGAGCTATCCCAACCGCCCCATCAAAATGATTGTCCCCTTTCCGCCAGCAGGTGCTGCAGATCTGACAGCCCGTATCGTGATGAAAGCGCTTTCTGAGGACTTGGGACAGCCCATCATCATCGATAACCGTGGCGGCGCTGACGGGGCCATTGCTGGATTGGCGACCATTAACTCGCCGGCAGATGGCTACACCTTGCTGTTCGCAACGACAACAGGCCTGAATGCGGCGCCGACGATGCGCAAGGTGCCTCCTTATGATCCTTTAACCGCTTTTACACCGATTTCTATGGTCGGAAAATTTGGTTTCTTTCTATTCATCAACGCCGAGTTGCCCGCTAAAAATATGGCAGAGTTTTTGGCGTATGTCCGGGCAAATCCTGGCAAAGTGAATTACGGCAGTGGTAACGGCACCAGCATTTTGACGACTGCTCAGTTTGCTCAAAAAGCCAAGCTCGATATGGTCCATGTTCCGTACAAAGGAGATGCCGCTGCGACGACTGATTTGATCGCGGGTCGAATTCAGGTGTTGCTGGGAACGCCAGGCTCCGCGTTGCAACAAGTTGAAGAGGGACGATTAAGAGTCCTGATGACTTCGCTACCTAATCGAAGCCCGCTCGTTCCAAATACTCCTACCGCGGAAGAGGTCGGGATTCAGGGCATGACGATTGTGCCTTGGGCGGGACTCTATGGACCTGCGGGCATACCCAAGGAGGTCGTTGACCGTGTGGCAGTGGCCATGAAGAATGTCGCAGCGCGCAAGGATGTTCGCGATGCACTGGGTAAGATTGCTTTTGAGGTTCAAAGCTCGACCCCAGCCGAAATGGCGAAGTTCAACAAAGATCAGCTCGAGATTTGGAAAGTCACGGCTGATTCTGTGAACCTCGAACGTAACTAAAACTGAAGGCGCTCGCCTTCAATCTGCCGCAGTCGCTCACTTGCTCAGCTCGGGGATCGGTACAGCTCCTTCCGGCAGCGGTGAGCGATTGACATTCAGAGCCATCGCAACCATCACGTAGTAGCCACTGACGACCATCAAATCAACCACACCTTGTTCGCCAAAAAGATCAACAACAGCCTTGTAATGGGCGTCGCTCACACTGTGCTTGGTGTGCAACTCATTACAAAAGTTGTAGACAGCTTCTTCATCTGGTTGCATATTTGAAGGGCGCTTTCCCAAAGCGAGCTCTTCGCCAATGGAGGGTGCCAGACCTTCTTTGAGGGCTAAGCGCAAATGTGCATACCATTCATATTGAGCGGTCCAGGTGCGAGCTGTAATAAGAATCGCAAATTCATTGAGTCGCTTTGGGATTGTGCTGCCGAAGCGGAGGTATTCGCCCACTTTGCGCATGCGCTCTGCTAAGACTGGGCTGCGTAAAAAAACATTGAAAGGGGCCCCTAGGCTGGTGGCACCCTGAACAACCCCTTTGCTACCTGTTCCTGAAATTGGGCCCGCCATCAGGGAGTTGAAGTAAATCTTCTGATCGTCGGTCATCTGATCGACGTGAATGCGGTCAAAGCGTTGTTGGTCGTTCGCAGAGTTGCTCATCTTTAAATCCGTTAATGTGTGTTTGAGGTCGATGTTTGCTAGGCGATAACTGGAAGAACGGTTGTGTTGTAGCGATGAATGATGCTGCGTTTGCGACGCGGATCGCGAATCTCAAGTTCCATGGACGTTGCAGGCCGAATGCCTTCCCCCTTCGCATTTTTGATCGCACCTAGTGTGCCGCAGGAAATAAAACTTCCCGACTCAGGTGTCGTCGAAGGGAAAAAGCCGTCACGTAGTGAGTTCAATGGTCGGATCGAGGCAAAGGTCCCCTTCTGATAGGGGATCCATTTCCCGTCCTCCAGAATGCGCGAGTGGAGTTCAATCTCGTCTTGATAGTCCGCCACATCGATCCAGCGCCAGGCGGCTGTTGCAATGGGTTTAGGGCACATTTGTTTGGATACGGCGACCGAATAGGTTTCGACTTTGCGATCTGTGTGGTCTGAACCAACGGTGAGCCACCATTCGTTATTTGCAAAAAAGAGAACGGGTTCAGCCTCGCCCGAGCTGTCCGAGCCGATGACTTCGATGTTTTCGGCTTGCGTCAATAAAAGTGCGCTACCGCGGTAGTACAGTGGAACCGTCGAGGGGGCTGGGACACCGAGCAATTCTAGTTCGTGGATGTGATGCTGAATAGCCGCTGCATCGCGCCCCGTCCAGCCTGCGATAACGAGCTTTGTTGGCGGAACTGACGCCAACGAGAGTTGCACGGTGCCATCGGTTGCGAAAGACTCGCAGGCGAAAGAAAGTTCAATAGCCATGATTTGCTTCACAAAAAGGAAAGATGATTAAACGTGTTGCCCTCATTGTGGGTGGTCACGCATCGAGACGAGTTTTGGTCAAGAATGCCCACGATTGGTTCACGCTGGCATTATCAACTAAAAATTTCTACCTCAAATGCTGCTTACAACAGCCTGACAGGATTAGGGATTAACCCTAGATACGCTGAGAGCGCGGGAATCTAAACTTTACCAACAAGTGACCCATAAGTTCGGTGCGGGTCTGTTGTATTCATCGCGGTGCATCAAAAGCAACGCATAGACCTTGGCATTTAAAAACCCTTAGGAGACATGTATGAGTTCAGTTAAACCAGCAAAAAATACAGCTAAGACACGACGCAAATTTTTGACAGGTGCTGCTGCCGGTACTGGCGCTGCCGCGCTCGGTTTCCCAATGGTGTCGCAAGCACAAACCATTAATTTTCGCTTTCAGTCGACTTGGCCTGCAAAAGACATTTTCCACGAGTACGCATTGGATTATGCAAACAAAGTGAACGCAATGTCCGGCGGCCGCCTGAAGATTGAAGTGTTGCCGTCCGGTTCGGTTGTTCCAGCGTTTGGCCTGCTTGATGCGGTGTCAACGGGCACGCTCGATGGTGGTCATGGCGTATTGGCCTATTGGTATGGTAAGAGCAGCGCATTGGCGCTGTGGGGATCAGGCCCTGCCTTCGGTATGGATCCCAACATGCTGATAGCCTGGCATGAATACGGCGGCGGCAAACAGCTACTTGAAAAGATTTATGCTGGCTTGAAGATGGATGTTGTGTCGTTTGTTTACGGCCCGATGCCGACGCAGCCACTTGGCTGGTTCAAGAAGCCCATTACGAAAGCTGAGGATTTCAAAGGCCTGAAGTATCGTACCGTCGGCCTCTCTATTGAGATCTTCAATGCGCTTGGCGCATCCGTTCAGGCGCTGCCTGGTGGCGATATCGTCCCCGCATTGGATCGCGGCGTGTTGGATGCGGCTGAATTTAACAATGCCTCGTCAGATCGCACACTTGGCTTTGCAGATGTATCGAAGGTTTGCATGCTGCAGAGTTTCCACCAATCGGCAGAGCAATTCGAGATTCTGTTCAATAAAAAGAAGTTTGATGCACTTGCTCCAGAGTTGAAGTCTATTATTTCTATCGCGACTCAAGCCGCATCGGCTGAGATGTCTTGGAAAGCAGTAGATCGCTACTCGCAGGACTTTGTGAAACTTCAAACCGAAGACAAGGTTCGCTTTTATCAGACGCCTAAGTCAATTTTGGAAGCGCAGTTGAAAGCTTGGGACGCAATCATTGCTAAGAAGTCTGCTGAAAGTGCAGATTTTAAAGCAGTGCTTGAATCGCAGCGTGAATTTGCACGTCGTGCGGGTCGTTGGCAGAACTTTACAAACGTTGATTACAAAATGGCCTATGACCATTACTTTGCACCAAAGCGTTCGTAACATGAAATAGTTGCACCAAACAATCCGGGCGCTCGCGTCCGGATTGTTTTTTTTTATAAAACTGAAAAAGTTGTGAGATCCGATGGAATCCAAAGATAGCACCAAAAAACTCATGTTCGCGGTTGATCACATCAGCACGTTTGTGGGCAAGGGGGCCGGGTGGTTGATTATTGTCTTGATGGTCATGGTGTGTATCGATGTCTTTAGGCGATATGTGTTGAATGCGCCTTCTGCATGGATCGGTGAATTGTCTGTGATGTCATATGGCGCAGTCATCATGTTGTCGGGTGCGTATACTCTGGCACAGAATGGACACGTACGTGGCGACTTTTTGTATGGTTCGATGAAGCCTCGCACTCAGGCGACGCTGGATCTGATTTTATATATTGTTTTTTTTCTGCCCGGCATTGTGGCGTTATGTTACGCAGGGTATAAGTTTGCAGCAGATTCTTGGCGTATTGGCGAACATACAACTCAGATCGCGAATGGCCCACCAATTTATCATTTCAAATCATTAATTCCTATTGCAGGTGGTCTGTTGATTCTGCAAGGTTTTGTTGAAATCATGCGTTGCGTCATTTGTCTGAAGACGGGGGAATGGCCCGAGCGTCTGAAGGATGCAGAAGAGATCGATGTGGTCGAGCAACAATTGCAAGCATCGACGTACGTAGATGAAGAGGCTAAAAATATAGGGATCGCACGCGCAAAGTCCATCGATGAAGAAGCGCATCACCGGCTTGGTGGTGCAAAAGGAACAAATCATGGGTGATCCACTTATCGGTTTAGTGATGTTGGGCCTCATCGTTGTCGTGATCATGCTCGGGTTCCCGACTGCGTTCACCTTGATGGGTCTAGGAATGGCGTTTGGGTTCTATTCTTTTTACGACCCTAGCGCCCCTTGGACTAGCAATAAAATTTTTCCACTGATGGTACAGCGCACCTTTGGGGGCATGACGAACGACACGTTGCTGTCGATACCGCTTTTTGTGCTGATGGGGTATGTCATGGAGCGTGGGGCGTTGGTGGATAAGATGTTCCACAGCGTTCAACTAGCGTTCCGCAGGATGCCCGCATCACTTGCTGTCGCGACGCTGGTTATTTGCACATTCTGGGGAATTGCCAGCGGGCTGGTTGGGGCGGTTGTCGTTTTGATGGGCGTGATCGCTTTAAAGCCTATGCTTAATGCCGGCTATGACGTGAGATTGGCGGCGGGTGTGATCACTGCTGGGGGCACGCTCGGGATCTTAATTCCGCCCTCTGTGATGATCATTGTGTATGCGGCGGTCGCTGGTCAGTCAGTCGTCAAGCTTTATGCTGCTGCGATGTTGCCGGGATTTTTTCTTGCTTTCCTTTATCTGGTGTACATCATTGGTTGGGCGCTCATTAATCCCAAGGTTGCACCCAAGCTGTCTGCAGACCAGGTCAAAGTAGACATACCACCTTGGCTAGCATTTATGCGTGATCATTATTCACAGAATATGCTGGTGGCAACACTTAAGGCGTTAGTGAATCCGGGCCCGTTGCTGAATGCACCAGGTGAGGCTCGTCTAAGCTACGGCCGAATATTTAGAAATGTCCTGGCTTCTCTCTGCCCGTTGGTGTTCGGTGTTGCATTGGCGGCAGGCACTTGGTGGTACGCAGTCATCCACCCAGAAAACCAGTTTCGAGAGTCACAGGCAATCTTTGCAACAGCATTGCCAGGGCCTGATGCGGTAACACCTACCGCCAAAAAGGCCGTAGAAGAGGAGACTCTTGTTGAAATAGGGAGTGATACAGTTTCAAGCGGTCGATCTAGTAGCGCCAATAGCAGTGGCGCACCGATAGCGCTGGACGCCGATCCGGACAACAAGGACAGTAACAAGCCGCAAGAGTATGTCGGGCCCACAACCAACTTCTATATTTATTACGCAATTACCGTAGCGCTCACGGCGTTACTGTTGTTCTATTACTATCGCCGCTTGCGCGATGAGCAGTTTGAGATTTTGAAACTGCTGGTAGAGTCGGTGATGCCGTTGGGCTTGCTGACAGTCGTGGTCTTGGCGGTGATTTTGTTGGGGATTACGACTGCGACGGAGTCTGCGGCGATCGGAGCAGCAGGAGCATTTTTACTTGCAATATCGTCGGGCACTTTAACCTTTGAGCGAGTGAAACAAGCGGTCTTCCTGACCACTAAAACGACCTCGATGGTATGTTGGCTATTTGTCGGTTCCGCACTGTTCTCTGCGGTCTTTGCCTTGCTGGGTGGTCAACAGATCATCGAGAAGTGGG
>CAJBTJ010000076.1 GCA_903958565.1 uncultured beta proteobacterium
GCTGGCTCTTTGGAGATTGGCTGGGTTTCTGACTGGCGCCCTGCCAGCGCTGTTTGGCTCCAAGGCAGTCTACGCAACGATCGAGGCAGTCGAGACCTTTGTCAACCAACACTACGAGGATCAGATACGTGCGCTGGACTCACAGCCGGAACTCAGTGATCTTCGACAGACACTGCTCGATTGCCAGGCTGACGAAGTTGCTCACCGGGACGAGGCTGCGGCAGCACTTGGTTCAACTCGACCTAATCTGGTGCTTCGTGTCTGGTGTGACATGGTGGGCACAGGCTCCAAGGCTGCGGTGTCCTTGATCCGCCATATTTGAAACACGCACAGATGACCACCAAAGCAATCAAGTGACTCACGTCAACGATTTAGGCTTATCAGTTACGTTTACGAAATATCACTACGTGCTGCCAAGGCAAGGTACTAACCGTTCGCTCCCAATCGAGTGCAAAGACTTCAGCTTCTTTTCGAATTTGTGCTTCGCTCATCTTGTGCAGCGGCTTGATGGGTACTTTAGGATCCTCTGCTTTGTACTCAACAAACACCATACGACCGCCATTATCTTTCCGCCAGGCAAAACGGCTGGTGCCATGCACCGCGTTAAGTAACCGGTGCCAGCGTCGAGTGCAATATCATCGACACGCGAACTCCAGAATCTCATCACCGTGCGTATCGAGCGCACCTGTACTTTGCCAGCCAAGGTGGCGGTAAAAGCCATATGAGCGAACCTTGGGATCGGGCGAGCAACCCAGGAATAGGCGGATGTGCCCACAGTCTTTGAGTACCTCGGCAATCAGGGCCAGTAGTCGCTGCCCAATACCTTGGCATTCATGGGATGGCAGAACAGCCAAGACAAGAACTTCTCCCGTTTTCAAGTCGCCGAAGCAGTACCCAACCATGTGCACATCAGACAACGCGATATAGCCTCGAATTTTTCCGGATTCGATGTCTTTTGCCCAAGACTCAGCTGTGATGCCATAAGAACGGAGGGTCTCCACGGTGATCGAGTTCTCCCGGGTCTGGCCGCGCAGTTCGATGTACTCGGCTGCCATTTGGGACGGCGCACTCTTGTATTCGATAGACATGACAAACCCAGGTAGTAAATGCGAATCTTAATGCTGAACAAGTTCAAGCCCCGAGTCAAACTTCTAACTTTTCCAAAAACAAACGCGAGTCCCAAGCCAAGCTTTAAACTTTTCGCGTGCTCTGTAACAGCAACAAATGCAAAATCTACGAAATTACTGGTAAAACTGTAATCTACAGTTTTCAGCCAAATAAGTAACCAACGATATTGAAAGTGAAATACCAAATGACAAGAAGACTATTTACCTTCAGTTTGACTTTCTTCACAGCCCTTGTTACGTTAGCTGTCATACCCGCAGCGCAGGCTCAAGAGAAGCAACCCCTGCGCATCGTGGTGGGATTTCCACCTGGTGGCTCGGCTGATATTCTGGCCCGCTTAATTGCCAATGCTCTGCGTGACGACTATTCTGCCATCGTGGATAACAAAGCTGGCGCGGGTGGTCGCATTGCCCTATCCTATGTAAAAGCCGCCAAGCCCGATGGGCAGACTGTCATCGTATTGCCCAGCGGACCAATGGTGCTGTTTCCCCATGTTTACAAAAAGCTTGATTACGATGCGGTGAAAGACTTCACACCTATTTCTCAAATTGCACGCTTTCAGTTTGGTGTGGTTTCTGGCCCCGCCACAAAAGCTAAAAACATTGCAGACATGGTGTCAAAAACCAAAAGTGACCCAACTTCGGCAAGCTATGGCACACCGGGTGCTGGTACCCTGCCCCATTTCATGGGTGTATTGCTCGAGCAGTCAACCGGCATGAGCTTGAATCATGTGCCATTTCAAGGGGGTGCTCCAGCCAACAATGCTTTGCTAGGGGGGCATATTGGCTACAAATTTGACGTTGTTTCTGAAACAGCCGAAATGCATCATTCTGGCAAGGCTCGAATTATTGCCGTCACTGGGCCTCAAAGAGACCCTCAAGTGCCCGATGTTCCCACACTTAAGGAATCCGGCGTAAACATGGAAGCTACAGCATGGTTTGCTATGTATGGTCCTGCTGGGATGAAAGGCGAAGCTTTAAATAAGCTAGAAAGCGCCATGATGAAAATGCTACGCGATCCGGCAATGAAAGAGAAACTGATCAAATTAGGATACGAACCCATTGGCTCAAATGGAGTGGATTTGGCCGCGGCTCAAAAAGTCGATTTAGCACGCTGGGAAAAACCAATCAAAGCAACTGGCGTTCAACTGGATTAAAGACTAATGAGTGTCCAGACTCTGGACACCCTCTACCCGTCCAGAGTGACCGAGCTTCTTGAAAAACTCAGCCTAAATTAGTTTCACAGAAGTCAAAATGCGGTATGAAAAGAATCAGCAAATTGGATCAATTACAGACTTACTTATGCTGCTCTCGGGTAAATCCCAGTACCACTTAACAGCAACGAGGATTACTGTTGCCAATATACATAAACAAACTAGGGGATACAGCCA
>CAJBTJ010000077.1 GCA_903958565.1 uncultured beta proteobacterium
AAACGGGATGTTGAGGCGATCACGCATATAGGCCAGATCACGATTTAGGGTCGCGCGCGAAACCTCGAGTGCCTCTTGCATTTGCTTCATTGTGACCGAGGGCTTGGCCATCAACAGGGCTTGAATCTTGTAGAACCGTTCTGTGCGATCCATCGTTGTTTTCACCAATCCTGCGTCAAGGGGCGTGCGTTAAGTAAATATTAGTCTAAATTTTGACAACCATTTTGCACGTTGTGGTGGCTCACCAGGCGAGGCAGAGCAAGTGGCGCCTTAATTCAGCGTCACAGGCTGTGACTCACGACGATACATCTCGCGGTACTCACGGCTGGCACTAATGACGAATTCAGCCGCGGACACAACGGTTCTGGTGTATTCCGCTACATCTGCGCAGTGGGTTTCGTACGTGACCCAGACGGTGTTGTTGCTGTTGACGAAGGCTTTTACGCAGCGGCGATCGGCGTTTAGGTTGTTTGCGACATCGATGCACTTGGTGCGCTCTGCGGCGTCTAGCTCCCAGAACACGCAGCAGTAAAGACGAAAGCCCCCGCCCGCTTGATACGGGTCTAGATAGAGCTTCCACCCTTCGCACTTAAAGCCAATCGAGCCGTCCTCATCGAGCTTGGGCCGAAAACCTTCTTGCGCCAGGTGTTCAAAGATTTGCTGAAGGCTGACGTCGACCTCAATTTTGGGGATAGGTAAAGCAATGGTTGCGCTCTCGGCGCTGCGGACTTCTGCCATGGTGGGGCTCCTGTTCTGTTGTCTTAATGACTTGGTGTAGTCAGTATTGAATTTTTGGTGGCTCACTGCATGAGCCATTTACCGCTTTATGATTTTATTTTAATTAATACAGTTGATTTATACAGTAATAGTGTTATTATAAACACATGAACACTGCCAATCACACCCAAACGTTCTCGCTCGACGAGCTCTGTGCCCTCACCGACCTCACCAAACGCACGGTTCGCTACTACGTCCAAATCGGACTTGTGAACCGGCCTGAAGGTGAAACGCGGGCAGCAAAGTATTCTCCACAGCATCTTGAACAACTCTTGCTTGTCAAAAAATGGACAGCGGCTGGGGTGTCGCTTGACCGTATTCGTGAACTGCTTCAAGGCGGCTCAGCGCCCGTACCTGAGCGCGGACCCGCCCCCGGGTCCATCGAAGTCTGCAGCCACTTGCACGTGGCAAACGGGGTCGAACTCGTGATTGAACCAACACGTGCAGGGCTCAGCCCAGAACAACTGCGTCAGTTTGTGCGCGCCGTCATGCAGGCGTACGCAGAGCTCGACCCAGACAACACCAACAGGACAGAAAAATGAGAATGGACACAATAGAAGATCTGATGACCGCCACCGTTTGCAATAGCCTCGGTGACCCCATCCCTTTAAAAAACGTAGCGATTACGGGCAACCTAAAAGGCGCCTTGTTTGAAGCCCAAGTACGTCAGTCGTTTCATAACCCCAGAAAGATCCCGACCGAAGTGGTCTACAGCTTTCCCTTGCCGATTGGAGCAGTCTTGCTTGGGGTTGAGGCGCAGCTCGGTCAGGTCAAGCTCAGCGGTTCTGTGATCGCGACCCCCGAGGCGACAGAGCGTTATGAAGAAGCGCTGTCTCAAGGCGACGCCGCCATCATGCTCGAGCAAGCCGACGATGGCACTTATGTTTTAAACCTGGGCAATCTCTTGCCAAAGGAAGAATGCATCATCACCCTCACCTACGGTCAGCTGTTGGATTTTGAGCAAGGGGGTTTGCGCCTGGCGATTCCCACAGTGATTGCGCCGCGCTTCGGTGATCCAATACGTGGGGGTGGTTTAGCACCCCATCAAGTACCCGACACGAATGTGCTTGCCGAATACGGTTTTAGCCTAACCCTCACCTTGCACGACGCACTCGCCAACGCGCGCGTAGCCTCACCTAGCCATCCGATTAGCGTGGCTCGTGGTGTAACGGGCCAGCAGCTCACCGTCTCGTTGGCAAAACAAAGCTATTTAGATCGCGACTTTATTTTGGTGTTGGATCAGTTGGCAGAGACTTCTCTGCTGACCATCGGGGCGGACTATGCGGACCCAAGCAAGTTTGTCGCGACGGCAAGATTTTGTCCGAACATCCCCCAAGCCGGCACACAACCCACGACTGTCAAGATTTTGGTGGACTGTTCTGGCTCAATGAGTGGAGGGAGCATCACGGCCGCACGCCGCGCATTGATGTCGGTACTCAAGCAACTCAAAACGGGCGATAAGTTCTCCCTCTCTAAGTTTGGTTCACATGTTGAACATGGCTCGCGCGCGCTTTGGTCGGTGTCGGATCAATCACGTGTCAGCGCAGAAAGCTGGATCACGCAACTAGACGCCAACATGGGTGGCACAGATATCCCCGACGCACTTGAAAGCACCCTCGCCCTGGGAAATAACAGTAACTGCGACGTGCTGCTCATTACCGATGGTCAAACACATGAAGTCAACAGCATTATCGAGCGCGCAAATAAATCGAAGCAGCGGATCTTTACCGTGGGTATCGGCGCGAGCCCCGGCCAAGGCCTATTGCACCGCTTGGCTGCCGCAACAGACGCGGCTTGCGACTTTATCGCCGCGGGCGAGGCGGTCGAGCCTGCGATCGTGCGTATGTTCACTCGTTTACGCTCCCCTTCCCTACAGAACATTCAAGTCCATTGGCCCAAAGACTGTGTACCCACCAAAGAGATTCCACTTGGTCAAGCGCTGTTTGACGGGGACACCGTGCACGTCTCGGCTTGGTTCGATCAAGCCCCGACCGGTCGCGTCACGCTCAGTGGCCACGTCGCTGGGCAAGAGATCGCACAAGAAATCGGTGTGGTTGAATTTAAAGTTGCCGCACAGGACAACGCAGAAGCCACCGATACGCTGGCGAGCGCGTTATCCCGCATCGCTGCCGCACAGAGCCTTAAAGCACTCGACAACGAAACGCTTGAAAACGAAGTGCTCGCGACACAGATCGCTGTGGCGTATCAACTCGTCACCGAGCACACCAACTTCTTGATGGTGCACGAGCGAAGCGCTGCTGACAAAGCCACGCAAATGCCGGTGTTGCACAAAGTGCCGCAGATGTTGCCCGCAGGCTGGGGTGGAACGAGTCATGAGATAAGTTTTATGCTTAACAGCCTCAGCCTTGAGCGCTCCCATGTATCTCGTGCACAAAATATGCCAAAGTCGAGCATAGGAGACCTTAGCGCTTCGGTAGGCGACTTCTCAATGCCCTATTTACTGCGCAACCCAAGACAAAACCCGCCCGCTTCAGACAAAAAGATCGTGCGCGACACCACGCATTACGAAATCCCAGCTTTTTTGCGCGGACCAGGTCGAGACTACACACCGGTCTACAACCTTGGTGATGTCTTAAAGATCAAAGCGGATTCCATCTGGTTCGTCATCGATGAGAATCAAGAAAAAATCCTCGCCTTGATCACCGACCACCCCAGCGATCCTGGCATCCGGGTTTGGTTCACCAACGCGCAGCACGAAGTGTTTGACTATCTCGACTTCGACACCCTCGAAGACGCACTCACCACTCTGCGTACGCACGGCTTTGAAGATCAAGTCAAAAAACGCGTCTCCCTCCTAAGCCGCTTCAGAACCCGTTACATCTGGAAATGTGAGGATCACACTAGAAGGTATAAAAAGTAGACCTTTTAGCATTGGAGAAAAGGTGTAGATCACACCTTTTCTTTTATAATTTTTCTATGTCGAAATTGAAAATAAAAGTAGTTCAGGGCATCGAAGTACAACTCAGTTCTGGCAATGTGTTTGCCGATCTCGAGTTGCCAGATGCTGAACAGTTAAAAGTCGAATTCGACTTGTTTATGAAGCTAAAGAAGCAAAAGTCAGCCGAAGCTGATCTACCTCCACTAAAGCCATTGTTCCGGCTTTGAGAGCAGGAATTCGGTCAAGGGTATGCCGCCTGTGCCCACGACCAAGGGCTTGCTTTGCTTGTAGTTGTTCGTGAAGTGCTTCAGCCCTGGGAACTGACCTTTATCGCGACCGCTCTTGACCTCGATCGCGGTCAGTCTTTCGCCTTGGCTGAGCACAAAATCAACTTCGTCGGCACGCTCACGCCAATACTGCAGGGCCACACCCGACGGCTTGTAGTTATGAAGGTGGGCGCCGACAGCAGATTCAACTAGACGCCCCCACAACTCGCGATCTTTAAGCGCAGCCTCAAAGCTTGTCCCGAGCTGCGCGCTCACTAGCGCTAAATTCAACGCCTGCAGTTTTGGGCTCGACGCACGACTGCGAGCCTGATCACCTGCGAACTTCTCAAGGCCTGTCAGCAGCCATGCGCCGCTAAGCAGTGTGAGGTAACTCGAAAGCGTTGTCGTATTGCCAGCATCTTGCAATTGCCCGATCATTTTTTGATATGACAAAATCTGACCCGAGTAATGGCACCCCAATACAAACAAGCTTCTTAACAACGCAGGCTTGTCGATGCGCGTGAGTTGCAATACATCTTTTGCGAGTGTTGGTTCAATAATCGAGTCGAGCACATAATCGCGCCACCGGTTCTCGTCAGAAATCAGGGAGGCCGCACCGGGATAGCCACCGAAATAAATGTACTGCTCGAGGTTCCAGTCAAAGGCTTCGCGCATTTCCGCGAAAGACCAGTGCGGCACGCGTATTAACTCAAAGCGCCCTGCGAGACTTTCGCTCACGCCTTGTTGCATCAAAAACTGAGACGAACCCAGCAACACGACACGCAAAGGATTAGCCGCTTCAGAATTAAAGCTGTCCTCGTCCCACAACATTTTGATGACTTCAGACCAACGCTCTACTTTGTGCACTTCATCCAATACCAGCACACATGGTTGGCCTTGGGCAGACCGGCGAGCGACAGCCCACTGCTGTTCAAGCCACGCTGCGTCAGGCTTACTCGGCAGATCAGCAGACGCGTAATGACTCACCCCCTGAAAGCTCGCCATCGCTTGGCGCGCAAGGGTTGTCTTGCCGACCTGACGCGGCCCGGACAAAATCTGGATGAAGCGCCGCGGTTCAGTTAAGCGCTGACACAAGGTGCTGTATTGAAGACGATTAAACATAATTTAGTCTATGATATTACAATTTGCTCAACATGGTGAGTAATTTTACTCAATATATTGAGCAAATTGTAAATTTCTACTTACTCCCCGTCAGTTTCTGGCGCAAACCTCTCCTGCACCATGCCGCGCAAGGTCTCGTCTAAGCACGGATAGAACTCAGACTCCGCCTCAAAGAAGCACTGCATTTCTTCTACGTCGTCGGGGTAGTTCATCTCCAGGCACCCCATCAGATCCCAGGCGTGCAGGAAGAAGTCTATCAACTGCCCCATCGAAAGCGGCCTGACAGACGTTCGCGTGGTGGGCTCTTCTAAGGTCTCGCCCTCGTACTCATCCACCACTCGGTAGTGAATGCGTTTACCAACCAAGCGCGCATACACCACGGTCACATCAAACGTCGTCGAGCGGATACTAATGCGCGCGATTTCTACCTCTTTGGGCTTTAAGCGCGCCAAGAACTCACCGCCTAAAAACATTGGATGCATACGACCGAGCATCGTCCGATCAAACGATTCGAGTTCGGGCTCTTTAAGGAAGTCCGGCAGCTCGTCGATGGCGCCGTTCTCGAGCGCGCCTTTAATCATCTCGCGCCGGGCTCGGCCTTTGACGTGCGTCAAGAGCTCAGCCTGCAAGTCGTACCGCGCAAAGTAATCGCGCGGACGATACTGCAACGAGCTGACCGGTAACACCTTGGGTGTTTGCGCCTTAGACATGACGGCTCTCCTCGCGTAACTCCGCAACCCAAGACGGTGGCATTGAATCCTCCTTCACCGAGAAGACAATATGCGGATTGTGTTTGAGAGGGCCTAGCCACATATCGGCCAGTGCCACCCAGTCATCGGGCTCAAAAGACTCGGTGCGCAACGCGTCAAGCGCGCTTTCAAGATCGCCGCCACTCATTGCCACAAGGCAATAGAGGTCGGCATCGCCCAAGAACTGCTCACTTTCGAAGGCACGACAGCCACCCGGATAGTGGGCTGCGATGTCGGTTTTACGAAAAAAAGCCGACAAAAACTTCACTTGCACAGTCATTGCAATCTCCTGTTTAGCCAGTTTGGCAATACGCCCGGGTTGGCAAGTTGGATATAAATCCCCCGTCCTACTTCACTCTAACGCCCATACACGTTATACCCACCCACGCCATTCGGCATGACTTGGGTCGAGCCTCTTGGGCCGTAGACGTTATAGCCACCCACGCCGTTTGATTGAATCTGCGTGGTGCCATTAGGGCCGTAACTGTTGTAGCCGCCCACACCATTAGACATGACCTGCGTTGTGCCTTCCGGGCCATAAACGTTATAGCCACCGACACCGTTTGACTGGATTTGCGTCGTGCCATTGGGGCCGTAGGTGTTGTAGCCCCCAACGCCATTCGGGATGACCTGCGTCGTGCCCTGCGGGCCATAGACGTTGTAGCCACCTACGCCATTCGGTATCACCTGGGTCTGGGCCATGGCGAGCCGATCACAGAGGGCAAGGCTCCATACCGCCAATACAAAGACAGCAAGCTTTTTCATGTCGATCTCCTGTTTAAGAGATGATGCGCCACCTGGTGTCTCACTGGATGAGCCTGTTTCGACTCCTTCAAAACAATCGAGATGTCTTCCTGAAAAACGCCAATTATTTCGGACCCGGCCCACCTGGCTTGTATTGCGGATAGATGACCGCGATCGGCAAGCCAAGCTGAGTCATGAATTTTTCTAGGTAAGGCTCCCATATTGCGCGACCATCTTTGTGGCCAAACAAACTGTGCGCGTCTTCACCAAACACACCGAAGGCCACAAGCTGCGCCTTGGGGTTTGCTTTGCTGTAGCGCTCAAACATGTCTGAATAAATCTCTTTAGAGAAATAACTATCGTTATCTCCATACAGCCAGAGCGATGGGATGGCTGTTGCAGCCCCATAGCTTGCAGCACCTCTCGCCAGATTACGCTCCCAGCCAAGGCAATTTGTTTGACGCAGCCCGCCCGCGAAATTCACTAAACCTTTAACGGAGGGATCGGGCTTAGAGGCACCATAGGCAAGCGTGGTCCAGCCACCATGAGACTGCCCAAGCACCAAGGTTTGCGTACGATCAACATAGTCGAGGGTGTGCGCATACGCGACTGTGGCTGCGACATCCTCCGCTTGCTCGAGACCATTGGACTCGACATTGCATTCACCGCCGACATAACTGCCGGTTGATTTTGAAAATCCCGAACGCATAGGTACAAAGACAACATAGCCGCGCTCAAGAAAAAATCTCGCAGCCCACCCAGGCGTATAGCGAGCCTGCAACCCCGGCGGCCCAGCTTGTTTCCCATGGTTAATGACAATCAAAGGAAACGGTCCATTTCCCTTGGGCTTATAAACGGTTGTTTCTAGCTTAAGTGTGCCAAGCAATATCTTTTTAGGGATAAAGATGACTTCCGACGGCAGGCTTATTTGCTGAGCCCAAACCAAGGTCGCAGGAGCAAACAGCACGATTGCTAAGGCCAAGGCACAAAACGTTTGTGTAAAAAGCTTGATCATTATCATCATCCAACGCCACCACGAGGGCGCCCCTCGCATACGGTAACACCCATTACACTTCTTCCCAGTCGTCGTGCACTATGGGGTCACCCGACACATCCCACACCATCGAATGGTATTGCACCTCAAACCACTGCCGAAACATCCCTAGAGTACGACGCTCTGGCCACATGCTTTCATCCATAAACCAAGAGAATAGAAATTGTGTGAATATTGCATCCCAACGTCGTTCAGCCCAGCGCTGTGCTGCCTCTGGCGTTTCGACCTTACCCTCCGGAATAAGAAAAGCGTCTTGCTCTTGCCGAAAAGCGTCAAGCGTGAGGTAAGTCATAGGCTCTGGGTCTACACGCAAGATCCAGTCGAGTGCGGGCTGCTTAGGTAGTAAGACAATCAGATTGCGGTTTATCAGTGCACGTTTCATAGGAGCCTGTTAAGTTGTAAAAAAACAGTACGATCATGAGGATTTTATGAAAAAACACTTGTTTAAATCATAAATCCGCATGACCATGCGGATCTGTTTCCAGCAGTTAAGGCATTTGGGTTTTAACCGTACCCCCAGACTTTGTACTCTGACAGCTTTGCTC
>CAJBTJ010000078.1 GCA_903958565.1 uncultured beta proteobacterium
AAGAAATAGCCAAGAATACATCGCCCTGCCCATTCAAAGGGGTAAAGTTGTAACAACATAAAGATAGCTGAGACAAAGCAAACGCCATAGACCCAACCTTGGATTTTTTGGCGTACAGTGGCCGGGATGAAATACATCGCCAACATGTTGATAAAAAACGGCTGAAACGAGATGTGCAAATACCCAAGTAAGGTTGCAATTTGGTTTGAGGGCAGCGCACATTGGTCAATCACCGAATAGGTCAAACCCTGAAGTAGCTCCATCGACGAGAAATAGACGAGTGGTAGCCAAAGCATATAGGATTCTTTTTTATAGGCAGAGAGACCCGCAAATACAAACCCGCCCGTCGCCAAGGCCAAAGAAGCTTCACCACTCCAACACATTTATCTAGTCCTTATGGTAATTACGTGCGCACTGTCCTGAGTTAACGCCAATGCTCGCCTGACCGGAATGTCGGCAAGATGTTGTTTGATAAGAACTATTTATAGGCTCGATTATGGAGCACAACTTCGCCATCACGCAAATGAATTAATGGCGACGTCGATGTGAATTAACGTAACAACACTGTGCACGACTGTGCTTTACTGCAGCACAGCGTACAACAATGGTGTCAACGCTAACAAATACTGGTGCCCCCCCCGTGAGTCGAACACGGCACCAACGGATTATGAGTCCGCTGCTCTAACCAAGCATGAGCTAGGGGGGCTTTAATCGAAGGACTTACTGCCCTTCGAGAAAACTCTTCAACTTGTCAGAGCGACTGGGGTGACGCAACTTGCGTAACGCTTTAGCCTCTATTTGACGAATGCGCTCACGGGTGACGTCGAACTGCTTACCGACCTCTTCCAGCGTTTGATCCGTGCTCATCTCGATACCGAAACGCATGCGCAAGACTTTCGCTTCGCGTGGCGTCAAGGAATCAAGAACCTCTTTGACCACATCGCGCATCGAACCATGCAGAGCCGCATCGGCAGGCGCCAAGGTTGCTAAGTCCTCGATGAAATCGCCCAAGTGTGAATCGTCATCATCACCGATCGGTGTTTCCATCGAAATCGGCTCTTTTGCGATCTTCAAGATCTTGCGGATCTTGTCTTCAGGCATGTCCATCTTGGAGGCCAGTGTTGCGGGATCAGGCTCAGCACCTGTCTCCTGCAAAATCTGACGACTGATACGGTTCATCTTGTTAATCGTTTCGATCATGTGCACAGGGATACGAATCGTGCGGGCCTGGTCCGCGATCGAACGCGTAATTGCCTGACGAATCCACCATGTTGCATAGGTCGAAAACTTATAACCACGCCGATATTCAAACTTATCGACCGCTTTCATCAGACCGATATTGCCTTCTTGGATGAGGTCCAGGAATTGCAAACCACGATTTGTGTATTTCTTTGCGATCGAGATCACAAGGCGCAAGTTGGCTTCTGTCATCTCGCGCTTAGCCTTACGGGCTTTCGCTTCGCCGGTCGCCATTTTCTTGTTGACGTCTTTTAGGTCTTTGAGCGGCAAGACCACCCTCACCTGCAAGTCAATCAATTTCTGCTGGAGCTCTTGTACCGCAGGAACATGACGTGTCAGAGTTTGTGCGTAGTCAGCACCGGTGGCGACTTCGCCAAGCACCCACTCAAGATTGATTTCGTTGCCTGGAAAAACTTTAATGAAGTGCGAACGCGGCATTCCGGCACGCTCAACGCAAGTATGCAACACGGCACGTTCAACCTTACGAACCTCTTCGACCTGCTGACGCAGGGTGTCAGCCAAACGCTCCACCATCTTGGCGGTAAAGCGAATGCCCATCAATTCGTTCTGAATGACTTCTTGCGCGGCCATGTATGGCTTGGACCGATAACCGTCTTTCTCGTACGCAGCACGCATCTTCACGAAATGCGTTGCCACGGTTTCAAACTTCAAGAGACCTTTAAGGCGCAAATCTTCAAGCTGCTTGCTGCTCATGCCGCCTGCCGGACCATCTTCATCGGCTTCGTCAGAAACACCAGCACCCGCATATTCTGCACCGTCGTCGTCAACCAAACCGTCGACAACCTCGTCAATCTGAGCCTGTGCATCACGTACACGCTGAACGTGATTCAAGATCTCGTTGATTGTGGTCGGACATGTCGAAATCGCTTTGACCATATCCTTGAGACCACCCTCAATGCGCTTGGCGATTTCAATTTCACCTTCACGCGTTAAGAGCTCAACGGTACCCATCTCGCGCATATACATGCGCACCGGGTCTGTTGTGCGACCAAAATCGGAATCAACCGTGGTCAGTGCCGCTTCGGCCTCGTCCTCGACGTCATCGTCCGAGGTCGCAACCGGTGCGTTCTCACCGAGTAAAAGTGTCTCTGCGTCGGGCGCTTGGTCATAGACCGCGATACCCATATCGCCAAACGTACTAATAATGCCGTCGATCGCTTCGGCATCGACCAAGTCATCTGGCAAATGG
This sequence comes from uncultured beta proteobacterium, assembly GCA_903958565.1. GTDB lineage: Bacteria > Pseudomonadota > Gammaproteobacteria > Burkholderiales > Burkholderiaceae_B > Zwartia. The sequence goes on from CAJBTJ010000078.1 coordinate 2,450, forward strand.
TCGTTGATCTCACCATAGGTGAGGTATCCACGATCTTTGCCAAGCTTGATCAACAGCTTGAGACGATTACGACGTGCTTCGTATTCTTCAGGTGTGACGGGACCACGGGCAATCAGGTCCTTGGCATCACCTTTACCACGTTTGCCACGCTTAACAGGCTTGATGTCAGGAATCACTTCGACTTCGTGCTCACCATCACCGGCATCACCAAAATCACCGTCGCCGTTATTTGGATTCTTGGAGGGACGGCCAGGACGTCGGCCCGTTCCACCTGGCGGACGACCCGCCTTCTTGGGTGGCGGCGAACCATCATCAGGAGGAGGAGCGGGTTTAGAAACATCGACTTTGCCAGGCGCCTTCGCTGAGACGGGCGCAGCAGGCGCCACGCGATCGAGCGCTGGTTTCGCAAGCGCAGCTTTACCTGCGCCCACCTTGGCGGGAGTGACTGGCTTTACTGCGGGCTTTGCATCCGCAGCTTTGGGCTCAGTTTTTGAGGTGTCCTTCGCGACTGCCTTGGCGACAGGCTTGACTGGAGTTTTGACAGGCGCTTTAACTGGGGGTTTCGATGCTGCTTTTGCAACGCCGGCCTTGACAGGCGTCTTGGCGGCGGAGGCTTTGGGCACAACGGGTTTTGATTTGCTAGGTGAAGCCGACTTCATTGAATCCTTAACTGATTTAGCGGCAGGTTTTGCCGTTTTTGAAACAGGCTTTGCCACTGAAGGCTTAGCCACTGATTTGTTTGGTTTGCCCACAGCCGCCTTATTGGATTTGGCCACTGGTTTTGCCGAAGACTTGGTTGCAGCCGCCTTGACCGCAGGCTTGCTTGCCTTGGGGGACTTGGCTGATGACTTCGGCACTGGTTTAGCGACTTTCGCTACGGGCTTCTTTACCAAGGGCTTGACGGCCGCTTTTGGTTTTGGCTTTGCCGCTGCCAGAGATGTTTTTTTGCCAACGTGCTGAGTCATGATTGCTCTTGTCTGAGTTGTCTGTGAGATATGCCGAAGCACGAATCTGCCCAAAAAAACATGCCTGGAGGTCTGCCGCACACTTTTTGAGCGGCAAACGCCCACCCTGGGCGGCGTCTTAAACCTTTGATTTTAACCGAATCAGTTAGCTTTCACTGACTCGATTACCTTTATTAGACGGGAGATGCGTCCAGAAAGTTCCTGATAATTTTGCTGAGATTGCAAATTATTTAATCCTTCTGCAATCAGTGCCTCTTGTTCGGCCTTTAGGCTTTCCAGTTCAATACGGCGAACAGCATCTTCCCACTCAGCCTGGGGGTTAGGTAAGGTTTCCTGAGCCATTAAATCTGCAGCGACCGAGGCCAGCAATACGCCGAGGTCAGCGCCGGGATCAGCGACCTGAATCAGCGCCCCCACATGTCGTGCCCCGGTCGACTGGGCCAACACAATTAAATCTCTGACCATTTCAAGATTGGGGCCACGATGCAGAATCTCAAGCTGTTGATCACCTAAATCGTCAATGAGTTCAGGGTGCGTGAGGAATAGACGTAACAAACGGCGGGCCAGAGGCGTCACTGAACGCCGGCTCGTCCCGGCGGAAGACACGCCGCGCGTTCGACCGCTTGACCGAGCCCCAAGGGCCGGACGCCCCGATTGCGGTTCGCCCGTAGACGGGTCATACGCGTCTGGCTCTTGTCCCCGGGGCGCTTGATCAACGGAGCGATTGCCTTGAGCACTCCCTGCTCTGTCCGCACCCGCTCGAAAACCATTGGCATCGGGCAAGCCGGCCATCGTCGGCGGCGGTAACTGAGCCATCAGTTGAGCCAATTCTTCCGGTGTCAATTGCACTAGACGCGCCAGCTCATTTTGCAGTTGAATTTTGAGCGTAATCGCTGGCACTTGCGCCAAAAGCGGTCGGGCTTCATGGACCAGCGCCGAGCGCCCCTCCACTTCTTTAATCGCGTGTCTCGACGCCAATTCATTGAGAAAAAATGTAGAGAGCGCGTCTGACTCTTTAAGACTTGCGCGAAAAGCTTCCTCGCCGAATTCTCGAATATAACTATCTGGATCATGCTCTGTAGGCAGAAATAAAAACCGGATAGAAATATCATCACGAAGCAGTGGCAAGCACGCTTGTAAGGCACGCCAGGCCGCGCGGCGTCCGGCGGAGTCCCCATCAAAACTAAATACT
>CAJBTJ010000079.1 GCA_903958565.1 uncultured beta proteobacterium
CCATTGTTGGCGAATCAGGTTCCGGGAAAAGTACGATCGCGCTCGCCGCGATGGGATTATTACCTGATGAAGCGCAGATATCGAACGGATCGATTTTGTTTGACGGTCAAAATATCTTAATGATGACGCCTGAGCAACGCCGCCACGTTCGTGGTGCTCAAATCGGGCTAGTTTTCCAAGACCCTTTTGCAGTCTTGAACCCTTCGCTCACGGTTGGCGATCAAGTCAGCGAAGGTCTCATTCATCATCTCGGTTTAAGCAAAACTCAAGCGCTAGCGCGTGCAATCGAGCTTCTGGATGAAGTGGGTATTGCGCGACCCGCGATTGTCGCCAAAGCCTATCCACATGAGCTGTCAGGAGGCATGCGACAGCGCGCCTTGATCGCGGGCGCCTTGGCTGCCGAACCACAGTTTCTGATCTTAGATGAACCAACCACTGCACTAGATGTGACAATCGAAGCACAGATTCTCGATCTACTTCAATCGCTACAAGCTCAACGCAGCTTAACGATGTTATTCATCAGTCATAATCTTGGTGTCGTCAAACGCGTTGCCGATGAGGTTGCTGTTCTGTATGCAGGCGAAATTATTGAGCAAGGCGCAACTAACGAGGTACTTTTCGAGTCAAGACATCCCTACACAAAAGGTCTCATCGCGGCAGTTCCATCGCTGCGAAACCCAAAGATTGGCCCACTCGCTTCAATCGCAGGACGACTTCCGGACTTGAGAGTGCTTCCGACAGGTTGTCGCTTTGCTCCTCGTTGTCCGTTTGTCACTGCGGGTTGCGACAGCGTTCAAACACTCATACGAATTGAACACCACCACTCAGTTCGCTGTCACGCCAGTGCGGCATTGCAACAACAACCGTGGCCGGTCAGCGCTCCGTCGATCACGCAGCAAGCGGGCATCACGCATAGCTCGAAAACTATTGTTGAAGTAAAAAATTTGCAAAAGACATTCCGGCAATCTAAAGGGAAAATATATTTTAAAAATTTTTTGCCTCAAATGAAATTTGACGAACATCACGCTGTGGACCAAGTCTCTTTAAAAATTAGGGCTGGTGAAGTTCTTGGCTTAGTCGGCGAGTCTGGCTCGGGAAAAACAACTTTAGGGCGCACAATTCTGCGGTTGCTAGAGCCCACGAGCGGTGAAATCAATATTGACGGAAAAAATATCAGTCAAACTGCGCAGTCTCAACTCACAGACATGCGGAGATGTGCGCAAATTGTTTTTCAAAACCCGGACTCGTCCTTAAATCCTCGAAAAACGGTTAGACAGCTATTGACCCGTCCGATCGAAAGATTTCAACTCGTCTCCCGCGATAAGATTCCAGCCAGAATTCATAATTTGCTTGACCTAGTTCGCCTGCCTCATCACTACGTTGATCGTTACCCTCATCAAATGAGCGGTGGCGAAAAGCAACGTATTAGCATAGCGTGCGCGCTTGCCACCGAACCGCGCTTTATTGTTTGTGACGAACCTGTATCGGCGCTCGACGTCTCGGTACAGGCTGCGATCGTCAACCTCTTGAGCGATCTGCGGGATCGCCTGCAAGTCGCCTATTTATTTATCTCCCATGATATCTCTGTCGTTGCTCACTTGGCCGATCGCATTGCTGTGATGAAAAACGGCCAGATCATTGAGATTGGTGACACGCGAACGATTATCGAACAGCCGAGCCATCCCTATACAATTAAGCTCCTTTCGGCTGTACCTAGTCTTGAAAGACATTCATCCGCGTATTAAACGGAGCCATTGCTATGTCTGACGATCTTTATGCAACTCAGCTCGCAAAATTTATTACTCGCACTCGCTACCTTGATCTCAGTCAGGCCGCCAGCCATAAAGCACTGGTTCACACATTAGATACCTTTGGTGCAGCACTGGCGGGCAGTATTTCAAACGAGGCAAAGTTAGCGCGAACTACCTTTTGCGCTGCTCAAGAGACTGGCGCATCGCTGTCCTGGGGAACTTCGCAACGCCTCTCTGCGCGCAGCGCTGCGCTTGTCAATGGAATCGCCGCACACGCTTTCGAGCTTGATGACACCGGAGGTTGCGATCACTCGGGGGCGGTGGTATTGCCGGCATTGATGGCCTTAATACCCACACTTGAGCGCCAAGTCACTGGCAAAGAACTTTTGACGGCGATCACGGTCGGCTACGATATTGGGCGCCGAGTGCTCGAGTCGTTTGGTGGCTATCGGCCGCATAACGAAGCTGGCTGGCATTCAACCGGTACCTGCGGAGTATTTGGCGCAGCGGCTGCCGCGGCCAATTTGTTAAAACTTACAACTGAACAAACAATATCTTGCCTGGGCTTAGCGGGTAGTTTTTCGAGCGGTCTCTGGGGCTTCGTGCACGATGGCACGATGGCAAAAAAAGTTCACGCCGGTCGTGCTGCGGAGGGCGGCGTGCTTGCCGCGCTTTTAGCCCGAGGCGGCATGACTGGCCCCCGAAAAGTGTTCGAAGATGTATGGGGAGGATTCTTCAATACCTATGGCCATGAATCCATCGACCGACACGCTTTAGTTCAAGCGCTCGGTCAAGACTGGAGGATTATGAACTGTGCGATCAAGCCCTATGCCTCGTGTCGCGATACACACGCGGCCATCGATGCCATTGATCGCTTAGTCAGGGCACACCAGATCACGCCCCAGGACGTAAAAGAGATTCATATTCGTCTCAATACTTTTTTGTCTGGTATGGTGGGTGGGCGTGACGTTTCAACCCTACCTGCAGCGCAAATGAGCTTGCCATACGCCGTGTCAGCCCGTCTCTGTCTGGGTCAGGCGAGTCTTCAATCGTACTCTGATGAGAACCGTCAATCCGAGCAACTACGAGCAATGATTGATCGAGTGATCATTGACATTGATGATTCTGTTCAGGCCAGTTTTAGCAGCGACGTATCGATCGTGACGACCGATAATAGAATACTGAAGGAGTCAACCAGTGTTGCGTTAGGCGCTCCGACAAACCCCTTGACACAAGACGCCTTAACAGAAAAATTTATGGCGCTTGCGCGTTATGTTCTGTCAGATGAGCAGTCGCTGCGTCTAGCTGTCACACTTCAGAGTCTCGATACTCTAGAAGACGCTGCCGACTTGCTGCGACTACTCGAGCCAGCCGACTAATAAGACGGTTTGTGATGCAGTCAATGCTGGCCAGCAAAGTACTTCAAGTCAATCAAGTGCACTGAGGTGCTGTCATGTGTTTACAAACAGCGCTAGATTAGGCATCCAAACTCAGCGAGCAGTTTTATAAAAACTTGATCATCACTTCGTTACGACGCAAGAACCAGAGCGTCCACGGCGGGTCATAGCGTGCAAGAGTTTCAGAACCTGCCGCCACTAACTTTTGTTCAAGCATGAACTTTTTGAGTTGCCGCGTGTGTTCGATGATGTCTGGCTCTTTTGCTAGCCCAGAAAACTTCACGACAGCGACGCGGGTGGGCTCGAGAGCCACAAGCTTAACCTTCGGATCATTTGGGATTGGAAGGGTATTCAGTGTGTACCCCTTGGGCATGATGAACCGGACAGTCCAGCCAAGTTCATCTCCGCTTTGCGTAACCGGTGCAGTCATTGCAATTTTTTCATTTTCCTTAGGTGTTTGTGTGACAGGCGATGTCATCGCAATACTTTGTCGAGTTGTGTTGCCACCAAAGATATAGGCGGCGAGTAGACGGAATCCTGCGTTGATTGCTTCGCTACGCGGACCTGTAACGGTGACCTCGGCGGCAATCAACGATGGATACTCCCGGATCTCAAAGCTGCCCTCAGTCAATATCGACGTGTAAGGTGGTTCTTCAGTAGCCATAGCGATCTGTCCGTAAATTGTCAGAGAAAAAAGCAGGCTAAAAAATAATGTTTTGAGCATGGCATTGGAGTTAGTTATCTAGTGGTTCGTTATTGAAATAAAAGTATCTTGCCGCTCACAACATCAAATCATGTTTATTGGCGAGATTCGAAAAAATCAATCAGCGCCTGCGCCACTGCAGTTGGTTGCTCGCGTTGCGGAAAATGTCCCACGCCGTCTAGAACGACACGTCGGTAGGGACCACTGAACCACTGCTCTTTACCCGCTGATGTTTGTGCTGGGTTAACCGCATCTGCACCACCATGAATCACCAGCATGGGTTTGGCGATAATCGGCAAAGGGTTGAGTGCAGCGATCTGTGCTCCGTAAAAGGGGTCCCCCTCTGCATGACCCCAGCGATGACGATAAGAGTGCAGCGTGACATCAACCCAGTCGGGATTTTCAAAGGCCGCGGCGGTGGCATCAAACTCCGCCTGATCAAACCAACCCGCAGGCGACCAAGTATCCCACATGATCCGTGCGAAGCCGCATGGGTCAGCGCGTACTGTTTTTTCGCCGAGTGGTGTTGCCATGAACCAGTGATACCAGTAGTTACGTGCTTGCGCGAAGGCAAGCGCTTGGGTTGGAGCGTTGGTGCCATAGCCTACCGATACCATCCCAAGATGCGAAGCTAGTCCGGGCGAGAGTCCCGCTGCAATCGCGACGGCACGCGCCCCCCAGTCGTGCCCAACCAACGCCGGTTGATGCAGATTGAGCGCCTGTACAAAATCAATCAGGTCGCAGCCCAACGCGACCAATTCTCCGCTACGTGGTGTTGTGGGATTAAGGAAGCGTGTACCGCCGTAGCCCCGCACTGAGGGCGCCAGTACGCGATAGCCCGCAGCGGCGAGCGCCTGCGCGACTTGATTCCAGGTACGTGCTGCGTCGGGCCAGCCGTGTACCAGCACAACCGTGCGAAGGCCGTCTGGGTTCCATTCGAGATACTCGATGGATAGCCGAGTCGTATTGATACGTTTTTTTTCAGAGCTGTACATAGCGTTTTTAAATGCCCCCATTACTTGACAAATTCGCCATTTCGCAACAGCAGTGGCAGCTTGCCATTCGCCTCGCTAAACAAACGAATCAGATTTCAGACGAGCTTATCTACCGACTTGGCCCGAACCACTTCACCTGAGTTGAATTTCTCGTGGTTTTCTTCGACCTCGTCTAGATCATACAGATAATTGACCATGAGACCCGCCGATTCTCTTAAGCCCTTTTTCGATAAGTCTGCGGCCCAGTTAAGCCGGTAAAGTCTAGCGCCATTCCCAAGGTGAAATTTCGCGACAGGGCTGCCCGAGCGTTGCGTAGAGAAATGGATCAAATAGATCGCACACAAAGTTTGTAGCGAATTTTTTTCGATGTCGGTGGCACTCGCAGGGACCCATCCCTCGGCAACACGCTGGGCAATAGTTTTACCTTTGAGGCTAATTTGCCGAAGCGCCTTGTCGAACTTGCCGGCGACCACGGTATCTTTCTCCAGTGTAGTGAGATCTATCGGTTTAGAAATCCAGTCAACGAATCCCGGAATTGGAGATAAGGTGACGAAGGTTTTTAGACTTGGAAATTCGGCTTTCAGCTGATCAGCAACACGTTTGATCAGAAAGTTCCCGAGTGAAACACCACGCAGGCCAGGCTCGCAATTACTAATAGAATAAAAAACTGCAGTCTTGAACTTTGATGATTCACTTGGTATCGACTTCTTATCGACGAGTGGTCCGATAGAGTCTGGGATGTCAGAGACTAAGGCGACCTCGACAAAAATCAGTGGTTCGTCAGGCAACTGCGGATGAAAGAAAGCGAAGCAGCGTCGATCAGGCAGCAGTCTGCGTCTTAAATCATCCCAACCATCAATAGCGTGTACCGCCTCGTGATGAATGATTTTCTCTAGCACCAACTCTTTCATAATTGCAATATCTTCTGGATATCGGTTGTAGTGATCATTGGCCACATCACCGTTGTCACCATTTGCTACTTTGCCTTGCGTCTTACAAAAG
>CAJBTJ010000080.1 GCA_903958565.1 uncultured beta proteobacterium
AAAGCCTGCTGCTAAGAAGCCGGCAGCCGCTGCCCCCTCGACCGCTGCAGCTCCAGGTGCAAAAACTGCCCTGAATCCAGCAGCGTCTTGGCCCTTTCCTACGGGTGGCCGTCCCTGAGCGCTTAGCTAAGGTTTTGTATGACCAAGCCGTCCGGTTCGCCGGACGGTTTTTTTATGCTTACTCCGGCGTGAAACCGTTCGGCAACCCTATGACTTTGTAACCAACATGGTTGCAGAGCCTATGTGCATGCGACAATAGCACTCACGGCTTTTTACTCGAGGCAACGGTCAACGCATGATTGGTGAGATCCTTCGTTTTTTACTCGACATCGTCTTTAATTTAGTCGGGGCAATTCTGCTGGCACGGGCATGGATTCATGCTGCCAAGCTGCACCCCTTTAATCCACTGTCTCAGGCAATTCACCAAGCCACGAACTGGCTAGTAGAACCTTTACGTAAGGTCGTTCCTACCAAAGGAGGCCTCTTCGATTGGGCCAGCCTACTCGGCGCCTTGCTTGCGGCTATGGCCTATTTACTCTTGATGTGGCTGGTTTCCACATCAAGCATGCTTCCGGCCAAACTCCTTCCGGGACTCATGGGCGCAAGCGTCGTCACGGTCGGGCGTTGGGCATTGAACTTAATCGTTTGGATGACGCTTATTCAGATGGTATTGTCCTGGGTCAATCCGATGGCCACGATCATGCCGGTGCTGACCACGCTAACCGACCCCCTGCTTGCTCCTATCCGCCGAATCACACCCAAACTCGGTGCACTAGATCTCGCTCCGCTCGTTTTATTAGTGCTCGCTCAAATCGCGATGATGGTTCTTAGTCGTATCAGCTTTACCTTATTCCCTTTATTCGTTCTATAACGTATCCATTGTCGCTCCGCTCGACCACTCAGTCTTCTGTAATGAACAAGCTCTTCTCTTCTGTGTTGCACGGCTTCTGGGTTGCCGCATTCATCTTCGCGATCCAAACGCCCTCCTTTGCCCAGAACCCCTCCCCGGCCAGCAATTTACTGGGTACGACACCAGGACAAACGACGGCCGCTCGCGAAACACCCGCGGAGCGTGGCCTCAAGGATATCGATGCACAGCAGCAGGACATGCAGAAACGGTTGGCCGCCATTCAGGCGGACCTCGTCAAGGCACAAACTGTCGTCAATGACGGAGCGAACCTCGAAACGGCCGCCCGAGTAGCCGCGCAAGATCGACTCAATCACTTGCGTGGCATGCAAGAAGCCTATAGCCAAATCGTCGATAACATCAAAAATTTACGGCGTGTCACCACAAACCTTGAGACTGCACGTAAAGACAAAGAAAACTGGCAAGCGCCCACAGGGTCCGCTCCTTGGCCACTTTCTGTTGCGGACGACCTGCAATTAAGCATCCAACGACTGCAATTTCAATTGCAGTATCTCAAACAACGCAGCGATATTCTCAACGATTTGATTGCAGATCTGCGCAAGTCACGCAGTCAGATGGAAATTGAACTGCGGCAGTCAAGTGCGAGTGCTGATGCACAGCGTGCCGGCGAAACAGTGCAGCGGCGTCTTGATCGTATCAATTTAGATTTAGCGAACGCTGCGATTGGTAAAGACACCCTCCATATCGAGCAGACAACCGGTGCGATCAGTCTGGCCACCTTAAAGATCACTAAAGATTTTTATAACAATCGTTTTGCCTTCACTGAGCAGGATTTCCAAAAAATTAAAGCGGATCTCCAAAAACGCATTGACAGCCTCAGAGTGCAGGAGCAGCAAGCAAGCCTGCGTATTAATCGCACACTCGATCTGGCGGCCACAGCGAAAGCAAAATCCGATGCGTTAGACCAAACTGCCACGGCAACGCCTGAAGCACGCACTGCCGCTCGCAATGCTCAACTCTTGGCAGACCGCCGAGTCGAGGCCGCGCGCACTGAACGCGAACGGTATCGCGCACAGACCGAGCTCGATTTGCTGATGATTCAAATCTGGGAGATTCGTCGAGATCTTTACGCGAACGTTGACAACGGTCAGCAACTTGCCGGGTTGAAATCCAAACATGAGGACTTAGTGCGCCAGCTCAATTTAGGGCTGAATTATCTGAACCAGCTGATCGCCGAAAAGTCCCAGTCAACATTGGCATTCAACGAGCAATTACGACAAGCACCGACAAGCGTTGAAAAAGCATTTTTGTCAGAAATGCTTGCGCCCCTCGCCGAGCAGATCGACAACATGCGAGGCCTCTACGCGCTCTTTGAGCGTGCCAGACAGTACCTAGAAATTACAGGTTCGGAGATCGCGCAAGCGCAACTCAATCAAACCTTTGCGCAACGCTTCAGCGGTCTCAAAGCTGGCATCATTGAACTTGCTAAAGATATTTGGCAATTTGAGATTTTCGCGGTCGACGACAACATTCTGGTTGACGGGCGCGAGATCAAGACAAAACGTAGCGTAACCGTCGGCAAGACCGCCGGTGCAATGGCTATCCTGATTATCGGCTTTATGTTGATTTCAGGTTTGATTCGAAGGACACTGGCGCTCGCAGTCAACAAGGCAAATCTGGGCGCGAGCAAGTCAGTCGTATTGGGGCGCTGGCTAACCTTAGCCGCAGCGTTCTCCCTCATCCTAACCGCCTTCAACATCGTTGAAATCCCACTCAGTGCCTTCGCATTTTTTGGCGGCGCACTTGCCATCGGCGTTGGTTTTGGCACACAAAACCTTCTCAAAAACCTGATCAGTGGGGTCATGCTACTGATTGAAAAACCGATCCGCATTGGCGATTTGGTTGAGATCGACGGTATTTTGGGTACGGTCACTTCGATTGGCATTCGGTTCTCGACCATCCAAGGCGCGCAGGGTAATGACGCCTTGATTCCCAACAGCGTTTTAGTTGAACAAAAACTGGTGAACTGGACCTACTCGACCCGTGATGCGCGCAGAGATGTTCGGATGACCGTGTCGTATAAGTCTAGTGTTCAAGAGGTGCAACGCATCCTTGCAAGGGTCAGCGCTAATCACCTGCAAGTCAAGCAAGACCCCGCACCAGTCATCACACTCGAAGACTTTGGTGATAACGGCTTAGTCTTTAATTTGCAGTTTTGGATCAGATTACAGGCGGGCATTCAGCCCGCACAGATACTGAGTGACTTGCGCGTCAGCATTCTTGAGGAGTTCGCTCAAGCGGGGATCGAACTGCCTTTTCCGCAACGTGCCGTGATGTTCGATCAAAGCAATCCCATCGCCGTACGTGTAGAGCCCTCCATCACATCAGCGCTCTAATAAAGCGCTGATATGTGACGGGGTCTAGTTATTTTTGAGCGGCAGGCACAACACGTGTTGGCCCAGCGCCACTAATCACTTGCACACGCTGGTTGAGCATAATCGGCACATCAGCCTCTTGGGCAATGACTCGCGTTTCACCGTTATCAAGCTTGACGGTGATTTCCAAACCGTCTTTCTTTCCGACGCGCTCTTCGACTGCGTCACCAGCCAGCGCGCCTAGTACGGCGCCACCAAGGATTGCGAGAGTACGGCCTGTGCCCCCGCCTATCGTGCTTCCCAACACACCGCCCACTGCACCGCCGGCTACCACTCCAGCACCAGAGGTACCTTCTTTCTGGATCGTAATCGGACGAACATTCACCACCGTACCGTTACGCATCACTTGATCGCGTTGCGCTTGATTGTAGGTGTACACATTTGCAGAGGCTGAAGGCTTTGCACAACCAGACACCAGCACGACGGCTGAGAGTGCCAGACTCGCTAGAGCCAAGCGACCCAAGCATGCTTCAGTGGAAAAAAACATTCGCATTTCAGTGACTCCTGTTAAACGATCTTATGCAGGCAAGCGTAAGCCATACTGGGCATGAAACTGTGCATCGATTTCAGCACGGCTTGGGGCGTGATTTTGCGGCCCACGCGATGCGATTTTGATTGAACCCATCAAGTTGCCCAGTTTACAGGCATCCTGCCAGGACCAACCAAGGGTCAAGCCATACAATAGTCCACCACGGTGGGCATCGCCACAGCCCGTTGGGTCTAACACGCCCGTTGGAGTGACTGGATCAATATGATGCTGATGGCCTTCGGTATAGAGGGTCGCACCATTCGCTCCGCGTGTCACGACAACGGCCTTGAGCCCTTGTGCGAGTTGCTCAATAGACTTGCCGGTACGTTGCTCGACAATACTGGCCTCGTAATCGTTGACAGTCATCGCTTGGGCCAACGCCAACATCTCGAGAATATCTTTACCATCATAAAGTGGCATCGCCTGACCTAAATCAAAAATAAAGGGTGTTCCCTGTGCATGCAAACGCTTAGCGTGCGTGACCATGCCGACCTTTGAGTCAGGCGCAACAATCGCCCACGCGGCGGACCGCCCTGTTAAGTCGTTCTCGGCTGAGCGCTCCATCGCACCAGGATGAAACGCACTAATTTGATTGTCATCTAGATCGGTCGTAATGAAGCACTGCGCGGTCAATGTACCCGGCAGACTTTGCAACAGACTGATATCAATGCCTAGTTGCTCAAACCGCTGCAAGTAGTCGCTCGCATCTTCACCTACCGTTGCAACAGGGATAGGCTTGCCCCCCAAAAGCTTCAAGTTATAGGCAATATTGCCAGCACACCCGCCGAATTCACGGCGCATGCGAGGCACCAAGAATGACACACTCAGCGCATGAATCCGATCCGGGAGAATATGCTCTTTAAAACGGCCTTCGAAAACAGCGATCGTGTCGAATGCAACGGAACCACAAATTAATACGGGCGATGTCATGCGTGGGCCTCAAGGAAAATAACGAGTAAGTTGAAATCCGGTAATTTGTAAACCAATGACCTCGATCGGCAAACGCAAGTTGAGCTCTTGGTTTGGCTGAAATGGTTTATCTTTAAATTGAGTAGGTAAATAGTCCACAGGGCTCAGGCGCTTGCGAACCACTGGCGTGTTCGATGCATCTTTAAGGTCGACCAACAAGTGCGGCCAAGGCTGAGGCTGGTTGAGCCGATTACGCATTGAAAATGCCAGGGTCATGGCAGCAGCACGCCCTTCGGCCTGCGGTTCACTGGATCGCTCGAGTGAGGACCCGTCTATCGTGATGCGATCAAGGTGCCGGACCAAGCTCACCTCACATTTCAACGATTCACACAGGGTGCTTAATGTTGGCTTTAGGCTCGGAATACTCGTGGCCAAATCATTACGGTAAACATACGCGAGCTGAATCAGCACAGCAATCAAGGCAAAAAAACTGGCAAACCCCCAAATTAAGGTTTTAAGTCCACTGGTATCTTCATGATTCGAGAGAAACTCTGGCTGCGTTCGTCCTACCGCACTGACATCTCCGCGTAAGCGTGCCTCGCCTTGAACACTAATCGTAGGTTCGGGGCGCTCTGGAGCCGTCGGCTCAGGTGGGTCAGTCAACACAAAATCTGGAATGAACGGAGCCGTATCGGAAGCCTGACGTTCACGGTGACGCAGCACTGCGGGTTGTGTTGTCGGCTGTGCTACTGCGCTCGGGGTACTTACCAAGCTCGTGAGAGTGGGCAGATTGCTCAGAAGAGCCGCCTCACCATCAAAGATATGTTTGCATTGGCCGCAGCGCACCAAACCCTCGTGCGCGCGCAACTGCTCAAGCGACACGACAAAATCGCTTTGACATTTTGAACAACGCGTCACGAGACTCATCGATCTATCCTAGGGCTTGACGCCCACCAAACACACCCACCCATCACGCGCTTGCCAAACGGTCAGAGGCAACCACGGCCCATACGCCTGAGCAACCTCTCGCGCTTGTCGTTCAAGCACTCCTGACAACACTAAACTGCCGCCTGAACGCACACGCCCGCTGAGCATGGGTGCAAGTACTTTAAGTGGATTCGACAAAATATTAGCAACCACCACATCGAACTGCCCTTCGGTCAAACCGTCTGGCAACATTGCCTGAATCGTAACGCCATTAGCGATCGCATTGTCGCGTGTGGCTTGTACAGCCTGGTCATCAATGTCCACACCAGTCACTGGCCCCGCACCGAGCATCGCGGCAGCAATCGCCAGAATACCTGAGCCACATCCATAATCCAATACGGTCGCCGCCTGCGGCAAGTCGGTCGCTAACCATTCCAGGCACACATGCGTCGTGGGATGACTCCCTGTGCCGAATGCCAAACCGGGATCTAATTGAATCGCGATGCAGCCTGGCTCGGGGCTTGTGGGCATTTGATCCGCATGCCAACTCGGCACGATCAAAATACGCTCACCGACCTGAATCGGACCAAACTGCGACTGCGTCAGTCTTACCCAATCAGCATCGGGTACGTCTCGCAAATGCCACGGCAACTCTTCTGTCGATACGAAGTCTTGTTGCGCCATGAGCAGCAACTGCGCGGGATCCGCGCCGTCGGCTAGCAGCACAATCAACCGATTGCGCGCCCAGGCTTGCGTATTTGGCTCACTGCCTGGCTCGCCAAAAAGAGGTTGTTCCTCATCGGTGTCAAGATCCGCATCCTCCACGGAAACGGATAAGGCACCCGCTTCAAGAAGCGCGTCGGACAGCGGCTCAGCCAGAGATCCGGGACATAACAATACCAATTCACGCATAACAGTTTCCGTGAACCGAGCTAAGCGGCCCGGCCAGACAGATCACCAGAACGTTCAAGGACGCTCGGCAAGCTTATGTTCGAGATAATGAATGCTCGTGCCGCCTTCAACAAAACGACCGTCCACCATTAACTCACGATGTAGCGGGATGTTGGTTTTAATGCCTTCAACCACCATCTCTGAAAGCGCGATAGACATACGTGCAACCGCTTGCTCACGCGTATCACCATAGGTAATCACCTTGCCAATCATCGAGTCGTAGTGTGGGGGCACAAAGTAGCCATTGAATACGTGCGAATCGATGCGCACACCCGGCCCACCCGGCGTGTGCCAGTTTGTGATGCGCCCTGGACTCGGCACAAAAGTGAACGGATCCTCTGCGTTGATACGGCATTCAATGGCATGGCCCTTGAACACGATATCTTTTTGTCGCAAGCTGAATTTTTCGCCGGCCGCCACACGTATCTGCTGTTGAACCAAATCAATGCCCGTGATTAATTCCGTCACGGGATGTTCAACCTGAATCCGCGTGTTCATTTCAATGAAATAGAACTCGCCGTTTTCATACAAGAACTCAAAGGTTCCCGCGCCACGGTATTCAATCTTGCGGCATGCCTCTGCGCAGCGCTCACCGATCCGCTCAATCAACTTCCGATCCACGCCGATCGCTGGAGCCTCTTCAATCACTTTTTGATGACGACGCTGCATGGAGCAATCTCGCTCTCCGAGCCACACCGCATTACGTCCACCATCCGCGAGCACTTGGATTTCGATGTGACGAGGATTCTCCAGGAATTTCTCTAGATAGACTTCCGGGTTATTGAACGCTGCGCCTGCTTCGGACTTGGTCATCACCACAGAACTTAACAACGCAGCTTCCGTATGCACCACGCGCATACCGCGTCCACCACCGCCCCCAGCTGCCTTGATAATGACCGGATAACCCACGTCACGTGCGATACGCATAATTTCTTGCTGATCGTCGGGCAAGGCGCCAGGCGAACCAGGTACAACCGGCACACCCGCTTCAATCATCGCGTTCTTGGCGCTGACTTTATCGCCCATCAAACGGATCGACTCAGGGCGTGGCCCAATAAACACAAAGCCACTTTTCTCGACGCGATCTGCGAAATCTGCGTTCTCAGACAGAAAACCATAACCAGGGTGGATCGCTTCAGCGTCTGTCACTTCAGCCGCCGCAATAATGGCGGGCATATTCAGATAGCTATCGCGTGAAGCGGGTGGTCCGATACACACGGACTCATCAGCTAAACGGACATACTTGGCATCGCGATCTGCTTCGGAGTGCACCACGACAGTTTTGATACCCATCTCGCGGCAGGCACGCTGAATACGCAGCGCGATCTCGCCACGGTTAGCGATCAGAATCTTTTCAAACATGTCAGACAATCACAAACAAGGGTTGACCATATTCAACGGGCTCACCGTTTTGCACGAGAATCTCTTTAATGACACCAGATTTATCCGCTTCGATTTCATTGAGCAACTTCATCGCTTCAATAATGCAGAGAGGCTCGCCCTCTTTCACTGTCTGACCAACCTCTACAAATACTGGTGCAGCGGGATTGGATGCGCGATAGAACGTCCCGACCATCGGCGCCTTGACCGTGTGCCCCTGCACAACCGGTGCGGCAGCGGGCGCGGCAGCAGCAGCTTCACCACCGGCAACAGGTGCTGGCGCATACGCAGCGGGTGGTGCGTAGGCAACGGGCTGTACAGCTTGTGAAAACTTAACAATCCTAACCTTGCCTTCCCCTTCGGTGATTTCGAGTTCAGCAATGCCTGACTCCGCGACAAGATCGATCAACGTTTTTAGTTTTCGCAAATCCATAGTGATTCCGTATAGTGCTGTTAAATAAGGGTGTGGTCGGCCAAGCTTGCCAACCCGTTAAGCTGCCGTCTGGTAGTTAACCGCAAAGCGCAGCGCCGCCTCATAGCCATCAGGACCCAATCCGGCAATGACGCCGACTGCAAGATCCGATAAGAACGAGTGATGCCGAAATTCTTCACGCTTGTAAATGTTGGAGAGGTGCACCTCAACAAAGGAAATCTTTACTGCGGCCAATGCATCTCGGATCGCGACACTCGTATGTGTATACGCACCAGCATTCATCATAATGAAGTCAGTGCCGTCGGTTCGAGCTGACTGAATGCGATCAACCAACTCGCCCTCGTGATTGCTCTGGTAGGTGGACAGCTCCACCCCTTGCTCTTTAGCGAGACCTAGCAGCCTTGCATCGATCTGGGCAAGTGTGGTGTGCCCATAAACACTGGGCTCACGCAACCCGAGCAGATTCAGGTTGGGGCCGTTCAAAACGAGAATTTTTTTTGCCATGAGAGGTCGCCCAAGCACAGAGTGTTTCATATGCCACAAAACGTGACAACAAATACAGTCAAGCCGTGCGCATTTATAGGCTAAATTCCGCGATTTGTCTATCTACGTCTTCGAATTTACTATTAGTTTGCTGATTCGACGTTGCAAATCTTCAGGCTCTACCTGACCCAAAATTGTGTCGAATATGCTGCCATCTTCGCTTAAAAGAACGGTAAAAGGTAGGCCACCTGCAGCATTTCCAAGGGCTCTGACCATTGCAATTCCCGCATGGCCTGCAATAAGCAACTTGTAAGATACAGGTATTTTAGCGACAAACTGCTTAATGTTAGACTCTGTATCAATACCGATGCCAACAAAACCAAGTTTTGGTGAGTTTTTTGCGATAGCATCGAGATAAGGCATCTCTTGAACGCAGGGCGCACACCAGGTTGCCCAAAAATTCACAACCGTCGGACGGCCTAAGTACTCACGCAGCACGAAGGGCTTCCCGTCTAGGTCTGGCAGACTCGCGCCATAAAACGCGCTTGGATCCGCCTTTGCCGAACTGTCGCTCGGCACCTGCACCCCGATCGCCCGGTTGGCAGCCGGTGCTCTACTCGATGACGATTTCCAGGCAAACCAGGCGGTGCCAAGCATCGCAGCCAGGCCGCCCGCACCGAACAGAATTGTTCTTCGTTTCATAAGCCACATCATAGCGTCAGATCGAATGGATGCCGAGCGAGAAATGACCTCAAACGCTATGCACTCTCCCTCTACAATGCGCACAGGAGATTAGTCATGCATCTGCATATTTTGGGAATCTGCGGCACGTTTATGGGCAGCCTGGCGCTTATTGCGCGCGCGGCCGGCCATCGCGTCACGGGTTGCGACGCAGGCGTCTACCCTCCCATGAGCACCCAGCTCGAGGAGCAAGGTATCGCGCTCATTGAAGGCTTTGAGGCAGATCAACTCGCGCTCAAGCCTGACCTCTTCGTGATTGGCAATGTCGTCACCCGAGGCAACCCCTTAATGGAAGCCATTCTGGATGCCGGCCTGCCGTACACCTCAGGCCCACAATGGCTTGGCGAGCATGTTTTACAAGGCCAGCATGTTCTTGCGGTTGCAGGCACACATGGCAAGACAACCACCAGCTCAATGCTGGCATGGGTTCTACACTGCGCGGGCAAACGACCTAACTTTTTAATTGGGGGCGTCGCTCCCGGCCTGGAAGTTTCAGGCCGATACGACCCCGCACAACCTCTCTTTGTCATTGAGGCGGACGAGTACGACACGGCGTTTTTCGACAAGCGCTCAAAGTTTGTCCACTATCGGCCCAAGACAGCCATTCTGAACAATCTGGAATACGACCACGCTGATATCTTTCCGGATCTTGCGGCCATCGAAACGCAGTTCCATCACCTCGTGCGTACCATTGCGCGCTCGGGCCAAGTCATTGCGCCCACCGCGGAAGATGCCCTTGACCGCGTACTCGCCCGGGGATGCTGGGCCGAACTCGTCCGCACAGGCGAGGTCTCAGGCTGGCACACGATTGAGATCAGTCCGTTATCCTTTGAGGTCAAGCGAGGTCACACCTCTTATGGCATCGTCCAATGGACTCTAACAGGCGCACATAACCGCAACAATGCGCTAGTGGCGCTTGCGGCGGCAGCGCATGTGGGCGTGGATGTGCGCGCAAGCGTCGAGGCACTCTCCGCATTTACCGGTGTAAAACGTCGCATGGAAGTGCGCGGTATCGTTCGCGGCGCCACGGTCTATGACGATTTCGCGCATCACCCAACGGCAATTCGCACAACGCTCGATGGACTACGCGCACAAGTAGGATCCCAGCGGATTCTCGCAGTTCTTGAACCGCGCTCCAACACAATGAAGCTTGGCACGATGGCGGCTCGGCTGCCGCAAGCGCTTGAGCCTGCCGATCTCGTGTTTTGTTTTGGTCAGCGTGACGGCAAACAAGCCTTGGGTTGGGATCCGGCAGAGGTGCTTGCCTCTCTCGGGATACGTATGCAAGCGCACCATGAGATCGATTCGCTAGTCGAGGCCGTCGTCAAGGCAGCGCAACCAAACGATCACATCCTAGTCATGAGTAACGGCGGCTTCGCGGGTGTACACGCACGCCTGCTCGACGCACTATCCGGCAAGCAGTAAGCCGGACAGCAAACCGAATCACCGGATATCGTATGTACGTTTTGTTTGAAGAAGAAGGGATGTTTAAGACTGGGCATATTATGTCTGAGTCTGAGGCCGCCCTGCAGGTTGAGTCTGAATCTGGCAAGCGCAGCAAAATCAAACGCGCAAATTGTTTGTTTACGTTTGCAAGCCCTGCGCCAGATATCTTGATGCCCGAAGCACAAAGACTCTCAGAAGAAATTGAGCTCCAGTTTTTGTGGGAGTGTGCACCCCAGGACGAATTCGATGTTGAGACGCTCGGAATCGACTATTTCGGTCATCCGGTCAACACGCTCGAAAAAACCACGCTGCTCCTTCGTCTACACAGTGCACCGATTTATTTTCATCGCCGCGGACGCGGCCGTTTCCGTCCTGCGCCGCCAGAGATCCTGACTGCGGCACTCGCAGCGCAAGAAAAAAAACAACGGCAAGCTGCTGAAATGGCCGCGTGGGCCGATGAAATTATTGCAGGCCGGCTGCCACAAACGATTGCCGACTCAGCGATGGCGCTCATCACACGACCAGACAAAAACTCTCAGGCATGGAAGGCCTTGGATACAGCATCTACCAGCCTGCAAAAACCGCCTGAACGGGTGCTGCTAGAACGTGGTGCTTGGCCCCACGCGCTGGCGCTACACAAGGGTCGCTTTATTGCGACCCACTTCCCGCGCGGCATCGCATTTGCAGCCGAGGCCTTGCCCTCTTTGGATCGTGAGCTCCCTCTTGCCGATGTGGTGGCCTATTCAGTTGACGATATCACCACGACAGAAATTGATGACGCCTTATCGGTTCGCGTACTGCCCGATGGCAACATTCAAGTCGGCATCCATATTGCAGCGCCCGGCTTGTCGGTCACGCGCGACAGTCCCTTAGATAAATTAGCCCGTACGCGCATGTCGACGGTGTACATGCCCGGCGATAAGATCCCGATGCAACCGGACTCCGTCATTGCAGCCTATTCGCTCGATGCGGGACGTCCTACCCCTGCCGTATCCCTTTATGTGACGGCCAATCCAGACACTGGCGAAATCCTTTCGCACGAAAGCAAGATCGAGCGCGTCGCTGTGCGAGAGAATCTTCGCCACCATGCGCTCGACCAAGACATCACGGAAGAGGCACTTGCTGACCCGTCGATTGCGTTGCCCTACAACGATTGGATTCGTCCGCTCTGGGCACTCGCACTATCTCTGAGCAAACAGCGCGATATAGTTCGTGGCAAGACAGAGAGCAACAATCGGGTGGAATACAGCTTTTATGTCGATGGCGATCCAGACAACCCCGATACCCCCGTGCGGATTGTGCCGCGCATGCGCAACGCCCCACTGGATCGATTGGTCGCGGAATATATGATTCTGGCCAACAGTACTTGGGGTGGATTGCTTGCAGCCAATGGTTTGCCTGGTATTTATCGTTCGCAGCAAGGTGGTCGTGTACGGATGAGCACGCACGCCCTGCCTCATGAGGCGATCGGTGTGGCGCAATATGCGTGGTGCACATCCCCATTAAGGCGCTATGTCGACTTAGTCAATCAATGGCAGATCATTGCCGCCATTGAGCACGGCGTCTCGGCACCCTTAGTCGCGCCCTTCAAACCCAAGGATGCCGACCTGTTTGCCATCATTGGCAGCTTTGAATCTCAGTACACCGCGTGGCACGATTTTCAGAATAGTCTGGAGCGCTTTTGGTGCCTACGCTGGCTGCAACAACAGCAAATCACAGAGTGTGCGGCAACCGTGCTCAAGGAGGACCTTGTTCGACTAGACCACGCACCGCTGGTGATCCGCGTAAGCGGGCTGCCGCAGTCTGAGCGTGGTGAAATTATTACGTTGCAGATTCTCTCGACCGACGAACTCACCCTCGAGGTCGAGTGTCGACACATCGCTACGCAAACGACATGACAGCGCATACAACGCCCTTGCCCATGACCTCACCGACCGATTGGTCGGCGAGGTCACGTCGTTTTTTATACTGGGCCGTGATGCTGTCCGCTCTGTTACACGTTGTGATACTCGCCTGGAATTTCTCTGGCGAGCGATATACACAACCGTTACCGTCTGAAATAGAAGTGGTGATGGTCAATGCACAAACAGAGAGCGTACCGGCTGTTGCGCGCTTGTTCGCCCAGTCCAATGTAGATGGGGGGGGAGACGCCCCAAAGGGTTACGCCTCAAACCAACTCGCACATGGGGGTCAATCACCCGACAACCTTGTGCTCGAGGCACTTGTTAAAAAACGACTACAGCTCGAAGCGCAGCAGCAAGAGTTACTCACTCTCTTGAAGGCGCAGCAAGCCGCGCAAGAAGGTCGGCCAAATGAGCATTTTTTGAAAGACACGGCTCGCAACGGCCCAGACCAAGACGATCAAGAGGCAATTCTGCGCAACAATCGCATTGCGGTTCTGACGCATCAAATCGAACAGTACAGTGAACGCCCCCGCAAACACTTCGAAGCCCCTTCCGCGCGCCAAATGCAATTTGCGCCCTATATTGACCAATGGCGCCTTCGGGTCGAGCAGATTGGCACTCAGCACTATCCAAAGGGTGTGGGGGACAAGGTATATGGCAGTGTCCAGGCCACGCTCACGATTCGTGCGGATGGTTCGCTAGCAGATATTCAAATTAACCGTCCATCTGACAAGGCTTTACTCAACCAAGCTGTGCGGCGTATTGCCCAACTCGCGGCGCCCTTCGCGGCTTTTCCACTGGACATGGCAAGCCAAATCGATCAGCTGGTCTTAACGCGGACTTGGCACTTTGTAAACGGATCAGTCACGACAAAATGACATCAACTCAAGCTCCAGCCCGCTGTGCCGTCGTCGGTAACCCCATTGAACATAGTCGTTCGCCAGCCATTCACCAACAATTCGCTGCGCAGACGGGAGTCAAGCTGGTTTACGACCGCATCCTCGCGCCGCTGGACGGCTTCGCGCTCACGGTCCGCAATTTTTTTGAAGCTGGGGGGCGTGGACTCAACGTCACTGTGCCCTTCAAGCTTGAGGCATGGGAGCTCGCTGGCCCAAACTTAAGCCCGCGCGCGACCTTAGCGCAAGCGGTCAACACTCTTTGGTACCACAAAGGTACGCTGCACGGCTGCAACACAGACGGCGTCGGCCTGGTTCTTGATCTACAGCGACTCGGCGCACTGAATCCAGACTCCCGCGTCCTGTTAATCGGTGCAGGGGGCGCTGCGCGCGGCGTGCTCGGTCCGCTCTTGGATACGGGTTGTGCGAAGCTGCACCTGATCAATCGAACAGCCAAGCGTGCGCATGAATTGATCGCTCAACACCAAGCGGCATCCTCCATTGCGTCGCATAGACTGACCGCAGGTAGCTTGAAGGACGTGGGCGAGCCTCACAGCTGGGATCTTGTCATCAACGCAAGTTCCAGCAGCCTCGGAGGCGAAGCCCCTGCAGTGGCTTCTGAGCTATATGCCAAAAACGCTTGGGCCTATGACATGATGTACAGTGCAATGGCTACTCCCTTTATGCTGCAAGCTCAGCGTGATGGCGCTGCAAACACGAGCGATGGGTTAGGCATGCTGGTCGGGCAAGCAGCCGAAAGCTTCTATCTCTGGCACGACCTGCGCCCAGATATCACCCCCGTGCTTGCCAGTCTGCGCGCCAATCTGTCTGACTCTCGCTAGGCATTACACTAGGAATTATGCAAACTGTACGTCGCTACCTGGCCCGCGAAATCTATCGATCCACCTCAGTGGTTCTGATTGCTTTGCTGGGGCTGTTTACGTTCTTCACGTTGGTTGACGAGCTGGACTCTGTGAACGCACGGTTTCCATTGACGGCTTTGTTCTACTTGCAGGGGCTATCACTGCCCACACGTCTCTACGATTTACTGCCGATTGGCGTACTGATTGGCGCCATCCTTGCGCTCTCAGGCTTAGCGCAACGCAATGAACTCGTCATTCTGCGCGTCTCCGGCGTGAGCGGGATGGGACTATTGCGCATGCTCTGGACCGTATCTATTCCGATCATCCTGGGCGCACTCATCTTGTCTGAGTTTTTAACACCGCTCGCAGAAATAAAAAGTAGTGAGGTCAATCTGCTCATGCGCGGTCGTGTGGAGGGAGGCAGATTAGCGAGTGGTTACTGGTTTAAAGAGCCTACCCAAAACGGTGGGACGCGCATTATCAACGTAGGAAAATTACTCACTTCCGGAAATGTCGAAAATCTATCGATTTATGAGTTTCCAGATGGGCTCACGCTCTCGGTGATGACTCAAGCAAAATCAGGAAAATTCGTCAAAGGCAAGCTCGACATGCAAGATGTCGTCGAAACCCAACTCGATCCAAATATAAAGAACGTGCTAGCTGACGCCAAGGTCACGACACAGCCAGCCGTGACAGTCAAACAATTACCTCGACAAACCATTGATACAACCTTGAGCAGCGAACGCCTCGTTGCACGCATCCTGACACCCGAAAGGATGTCTCTGATGGCTCTGCACGACTACATCGACTATCTGAACCGTAATCAATTGCAAGCAGATCGGCAAATCGTAGCGGTCTGGAGAAAGATGGCGTATCCCTTTACGTTACTAGTGATGCTCACCATTGCTGCGCCGATTAGCTTTATGCAGACGCGCCGCGGTGGCGTTGGGGCGAAAGTTTTTTTGGGTATCTTACTTGGCACTGGCTTTTTTATGATTAATCAACTCGCCCTGAATGTCAGTTTGTTGTTTAATTGGCCACCAGTGGTGACCGCGCTTCTCCCAAATATTGGTGCCATGACGCTTGCTCTGACTGCGGTGTTCATGATGGAAAACAGAAATGCCATCGCGCAGCGTAACGGTGGATTTTTCTTTTGGAAAAAATCGCCCCTATGAGTATTGGCAGCATCTGGATGATTGGGGATGTACAAGGCTGTTGCGACAGTCTGAATCACTTGCTTGAGCAACCAAAGATCGCAGACGATCCTAATGCACGCTTTTGGTTCGCGGGCGATTTGGTCAACCGCGGTCCTCGCTCGCTCGCAACGCTCAGACGCATTATGGCGATGGGTGACCGAGCCTTATCGGTACTGGGCAATCACGATCTGCATTTGCTGGCCATGGCGGCGGGTGCCAGGCGACCGAGCAAGCGCGACACCTTAACCGAAGTACTCGAGGCCCATGATGCCCCCGAGATTCTGAACTGGTTGCGCCGCTGCCCACTCGCTCACTTTGAATACGGACACCTCCTGGTTCATGCTGGCGTGCTCCCTGACTGGTCAGCAGAAAAGACCGTGGCACTCGCTGACGAAGTGCACGCGCAGTTGCGCGGTGACGCGTGGCAGCAATCTCTTCTGACGATGTACGGCAATGAACCAGATTACTGGGATGATTCGTTTCGTGGGCCGGAGCGGATGCGTGCCATTATTAATGCGTTGACGCGAATCCGTCTTTGCAACAAAGAGGGTCGTATGATGCTCTCTGTTAAGACCGGACCCGAAGTCGTGCAACCAGGACTGACGCCTTGGTTCAATATGCCCAAGCGCATGACGCGCGACGTTACAGTGGTCTTTGGGCATTGGTCAACCTTGGGCTTAACACTCAAGCCGGACTTGA
>CAJBTJ010000081.1 GCA_903958565.1 uncultured beta proteobacterium
CGCTAAGTCCCCCGTGCGATACATCCGCGCACCGGGCGCACCAAACGGACACGCCATAAAGCGCTCGGCGCTTAACCCAGCGCGACCCAAGTAACCACGCGCCAGACCCGCACCCCCGATGTACAGCTCACCCACCACACCCTGCAGCACGGGCTCTAAAGCCGTGTCTAAGATGTAGGCCTGTGTGTTCCAGATCGGTTTACCAATCGGGGCGTCTGCGTCCGAGCCCAGTGCGACATCCTCGGCGCCGAAGGCATGATGAATCACCTGCACCGTCGTTTCAGTCGGACCGTACAGGTTAATCACCGTGGCACCCGTGGCGTCGATCATCTCTTGGATCAGCGCAGCGCTTAACTTCTCTCCGCCACAGAATACGCGCCTAGGGCGTGCACGCGACAGCGCGGCTTTAAATAGCGGGAACAGAGAGGGCACAATTTGCAAATCGGTGACGCCGCGCTCAGCCATCAGCTGGCTTAGCGCATCCATATCAAAAAGTGTTTCTTTACCCGCCAACACCACCGACGCGCCAGACACCAGCGGAGTAAACAACTCCCACACCGAGGCGTCAAAGGCAAACGAGGTCCGTGCCAACATCACGTTGGTCTCGTCTAGCGGATACTGCGTCTGCATCCAGCGCAACTGGTGCGCCAGACCAGCGTGGATCGCGCCCACGCCCTTGGGCTGACCGGTCGAGCCGGAGGTATAAATCACATACGCTAGGTGCTCAGCACGCAGCGCTGCGCGCCGCTCGCCTTCGCCCACAGGTGCAGCGCTCAGGCCTTGCAATGTTTGCGTCACGCGTGCGTCGCTTAGAAGAACCTCAACGGCCAGCGATACGCTCGCAACTTGGCTTGCCTCAGACGTCACTAACACCTGCGCGCCACTATCTTTAAGCATGAACTGCAAACGTGACTCAGGATACTCAGGGTCCAGCGGCAGGTACGCTGCGCCGGCCTTAAGTACCGCGAGCAGCGTCACCATCAACTCCGCCGTACGAGGCAACATCACCGCCACGACCCGCTCCGGACCTGCGCCCAAGGCGATTAAATGACGTGCGAGCTGATTAGACCTGGCATCCAGCTCGGCGTAGCTCAGAGTCTGGTCGCCCGCGTGTAGTGCAATCGCCTGCGGGCTTCGCTGCACTTGCGCCGCAAACATCGCCGGCAGGGTCTGCTCGCCCTCCTTCTGCCAGACAACCTCTGGGCCGCGCGCGGCTTCCAGCAGCGCTTTGCGTGCCACACCATCCATCAGCGACAGCGTCTTGACCGGCACATCCACTGCACTCGTCAACCCCGCTAACAACCGCTCAAACGCTTCGCGCCAACTCGCGACGCTCGATTCAGCAAATAAGTCAGCGTCGTACTCGAACGTTCCAACGAGCTCGTGATTGTCATTTGGGCATAGCGCCAAAATCAGATCAAACTTGGCACGCGACAACGTGACGGGTTCAAACGTTGCCGCGAGACCTATCAATGCAGGTGGCTGAGGCTGTTCATTCTCAAACGCAAACATCGCTTGAAATACCGGCGTGTGCGAGAGCGAACGCGCAACGCCCAGGCTCTCGACTAACCGGTCAAAGGGAACATCCTGATCAATCAGCGCTTCTTCAACGCTCGAGCGCGCGCGCGCAATCAACTGTTTGCCAGTGCAGCTATCATTCATTGACAGGGGAATCGCCAATGTATTGACCATAAACCCAATCAGCGCCTCAGCGTCGCTATGGATCCTACCAGCGACCGGGGCGCCGATCACGACATCATCTTGCCCCGCAATCCTACCCAAGGTTGCGCCATACGCTGCAAGGAGTACAGTAAATAAGGTCGTACCCTCTTGCTTGGCCAACTGCTCTAGCGCCTGCACTGTCCGCTCGTCCAGCTTGACTGGAAGGTAAGCAGCGCGACGTGTGCGATTTGGATCACGCGGATAATCCAGCGGTAACGTCAGGCTGCTCGGAGAGTCGGCAAGACGCAGCTTCGCACGCTCGATCTTGGCTTCAAAGCTTAGTTCCAAATTTGCCTGCTGCCAGGCGGCCCAGTCGTAATACTGAACGGGCAAAGGCAACCAATCGGGCTGATTGTCTGCGCAACGAGCAAGATATCCCTCGGCGAGCTCTTTAAACAACACCATCAGTGACACGCCATCACCAGCGTGATGGTGCAAGGTAATCATCAAGACATGTTCTTCACCAGAGATCCGAATGAGTCCAGCGCGCATGGCAAAGTCTTTGTCTAATACAAAAGGCTTGTCGTATTCTGTACGAATCAAACCTTGTACTGCGAGTTCTCGAGACTGAACGGCATAAGCCTCGACATCAATGATTTCTAAAAACGTGTCAGCGTCCGGCGGTGCCAGCACGCGCCCAACCGGCAGTCCGTCTTCGCCTTCGATTAGCAGCGTACGTAAGGGGACATGCCGCGACAAAATATCCCATAACGTGCTTTTTAAAGCGTCGACATTTAAATACCCATGCAACCTAACAGCCGAGGGGATGTTATAGGTCGCAGAGGATCCCTCAACCCGATCCAACGCCCACAAGCGCCTTTGACCAAAGGATAAAACGATACGCTCTGCATTCAGGCGTCCCGCCCCCGGAATCAGCGCAACGATGTTCTCATCAGTACGCTTTGCAACCTGCAACGCAAGTGTATGCGGTGTAGAAAAGGTGAAGAGTGTCCGCAATGACACAGTCCATCGCTGCTCCTTTGCAAGCCTAGAGATGAGTCGCATTGCCAAGAGCGAATGTCCGCCAATGGCAAAGAAACTGTCATCGAGTCCAACGGAACTCACGCCCGTTAACTCGGCAAACAAGCGGCACAGAATGATCTCGGTTTCCGTCTGCGGTGCGCGGTATGGTGTTTCGCTTGAAAGCGACTGAGGATTAGGGAGTGCTTTACGATCAAGCTTTCCGTTTGGCGTTAATGGCAATACGTCGATTGAAATAAACGACGAAGGCACCATAAAATCGGGCAACGTCACTAACAGCGTTGCCCGTAGCGCGGCCGCCTCCGGCACAGACATTCCTGGATACGCCACAAGGTAAGCGATCAGATGGGATTCCGTTCCAATCTTTACTGGGACCACAGCGGCCTGGCTCAATAACTCTGGAAACCCAGTTAAGAGTGCCGACTCGATTTCGCCAGTTTCAATGCGATACCCTCGGATCTTGACCTGTTGATCTGCACGACCCAAGTACTCGATTGCACCGTCATCACGCCGAAAGGCAAGATCGCCAGTTCGGTACATCCGAGCGCCGGAATGTTCGGATGTCAAAAAAGGACATGCAATGAAACGCTCGGCAGTTAACGCAAAGCGACCAAGATAGCCGCGCGCGAGTCCCACTCCTGCGATATACAACTCACCGACGCTACCATCAGCAACGGGCTCCAGGGCCGCATCCAAGATATACAACTCGGTATTCCAGATCGGATAACCAATCGGCGGAGTACGCGTGCCATCCACCGCACGACACTCCCAAACTGACACATCAATCGATACTTCGGTCGGCCCATATAAATTCCAGAGCTTGGTCCCCTTCAGTTTGGTCAATGTTTGGCTCTGCAACACACCGCCAAGCGCCTCGCCACTCGTGACAATCTGTCGAACTGACGGACACTCTCCGATTTCAAGCTGCTCAGTGAATACGGCCAGCATCGAAGGAACAAAATGCAAAACCGTCACCTGCTGTTTCGCAATCGTCTCTCTTAGGTAGGCGGGATCTCGATGACCATCAGACTTTGTGATGACAAGCGATGCACCCGTCATGATGGGAAGAAACCACTCCCAAACGGCCACATCAAACCCTATGCTCGTTTTTTGTAGGACGCGATCAGAGGCATCCAACTGCATCACGTCCTGCATCCAATCTAGACGATTGGCAACACTTCGATGAATATTGCCTGCACCCTTGGGCATCCCTGTTGAGCCCGAGGTATAAATGAGATAAGCGAGATGATCTGGCAGAAGTGCGCCAAGACGACTGGAATCAGTGATTGCATCATCGCTGAGCGTACGCATGACCTTCAGTTGCGTGGACGAACTGAAGTCAATCACTGGAACCGTAGAGGATCCATTGTGAGACAAAAAATCTTGAAACAAATCAACATGCGTCACAAGCTGTGAGGCCTTGCTGTTTTCTAACATGAACGACAGGCGAGCGAGTGGATACTCGGGATCCAGCGGCAGATAGGCAGCGCCTGCTTTCAACACAGCAAGCATCGCGACGATCAAGTCTACCGAGCGATTTAACAACACAGCGACCACCTGCTCCGGACCTACACCGCAACTAATCAGCAGACGGGCAACCTGATTCGATCGTTGATCGAGTTCTCGATAAGTCAACACCTGATCGGCTAGTCGTAACGCCACAGCGAACGGGTTTTTCTTAACCTGCTGATCGAATAGGACCGGCATTGTCAAAGGGCGCGCCGAACGATCGACGGTCTCACCGACAGAATTAGCAATGACACGTGCGCGTTGCGCATCGTCCATCATCGGAACGGTTGCGACGGGCTCGCTGCCGCGAGTAACGAACGCATTGAGGAATCGTAACAATGCTTCTAAATGATTTGCCGCCTCTTGATCGGTGTAGAGTTCTTTGTTGTATTCGAAGGAGAAGTCGACGACGTCATCATCTCGTCGATCCCATACGTGTAACGTCATATCCGATAC
>CAJBTJ010000082.1 GCA_903958565.1 uncultured beta proteobacterium
CAGCTTCTGTGGCCGCAACCTTAGGGCAACAGCATATGGGTGTTGTCGCCGATGTTACGAACAAGGCTTCCTGTGACGCGGCAATTAAGGCCGTTATGGAGAAAATGGGGCAGATTGATATTTTGTTTAATAACGCAGGCATTACTCAGCCGCGTAAGACGATGGAGATCACTGCCGCTGACTACGAGGCGGTCTTGGATGTGAGCTTGCGTGGCGCGTTGTATATGTCCCAAGCAGTCTTGCCGCACATGCGTGCGCGCAAGCAAGGCTCGATTATTTGTACGTCGTCGGTCTCTGCACAACGCGGTGGCGGAATTCTAGGTGGGCCACATTATTCTGCTGCGAAAGCCGGGGTGCTGGGTTTGGCACGTGCGATGGCGCGGGAGTGCGGAGTTGATAATATTCGCGTGAATTGCATCACGCCAGGACTCATCGAAACAGATATCAATAAAGGTCTCATTCCCGCAGATCGTATGACTGATATTTTGTCGAACATCCCGATGAATCGTATCGGTGAACCGAATGATGTTGCGGGCTGTGTCGTGTTCTTAGCCAGCGATTTATCGAAATACTGCACAGGCATTACGTTGGATGTCAACGGTGGCATGTTGATTCATTAAGTTGCGATCTAGTCTTATGACTGTTACGTCATCTCCTCAATCCCTAGCGAACGCGATTCGATTCCTTTCTGTTGATGCCATCGTTCGCGCTGGGGAAGGGCACCAAGGTGTCCCTCTCGGGATGGCGGAAATTGCTACCGCGTTATACCTGAAGCATCTCAAGCACGATCCCGCCTACCCGACATGGTGGGATCGTGATCGGGTGGTTCTATCTAATGGCCACGGCTCAATGCTTTTGTATTCCCTCTTGTACTTGACGGGATACGAAAAAATTTCACTTGAGGAAATCAAGTCGTTTCGAGAGCTCGGATCCCATTGTGCCGGGCACCCTGAATTGGATCCTGAGGCTGGCATCGAAGTCACGACAGGTCAGCTCGGGCAAGGTATTGCCAATGCGATGGGGATGGCTGTCTCTGAAGCATTTTTGCGCGCACGCTTTGGCAACGATCTGGTGGACCACTTTACCTATGCGTTTGTCGGTGACGGATGCCTACAAGAGGGGGTCGGTCAGGAGATGATTAGCCTCGCGGGTCATCTTGGACTAGGGCGGTTGATTTTATTGATGGATGACAATGCCATCACTGATGATGGGAGCACGGAGTTATCGATCAGTGAGGATGTCGCTAAACGCTTTGAGGTTGCACAGTGGCATGTTCAGCGTGTGGATGGTCATGATTTGGAAGCGGTTTCTTCCTGCATCACTGCTGCACGCTCAGATTCTCGTCCATCGATTATTTTGGCGCGTACGACCATCGCGAAGGGACTCGCAAGACTCCAAGGGCAACGCGGTGGACACAGTGCCAAGCTTTTTGAGGCGGATGCCGCGCAGATGCGCAAGGATTTGAATTGGTCTGATCCAGAATTTGAGATTCCTGAGGCGATCTTAAGTGTCTGGAGGGCTAGCCCGAGTGTGAATGAGTCGAGCCGAGCAAAATGGCTTGCGCGTGTGGCGGCGCTCTCACCAGAAAAACGAACGGAGTTTGAGCGTGTGATGCGAGGTGAACTACCGCCTGCGCTTGAGTCTGCACTCGCTGCATTGAAAGAGAAGCTTCTTGCTGAGCCCCCGCGCGGCGGCATCAATTTATCTGCCGCAATTAATGATTGCCTGACCGATCACCTGCCAGAGCGTATCGTAGCTTGCGCGGATCTGGAGGCGCCTACTGATCATAAAAAACGGTTGGATACCTTTAGTGCTTCAAATCCAAGCGGGGCTTATATTCATTGTGGAGTTCGTGAGCACTTGATGGGGTCTATGTGTAATGGCATTGCGGCACATGGCGGTGCCATACCGGTCAGTGTCACGTATTTGGCGTTTTCAGATTACATGCGCCCAGCCTTACGCAATGCAGCGCTCATGAAGCTTCCGGTCAAATTTGTGTTTAGTCACGATTCGATCGGTATCGGAAAAAACGGACCTACGCATCAACCCGTTGAGATCTTGGCCTCATTGCGTGCGATGCCTCACATGTTGGTGATGCGTCCGGCCGATGCTATGGAAGCTGTCGAATGCTGGGAGGCTGCACTCCGGCATAAGCAAGGGCCTGTTTCCTTGATTTTTTCTAGACAGGCACTCCCACATGTGCGCACGTCAGCGGCTGCCGATAACCTGTCCGCACGTGGTGCCTATGTCTTAGCAGAAGGAACAACTTTACCGCGACAAGTAAGCTTGCTTGCAACGGGTTCCGAAGTAGCCATTGCCTTAAAGGCGCGTGAACAGCTTGAAGCGTTAGGTGTATCGACGGCGGTGATCTCGATGCCTTGCTGGGAGCTGTTTGATCGTCAGCAGGCTTCGTATCGTGCAGAGGTGTTGTGCCCTGGCACCACGACCGTGGCGATCGAGGCTGCGGTGAAACTTGGTTGGGAACGCTATCTTGGTCATAACGGTAGATTTATCGGCATGAGTGATTACGGCCTGTCGGGGCCAGCCGATGCACTGTATGAGCACTTTGGAATCACCGCAGAAAAAGTGACCGAAGCCGTTTTAGCTATTCGCACTATCGCGACATGAGTCGACGGGCTAAGTAGGATAGGGCGTCAACCAAGACAACCAGAATGATCATGGCGATCAGGATACTGCTGGTTTCACTCATCTGAAATAATCCCATATGAAAGGCCAGCATTTGGCCTAACCCACCGCCGCCCACAACGCCTAACACGGCTGCCGCGCGAATATTGTTCTCCCAGCGGTAAAGCGAATAGGAAACCAATTGAGGCAGAACAGTTGGGAGCGTAGCGAAGAGAAAAATACGTCCTTCGTTCACGCCTTGTATGCGTAAGGCTTGCGCCGCACCTTGTGGGGCATTCTCGATGGATTCCGCAAAGAGACGCCCCAACACGCCTGTAGTGTGTAAGGCTAACGCGAGTGTGCCTACAAAAGGCCCTAAGCCTGCGGATATTAAAAGTAGTGCAGCCCAGACCAATTCAGGGATCGAGCGAAATGCATTCAAGAGCAACCGGGTAATTGAATACCAAGCAGACTTTACCCCGTTCGTGGTCTTGCTTGCTGGTAAGGCAAGCAAGAGTCCAAGACAGGCAGCGATCAGGGAGCCCAGGGCAGACATGGCCAAGGTCTCAAGGCTTGCCACGCCGAGCTTTGATAAAAACTTCGGGTCAAGATTTGGCGACAGCAGTTCACCTAAAAACTTTCCCATCCGCACAGCGCTATCTATCGAAAGCATCCGCGCTAGCTGTAAATCGAGCGTCCAAAAGCTGAGTGCAATCAATATGGCGATGCCGATGAGGACCCAGTAAATCGAGCTATTCCAGCGGATCGGTGGGCGAGGTCGCGCGTGGACGGGTAAGTGAGCGCGGGTCATTGCATGACCTTTCGCAAATAGCCACTTAGTGAGTCCGACAGCCATACAAGCAGCATGAAGACGATTAATAGGGTCGCGACTTCACCGCCATTAAACATCTTCATGGAATTATCCATTTGTTGGCCCAAGCCTCCGGCGCCCACAAAGCCTAATACTGCAGAGGAGCGAATCGCACATTCCCAGCGGTAGACGGAGTAACTCGTGAGCTCAGCCGAGTTTTGGGGCAGAAGTCCAAAGAAGAGTGCTTGGAGTCGAGAGCCACCATTTCTTAGGATCGATTGGGTGCTGTGCGCATCACCGCTTTCAAGGATCTCTGCGTAGACTTTTCCCAGCATCCCAGCGTAGGTCAGGCCAATGGCCAACACGCCTGCGGCAGGGCCTAAACCCACGACGCGAACGAAGACAAGGGCCCAGATCAGTTCTGGAATGCTTCGTAAAAAAATGAGTAGCCAGCGGACGAGCTGTCGCACGCAAGAGGGAAGAAAATGCATTCGACCAGACAGTGCGGATATCGACAGGATCCGTGTCGAGACGATCGTTAAGGGAATCGCTAAGATCATCGCGAGCGTCAAGCCTGCTGTGGCGATGGCGACGGTGCGCCACGTTTCTTTCACAACGAGTAATAGAAACTCAGAGCCCAGCGCAGGTGGAAAAAAATCCGCCAAAAAACGTAGGCTGACTTTAAGGTTGTCAGGATCAAAAAAAATCCAAGGCTTAAATTCTGTTGCGACCAGCGCAGGCATGAGCAAGGCTAAGGCTGCCATCGCCCAAAAAACGCGGCCAAGCCACGCGGGATCACGCAGGTGTGGAGAGCGCGTCGTGCTGGACATGAAGACTGCTTAGTTCGTGCTCGTGTTGAGCGTAAAGCTTTGAAAGCTCACTATTTGTGACTTGGGCAGCCGGCAGATCAAAGGCCACGGCACCATCGCGTAGTCCAATCACGCGAGAAAACTTTGACCGAGCGACATCGACTTGGTGCAAGGTTGTAATCAGCGTGACGCCTCTTGCGGCTGCGCGATTGACTAAAGAATGAATGGCTTGCTCTGCTCGTGTGGGATCAAGAGCAGAAAGCGGCTCATCGATGAGCCAAAGCGAAGCGGGTGCCATCAATATCCGCGCTAAACCAACGCGCTGGCGCTCTCCGCCTGAAAGACGATCAACACGGTTCCAGAGCTTGTCTTGCACATCAAACGCTTCGAGTGCTTGATAGGCCTCTGAGGTTTTTAACGGGTAAATCAGATTCACTAAGCTTTGCGTCAAGGACATTGCCGGGAGTGCCCCTGCAATCAAAGAGGTGACCACGCGCTGTCGCGGGGGGAGGGGTGGAACCTGTGGCGCACAGATTAAACGTCCCCGAATCTCTTGCAGATCCTTTGTGGATAAAGACCAAATGTCCGTATCGTCTAGCCAGACTTCACCGGCGCTTGGTTTGATCGCGGCGCAGATGACTTGCAGGAATGTTGTCTTGCCCGCACCGGATGGACCAATGACTGCGACCTGCTCGCCCGACTCGATCGTGATGTTCAGATCACGGACAGCCGGTACTCCATCCCGCTCGGCGGCGGGATGATGTCCTGTTACATCATTGAGTCTGACGCGCATCTGAGAGCCGAAAGTGCTTGATGAAAATACAGCAGGCTATTTGATCAGTCCTGCACTGCGTCCAGCAGTCTC
>CAJBTJ010000083.1 GCA_903958565.1 uncultured beta proteobacterium
AGAAGGGCCCCAAGCGCCCTTATACATATCTCCCACAGAGCGGCCTAATTGGTCTGCCATCACGACAAGCACCAAGGAGGGCGGCACAAGCTGCGTAATAGTTCCAGAAGCAGCCAATACACCCGTGGCGTAGCGCATGTTATAGCCATAGCGCATCATCACCGGCAGCGAGATCATCGCCATTGCGATCACCTGTCCCGCGACAGTGCCCGTGACTGCGCCTAAAATAAATCCTACGAGAATGACAGAGTAACCAACACCGCCGCGAATGGGGCCAAACAGTTGCCCCATCGAGTCGAGCATGTCTTCGGCGAGCCCGCACTTTTCAAGCACCGCCCCCATCAGGGTAAAAAATGGGATGGCCAACAACAAATCGTTAGACAAGATACTAAAAATGTTCAGCGGCAGGTTGTACATAAAGGCGGCGGGAAACCATCCCATCTGGATGGCGATAAAGCCACTAAGCAACCCTAGCGCAGACAACGAGAACGCGACGGGGAATCCAATCAACATGATTAGAATCAACCCCATGAACATCACGGGTGCGAAATTTTCCATGCTCATTGGAGCGGCCTCTCGTAGGTCAGATCCATCTGATGGACACCCAATAACCAACCGACGCGCTTGATCAGTTCAGCAACACCTTGCATGGCCATCAACGCAAAGCCCAGCGGTAATAACATCATGACAGGCCAACGAATGAGGCCTCCGGCATTGCCGGAGATTTCACCTGAAACGTACATCCCCACAAATAACGGCCAGGAAAGGTACGCAAATAAGATCATCGCAGGCATCAGAAAGAACGTGAGCCCAAATAAGTCGATCCAGACGCGGCTCTTGCTTTTTAACGTCCCGTAAATCACATCAACACGAACATGCTCATTGACGCGCAAGACTTGTGCAGCACCCAGCATCACACAGGCGGCGAATAAATACCATTGAATTTCCAGCCAGCCATTTGAGCTGTAAGAAAACGTGTAGCGCATCACGGCATTGCCTGCGCTGATCAAGCTGCAAAGCAAGACCGCCCATTTCGCGAATACCGCAAAAAAATCGCTCACCCGATCGATCAGGCGCGCCAAAACCAATAACTGAGTCATTCCATACCCCCGAGCGTTGAGCTGCGCCATCACGACAAGGCGCGAGCTGAAAGCTAACGTCAGATCATAACGAAATGTGTGAGACGAAACCCTACTTTCAAGTGGGTTTTAGAGACCAATCGCCCCGTGGTTTACCCTTAGAGGCGGAGCTGATCCTTGGCTATCGCGCATCCGAAAGCCAACGCTCAGTCAGGCGCACGAAGTAACTCGCACCCACCGGAATAATTGAGTCGTTGAAATCATAGGAAGTGTTGTGCACGACACAGGCACCCTCTCCATGCCCATCCAAACGATGCTTGCCTTCGCCATTACCGATAAAGGCATAACAACCAGGCTTGACCAACAGCATGTGCGCAAAATCTTCACCTGCCATCACTCCGGGATACTGATCGTTCACCATGTCTGGTCCTACGATGTCTCGCATAATTTGCGCGGCAAAATCCGCCTCTTTCGCATGATTGACGACGGGCGGTGATGCGCGCCTGAAAAAAATATCTGCCTCACACTCATGGGCTAGTGCCGTCTGCGTGGCGAGCGTACGTAGTCGCTCTTCCAAACGATCTAACGCCGACACGGAAAACGTGCGGATCGTGCCGCCTACGGATGCGGAATTTGGAATGACGTTTGGCGCTGAAGAGCCTTCAAGTTGCGTCACGGCCAATAGCGCGCGCTCCGTGCCAGGTATGACCTTTGCGACGAGGCCCTGCAACGCCGTAGCCAACGACAAGACAGGCGTAATCGGATCGGTTCCGGTATGCGGCAGCGATGCGTGCGTGCCCTGCCCCTTGATGGTGACTTTAAACGTGCTGCTTGAGGCCATCAGCGGGCCGCGGTTCAAGGCAAAGCCACCCACCGACCCGATCGACCAATTATGTAAGCCGAAAATAGCCTCGCAAGGAAAACGCTCAAATAAACCATCATCGATCATTTTCTTGGCGCCGGCCTTGCCCATTTCCTCAGCTGGCTGAAAAACAAAATGTACCGTACCGTCAAAGTTACGCGTCTGCGACAGATGCCAAGCCGCAGCAAGAAGCATGGTGGTGTGCCCATCATGACCACAGGCGTGCATCTTGCCGTCATTCGTCGATCGATGTTCAAACTGATTCAACTCTTGCAGCGGCAGTGCATCCATATCCGCACGTAAACCAATCGTGCGCTTGCTGCTCCCGGCCTTCAGCACACCCACAACACCCGTACCGGCAATGCCGCGGTGTACCTCGATGCCCCATTCTTTTAATAGACCGGCCACAATCTCAGAGGTACGGTGCTCGTCAAAGCCCAGTTCTGGATGCGCGTGGATGTCACGGCGAATATTGATAAAGCGACTGTAGTCTGCAAACGCGTCATTGACTTTCATATTGTGGCGACCATTAGATACGTTAATTAAAAATTAGATAAGGAATAAAGCGTGTTTACGATTCAGCGGATTTTTTGTGTGCAGCAAGCGCCATCAAACGCCGATCACGCCATAGCCGTCGCGCCAACAGTTGTTCTTTGGGCAGCCGTGCACGCCGTTGGGCTTCAAGTTTTTGGATGACCTCTTCGGACCAGTGGTCTGTTGAAGTTTGCTCGAGCGACATCGCCTGATACATTTCATCAAATCGATGTGCATAGTCAGCCAATCCGTCTGGCGCGTTGAGATCGATCGTCTCAAACGGCCCCATGAACGACCAGCGTAAGCCCAAACCTTCTTTGATCGTGACATCTAATCCTTCGGCGTCAACATAGCCGTTTTCTACCAGTCGGAACGCCTCGCGCAACAGCGCACCTTGCAAACGATTTAGGACAAACCCCTTGAGTTCTTTCAGGATTTTTACAGGCTTTTGACCGACACCTTCCATCACATCCCAGGCGCGTTGCACCACTGCGGCATCCGTCCAGGGCGCACCGCATATTTCAACGACGGGCACAAGGTATGGCGGGTTAACCGGATGGGCAATCAAGCACCGTGCGCGCCCCGCTAGCTCTTTCGTAAAGGCAGAGGCGGGAATGCTAGACGTGGAGCTTGCCAAAACAGCCGTCGGCGCGGCAAGTGCATCCATCTTTGCGAAGATTTCCTTTTTCATGTCGAGCCGCTCCGGCAGACTCTCTTGAACGTATTGCGCGTCAGCCAACGCCTCTTCTAACGTCGTCACGCTCTTGATGCGCGCGGTCAGACCTGCCGGATCCGTAATAAGCCCAACAGCATGTAAGTCCGCTACTTGCTTTGCGATCAACGTCTGCGCATGCGTAACCGCCGCCGGGTCACCGTCCCACATGTTGACTTGATGCCCACCACGCGCAAAAACGATCGCCCACGCTTGGCCCACCAAGCCCGAACCTACGATTGCAATATTCATATCCATTCCTTGCTGAAGTCACTGGCGCATTGCGCCGCAACATTGAAGCGTGCCGAGTTAGAACAGCTTAACAAGTTACCTGATCGAGCACCAGCACATGCCCCGCATCTAACGGATGCGGGAGCACCGCCATCTCCAGACCAAAGGTCTTCTTGAGTGCCTGGGGCGTTAAGGCGAACTTCGGTGCACCCTGAGACTGGATACGCCCAGCTGCTAGCAGCACCAAACGATCGCACCACCGCGCGGCGAGATTAATATCGTGCAGCGCAACAAGCACACCTGCTTGATATTGCGCAGCGAATAGTCTTAGACACCGCATCAGCTCAATCTGGTGTCGTGCATCCAAACTCGCGGCGGGTTCATCCAGAAGAATAAAAGGCGGCTCGCCGCTTGCGGCGATAGCCAAGCCTTGGACTAAGACGCGAGCAAGTTGTACCCGTTGCTGCTCACCACCGGACAATGCCAAGTAATGCCGTGGTCCTAAACCGGTGATGTCCGCCCAGCTCAGCGCCTTCAGCACCCAAGCCTCGACAGCTGTGGGGCTAGCGTCGGCGAAAGGATAGGCCCCCATTTCGACAACTTCTGCCACCGTCATATCAAAAGCCAGGCTCGGCTTTTGTGGCAGGACCGCTCGCCGACGAGACTGTTCTGCTATATCTAGCTCGACCAAATTACGGCCCGAGAGTGTGATCTGACCCGCAGCAGCAGGAATCTCACCGGCGATGGCGTCAATCAGAGTCGATTTCCCTGCACCGTTTTCACCCAGTATGCCAACGATCTCCCCAGGCGCTACGGCAAGGCTGACGTCCTCGAGCACGAGACGCTCAGCACGCAAGAGCCTTACCTCTTGTAAGTTTATGGTCATGGGCACGCCATCGTTAGTACGGTGTATTTGGTGCTTTGCAATTTCACGCTATTTGGGTACAGTAGTTGTTATAAATTTGATGACGTATTTAGGCATAACAATTAACAAGCGGGAGACAAGCATGGCAACTGTAAATTTGAGTGTAAACGGCAAGTCACACAAAGTCGAAATTGAAGACGACACGCCGCTGCTTTACGCACTGCGAGACCACCTTGAAGTCAACGGACCTAAATTTGGCTGCGGGCTCGGGCAATGTGGTGCCTGTACGGTTGTTGTAGACGGGCAAGCCGTGCGTTCGTGCGTGACACCGACGACAGCCATGCAAGGCAAGAACATCACCACCCTTGAAGGTTTGGGAAGCTCAAAAAAACCTGGCAAATTGCAGCAAGCCTTCATTGATGAGCAGGCCGTGCAGTGCGGCTACTGCATCAATGGCATGATCATGACCGCGAGCGCGTTTCTCGCCACCAATAAAAATCCAACCGACGCGCAAATTAACGAGGCACTCGCAGGAAATCTGTGTCGTTGTGGCACCCACCAGCGGATTGTGGCGGCAGTCAAACGCTACATCGCTGCTGCCTGATCTCAACCCACAACTATTTATTCACAGGTGAACTCATGAACGCATTCACACGACGCGAATTTTTGAAAGCCAGCGGTGCTGGTATGTTGGTTGTTAGTTTTTCGATGGGCGCGAAGCCCGCTGCCGCAAACTACGGCCTACTTCCTCCTAAGAGTGTAGCGAAGGACGTACTGGACTCATGGTTATCGATTGGCCGTGACGGTCAGGTCACCGTCTTTGTCGGCAAAGTTGACTTGGGCACTGGCACGAAGACCGCACTCTCACAAATTGCTGCCGAAGAACTGTCTGTCCCATTCGAAAAAATTTCCATGATCATGGGTGATACCGCCACCACGCCTGATCAGTGGTTAACGGGCGGTGCGATTACGCTGTCTCAAGGAGGCAGTGAACTGCGCATCGCGGCGGCGAACGCGCGCGGCGCGTTGCTTGCACGCGCGGCTGAAAAACTGAATGTGCCTGTCACTGACCTCACGGTGAAAGATGGCATGATCACTGCCGCGTCTAAGCCAGGACAAAGTCTCTCGTATGGAGACGTCATTGGCGAGGGCTTTAAGCTTAAAGTTGACCCGAAGGCGCCTGTTAAGTCGCACAAAGAATATACGCTTGTCGGCAAATCGATCCAGCGCGTGGATATCCCCGACAAGGTATCGGGCGAACATCTTTTTGTTCATGATTTCCGCTTACCAGGGATGCTCCACGCTCGAGTGATTCGACCACTTGCGATGGGCGCAAATCTCGTGAGCTTTGACGACACCGATGCAAAAAAGCTGAAGGGTTACGTGCAGACAGTTCGTCAGGGCAACTTCTTAGCAGTCGTTTGCAAAGACGAGTGGAGTGCGGTGAAAGCCGCTAAGGCCGTGAAGACAACTTGGTCTGCAGGTCGTGAACTCCCCCCTCAAGCGAAGCTATACGAACACTGGCGCCAGCTGCCCATTGCAAAAACCGATGTCACACAAAACGTCGGGAACATCGATGCTGCGCTCGCAGGCGGTGCCAAGCGCATCAAAGCCACCTATAACTTTGCTGTGCAAACACATGCATCGTCAGGGCCTTCCTGTGCGGTTGCGGACTTTCGCGATGGCAAAATGACGCTCTGGTCAGCGTCACAAGCGACGCATTCGATGCAAGACGAAATCGCAACGTTGACCAAGCTGCCCAAAGATTCCATTCGTCTGGTATATCTCGACGGCTCGGGGTGCTATGGCCGAAACGGACATGAAGACGCCACAGCCGACGCAGCACTGATCGCACAGATCATCAAAAAACCCGTCCGCGTTCAATGGATGCGTCACGATGAAACTGCGCTAGCACCCAAGAGTCCGCCACGGTCTATGGACTTCGAGGCGAGCTTTGACGCACAGGGGAATGTGACTGGCTGGCAAAGTGATTTCTATATCGCCTTAAACCATATCGCCGCGTTTAAGCCTTTAGATTTTCCGTTGCTTGCCACCGCCGAGACGGGCAATCCCCGCCCCGGCAACTGGGTCGGCTTCTTGTTCCAAAACTCCGCTGCTCCCTACGCGCTCCCGAACATCAAGGTCACCACAAAACATATTGAGCAGGCGATCTTCCGTGCATCACACTTGCGTAGCCCTGGTCGTATTGAAAACAGCTTTGCCAACGAATCCTTCATGGATGAGCTTGCCGCCGCCGCAAAAGCCGACCCAGCTGAATTCCGCCTCAAACACCTTTCAGATCCTCGTGCAGTAGACGTCATTAAAGCGGTGCTGAAGGACTCTGGCTGGCAAGCGCGTCCAAGCCCGAATCCGGCAAGTGCGCAAGGCAACATCGCTAAAGGTCGCGGCATCTCCTATGTTCGCTATAACAACACAATCACCTACGTTGCGACTGTGGCAGATGTGGAAGTGAACCGTACAACGGGTCAGATTAAAGTGACACGCGTCTGTGTCGCGCACGACTGCGGACAAATTATCAATCCGGATGGCGTGATCAATCAGGTCGAAGGTGGTGTGATCCAAACCGTCAGCCGTACGCTCATGGAAGAAGTGAAATGGACCGGCAGTACGGTGACGAGTGTCGATTGGATGAGCTACCCGATCTTGCGTTTCCCGGATGTTCCTAAAGTCGTCACCACACTGATTGATCGCCCAGGCCAACCCGTGTGGGGCGCGGGCGAACAAGCACCGACGACCGTCCCTGCAGCGATCGCGAACGCAGTCTATGACGCGATTGGTGTGAGACTGCGTACCATTCCGTTTACGCCGGAATCCGTGAAACTCGCAATCAGTCAAGCGCCGAAAGTCGGGTAAGGTTTTCTGTCGCTTCAGGCAAAAAAACAGCCCTCCTTGGAGGGCTGTTTCACTTTCAGCTGAGCGCTTTAGGAAGCGACGGGAAGCGTCTTTGCCATGGGCGCTAACTTTTCAACACTCGCATACCACGCTGCAAGCTTAGGATGCCCTACGCGCCAAGGTTCGTTGGCAAACCGGAAATCCAGATAACCGAGCGCACACGCCACAGCGATATCACCGATCGTTACTAACTGACCAAGCGAAGAAGCTTCGGCCTCGAGCACGTCAAGTGAGCGAGCCACCTTTCCTTGCTGTAACTTGATGTAGCCGATGCGCCCTTCGTCTTGAGGCAACGCGATTTCTCGCCGACGCGGCTGGCTCGCATCGAGGATGCCATCACCAATCGCTTGGAGGCGCAACGCCTTCCAGCGCGCGGGGCCGACTGCAGGAAACAAAGGTGCCGCAGTGCCAAGGCTGTCGATATATTCGCAAATGACGGGGCTATCAAACATTGCCACGCCCTCGTCAGTGACAAGGGTCGGGATCTTTCCCAGTGGGTTTGAGTCCGACAGCACCGGATCCGTTGTTGAAATTGACCATTTTTCAAAGGTCCCGTCAATGCCGCGCGCGATCGCACAAGCGATCACTTTACGAACATAAGGACTTGCTCCAGATACCGTGATTTTCATAAACCGATCCGTTAAAAATAAATGACAAGGAATACGCTTACATAGTTGTACTATAAATCGCACCTGCACAAGTCAAGGTGCAAATGCAGTCAGGCCACTGTTGCTTTGCAGCATTTTATTGGGTCTCACTGCCCACGCACGTATCGCCTGTAGTAAATTTTCACTATCCGCTGTCGGTGCATTGACGCATCATCGCTAACAAGTTAACCGAGCACACCATGGCCACCGCTATCAATCTTCATGACTTTCGCGCAATGGCGCAACGGCGTCTACCGAAAATCGCCTTCGATTTCATCGATGGCGGTGCCGACGACGAGACGGGTCTCGTGCGCAATCGAAATGCTTTTCAGGACTATCAGTTGATCCCAAGATATTTAGCTGATATCACCAAAATCAATCAGACGACAACCCTGTTCGAGCGTGAATACGCAAGCCCGGTTGGCATTTCCCCAACGGGTATGGCGGGTCTGTTTCGCACGGGCGCGGATGCCATGCTTGCGGCCGCCGCAAAAAAAGCCAACGTTCCGTTTTTGCTGTCGAGCGCAAGTAACTTCAGACTAGAAGATGCCGTCAAAATCGCTCCAGACAACGTTTGGTTTCAGATGTACGCCACTAGTGATGAGCGTATCAATCACGATCTGGTTCAACGCGCAAAAAATGCAGGCCTAGGTGTACTGGCAATCACGGTGGACGTACCTGTCAATTCAAATCGGGAACGCAACAAGCGTAACGGCTTTACCAGGCCATTCCGAATGACTCCCTCCATCATGCTGGATGCAATGACCAAGCCCGGCTGGGTCCTTGAGTACCTTAAAGCTGGAGGCATGCCCATGATGAGCAATTGGCAACCCTATGCCCCGGAGGGCGCTTCGGCCGATGAGGTCGCTGACCTCTATGGGACGCTGACGCCCGCGCCGATGACCAACTGGGATACCGTCGCGCGCATTCGCGAGCAGTGGACAGGACCGCTCATCATCAAGGGATTGCTGCACGCCGACGATGCACTCAAGGCCGCGGAGCTCGGCCTTGATGGGATCGTGGTCTCTAACCATGGCGCTCGGCAACTCGATGTAGCGCCTTCGCCGATCACCATGTTCCCGTCGATCAAAGCCGCAGTAGGCGACAAGATGACACTCATGCTCGAAAGCGGCGTGCGTCGTGGTTCGGACATCGTGATTGCAAAGTGTCTCGGCGCGAAATTCTGTTTTTTTGGTCGCCCAACGCTGTATGCAGTCGCCGCGCTAGGTCAAGAAGGTGCGGACCAGGTCTTCGCGATCTTGCGTCGTGAGCTTCAAGCGATACTCACTCAGATCGGCTGTCAAAACTTTGACGATCTAAATGAGCGTTTTCTCTTGCGCGCGGGACAACAACCTTAGATTACGTCTACAACCGCGTTGCCCATCACCCGACCTTGCTCAACGGCCTCGTGAGCCGCAACAATATCATCGAGCTTGAAGCGCGCACCGATCGCGTGGGTAAGCTTGCCGGACTGCAACAACCCGCATAGCCCCGTGAGAGCGTTTGCGCGCTCCGCTGGCGTGAGTTCATACACGAGAAAGAACTGCAAACTTAGGCTTGTTGTGAGACAAAGACGGAAAGGGATGGATGGTGGCTCAACTTTATTCGAGCCAAAACAGGCCACCGTCCCGTGGGCAGCTAACGCACCATCGCGAATCAAATCTGTCGTAGTCGAAA
This sequence comes from uncultured beta proteobacterium, assembly GCA_903958565.1. Lineage (GTDB taxonomy): Bacteria > Pseudomonadota > Gammaproteobacteria > Burkholderiales > Burkholderiaceae_B > Zwartia. The sequence goes on from CAJBTJ010000083.1 coordinate 9,521, forward strand.
AATCCATATCAATGATCGCATCAGCACCCCGACCTCCCGTCAGAGCCTTTACCCGCTCGGCTACGTTCTCTGTTTTGTAATTGATCGTTTCGCTCGCACCACCTGCCCGCGCATGTTTAGCTTTTGTATCCGAGCTCAACGTGCCAATCACACGCGCCCCTCTCAGTGCAGCCATCTGTACCGCATAGTGCCCGACGGAGGAGGCCGCTCCAATCACCAGCACCGTCTTGCCTGCAATGTCGCCGCAGCGTCGCACAGCCTCATAAGCAGTTAAGCCAGGAATTCCCATGCACGCAGCGACGTCAAAGTCGACATGATCTGGCAGCTTGATCGCCTGTGCCTGGGGCAAGCAAACATATTGCGCCGCAGTACCGAAGGGACGCTGATACTGCGCGTTCCAAGTCCATACCCGCTCACCGACGCGCGAGGGCGAGACGCCTGCACCGACGGCGTCGACCACCCCACCCGCATCGCTATGCGGAATTATTTTGGGATCATTGATCGGTCGATTGCGGCGCGATTTCACATCAGACGGATTCACGCCAGACACATGCACCTTGATGCGAACCTCACCGGGGCCAAGTTCGGGCATAGGCAGTTCGCCCAATATTAAGACGTCTTTTGCTTCGCCATTTTTTTCGTACCATGCTGCTTTCATTTTATGCTCCCGTCTCTTTCACAAGTTGCCACATCATAGTATTGTGTATTGCCTCTGACTAGAGAAATGATCATATGAAATCAATTGTCGCGTTGCTACCCAAGCTCTTGTACTTTCTAAATTTTTTTATCCTTCCCCAAACTTGGGCTGCCTATCCTGAAAAGCCCGTCACATTGGTTGTACCCTTTGCCCCAGGTGGGTCGAACGACATCGTTGCGCGCCAGCTCGCCAAACAACTCACTGCACAGTGGGGCCAAACCGTCATCATTGAAAACAAACCGGGCGCAGGCACGGCAATCGGTGCAGCCTATGTCGCCAAGCAACGCAATGATGGCTACACCCTTCTGGTTGCCTCTTCAACTTTTACGATGGCACCTGCGGTGGTCAATAACCTGCCATTTGATCCTGTGAAAGACTTCACACCGATCGCCATGATTGGCGAAGTGCCACTCGCGCTTGCCGCAAAGCCCAAGTCGCCGGGTAAAGATGCAAAAGAATATTTCGATTACCTAAGAAGGACGCCAAACTTGAACTACGGCGCGACGGGAGTCGGCAGCATTCAGCATTTCGCAGGCGTCATGCTCAGCCAAGCACTAGGCAATAACATGAGCGCCGTGCAATACAAAGGTGGCAGCCCTGCGATGACCGATACGATGGGCGGACATATTGAATTTTCAATTGGTAGCATGACGCAGGTGCTTCCGCAGATTCGAAATGGCACCTTACGTGGTGTTGCCGTCACAAGCTCCCAGCGCTCCGCCGCAGCGCCTGACATGCCAACGTTTCAAGAAGCGGGCATCAAGGACTATGACATTCAACAATGGTGGGGTTTGCTTGGTCCGGCCAATGTTGATCCTGCCATACAGCAGTTCATTAATAGTTCGGTGAATAAGGCCTTGGCCTCCAAAGACGTCATTGAGTTTCTTGCTGCGGATGGTGGTACGCCAAAGCCGATGACCGTGACGGACTTTAGAAAATTAGTCCATGACGGTCTGGTTCGTTGGGCGACAGTCGCAAAACAAACTGGTATCACAGCACAATAACTTTCGCTTTTTGAGACCTCTATGACATTGATCATTGAACCGATCCGGAAAGAGTTTAGTGCTGAAGTATCCGGCATCGATCTGAGTCAACCTACGACCGCAGTCATTAAGCAACAGCTTAATTCAGCACTCGCACAATACGCGGTGTTGATATTTCGTAAACAAAAATTGACGCCGCCTCAGTTTATGGCTGCGGCCGAAATCTTTGGCGAACTAATGGATCAACAGCTAAAAAAATATGTCCTCCCAGACTATCCAATGGTTGGGTGCAATTCAACAGACGATCTCCCTAGAAAGAATGGGAAGCTTCAAGTGCGCGGAGAGAACTACCACACGGACCACTCTAATGACCGTTGCCCGCCAAAAGCGACGACGCTGCATGCGCTACAGCTACCTCCCACAGGTGGCGACACGCAATTCGTCGATGTCAGACAAGCCTATGACGACTTGCCTACAACGCTGAAAGAAACGATTAAAGATCTGCGGTCACTACATGTGCATCAGAGCAGCCGCAGCCCGCGCGAGCTCACTAAACTAAGTGCCGAGGATCTCGCGAAAATTCCAACGGCACTTCAACCTCTCGTGATTCGCCATCCGGGGAGCGGCCGGCCCGCTCTATATCTGAACACAGGTCGTATGGAAGGCATCGAAGGCATGCCCGCAGACGAGGGCTATGCCTTGATCGAGGATCTATACCAGCGTGCCACGGACGCACGCTACGAGTATCGTCATCGGTGGCAGGTGGGTGACCTGGTCATTTGGGATAACCAGGCAGTGATGCATCAGGCAAACGCTGATTATGATCCTGAACAGAAACGCTTTCTTTACCGCCTGATGATTAAAGGCGTGGCCTTAACGGCCGCTCATTAATAGCACCTCGGTCTTGGAGTAGCACGCAAGATATCTACCGACCAGATCGACACGTCTAAGCTTGATAGGTATGATGGTCAAAAAAACAGGCAAGGTCCCTTGATGAAATCTTTCTTTCACCCCAATCAGCAACTGCATCACCCGACGACTTATTTTTCAAGGGGACAGATGCGAGACCCCCAAGAAGTGCCGCAACGCTCCACGGAAATACTCAAGGGGTTGGCGCAGCTGAGCCTACCGGTGACTGAGCCAATGGATGCCGGAATGGCACCGTTGCTTGCCGTACATGATCCAAAATATTTACACTTTCTACAAACTGCGCATCAACGATGGAAGGAAGTCGGACAAGACTGGGGCGACGAAGTCATCCCCAATGTCTTTGTGCGCGAACCGAATGCGTTGCGTGGGATTCTGGGCGAGGCTGGCCGCTATTTAGCCGATGGCAGCGCACCCGTAGGTGCACATACCTGGACCTCTTCTTACTGGGGCGCTCAGTCCGCGATCGCCGCGACAAACGCGGTGCTTGCAGGTGACCCGAGCGCCTATGCGCTATGCCGTCCGCCAGGACACCATACCCGCAAGGATGCCGCAGGCGGATTTTGCTACCTCAATAATGCCGCGATTGCGGCGCAGCTATTACGCAGTCAGTATCAGCGTGTTGTGATACTGGACACCGATATGCATCACGGCCAGGGCGTTCAAGAGATTTTTTACGGGCGCGAAGATGTGTTTTATATCTCTGTGCACGGGGATCCTACAAATTTTTATCCTGCGACGGCCGGCTTTGATGACGAGCGCGGCACGATGGAAGGCAAAGGTTTCAACCTCAACCTTCCGATGCCACACGGCTCGTCTGAAAAAGTATTTTTCGAAAACGTGTCTCGTGCGTTGGATGCGTTACGCACCTTCAAACCCGATGCCTTGGTGTTTTCGCTCGGCTTTGACGTATACAAAGACGATCCTCAGTCCAAAGTCGCTGTCACAACAGAAGGCTTCGGTAAGCTCGGGAAAGAAATTGCCGGGTTGGCACTGCCGACCGTGATCGTTCAAGAAGGCGGCTACCACTACGAGACGCTTGCATTAAACACTGCAACATTTTTTCGCGGCTTCCTGAACCGATAACTAGCTGATCTACGACCCTCAGATTGAGTTGTAAGCCAATTGAGATAGCCAATGCTTTTAAAACATAGCCTGCCACGATATTCGCCACTGTTGCCCTTCGAATACACCGGATTTCTTACGTGATCCAAAACGGGCTCTTACATAAAAGAGCTTGTCGGGACAGCATTCAGGTTGTACAGGTTGAACGACTGGCATCAGAAATTCACGTGACTCAAAAACTGCAATGGATTCAAGGCGCTTACGACGCAGGCATCCGCGAGATCGAGGTGGGATCTTTCGTTCCGCCCAAACTGCTGCCCCAGCTGGCCGACACCGCCGAGCTGGTGGCCTTTGCCAAAACCTAGGTGAAAATACCGATGAGTTGTTGCAAGGTTTGGGTTCGAATGCTGTAGAGATTGAACGTTTGCGTTCGCTCAAAGCCGTGGCCTGAGTCAGCGCAGCCGCGTGTTGTAAATTACCCTACATCCCCCTGATAAAGAAAGAGACACACCTTGAAACAAAACATCACACGCCGCGCTGCATTAGCCGCTTTGTCATCGGCCGCCGCGGTGGCATTTCCGGGCCTGTCGTTGGCACAAGCCGACCGTCCCCTCAAATTCATCTTGCCCAACGCCACAGGCTCGGGCGTAGACGCCATCACGCGCGCAGCTGCACCTGCTATTGGCAAGGCTTTGGGTGTCAATGTGGTGGTGGAAAACCAAGCCGGTGCCAGTGGCGTCATCGGTTTGCAGGCCATGGCCAAAAACCCGCCCGATGGCTTGACCTTGTCGATGGTGTCCAACAACGTGGTGATCTTCCCCAGCGTTATCAAAAACCTGCCCTTTGAAATGCCTGGCGATTTCACACCGATTGCGGTGCTGGGAGCAACGCCCTTAGTGTTGGTGGCGAACCCACAAAAAATGCCCACCAGCAGCAGCCGTGAATTCATTGCCGCTCTCCGTGCCAAGCCGGATGGTTACAACTTCGGCTCTGGCGGTACGGGAACGATCTTGCACTTGGCCGCCGAGATGTTCGTGGACGAAGCCCGTGTCAAGGCTCGCCAT
>CAJBTJ010000084.1 GCA_903958565.1 uncultured beta proteobacterium
GCGGCCAAACTGTTAAGCATTTCCTGTTGATACGCTTTGGGTTGTAGTTCAAACCAAGTTGGCGTGGCGTTTAATATAGTGTCGTATTGATTTCGATCGCGCCCACTTTGCTCGAGCAGTGACTTCTGAAGTGCCTCAATGTGGCTTGGGTTGTGTGGGTCAAATAGTTGAAACTCAGTATCGTTCCAAAGAGTTTCAAAATGAGCATCCGCGTTTTGATAAACCTCAAAATTATTTCGTTCTGTTACTTTTATTGTCCATTCAATCCCATTGACTAGGGCGGATGCCGAAAGATTAGCGCTGCCGATGTAAGCGGTACCAAAGCCGTTCGCTCTTTTAAAGATCCAAGCTTTTGCATGAAGTCGAGTCCGTCGGCCATCTAACGAAATGCGCAGCTTGACGTTAGGCAATTCAGCTAGGGCTTTGACCGCTTTGGCTTCAGTCGCACCCATGTAGGTAGTTGTGATTATTCGCAGTTCGGTTTTTGACTCACCAAGTGCGTTAACAGAGGTGATATTTTTCAGCAAATCGTATATTTTTCTGACACCGCTCCACGTGATGAAGCTCACAAGAATGTCAACCGAGTCAGTCGTTTTTAGTTCAGACGATAGCTCAGACAGAAGGGAAGGTTCGGTTCGCGACGAGCTAAACAGCCATGGTTTCCTCAAACGTGTTTGGGGGTAGGGCAGCTCAACATGGGCGTCGTGCACCGATCGTAAGATGACTGGTGGGCTCGCAATCATTTGGTTGTCTACCTCTGACTGTTCTGAGGTTCTGACAGTTTTAAGAACTTGAGTAATGAATTGAAGTTCAATTCTTGATCGATCCGAATTGGTTTGATCTCCGACACTCAGTTGATCTAAAAGAATTGGGATTCGATATATCAATTCATCAATTAGATATTGTCGACTGGTTTCGGATGAGATATCTTCGCATAGCGATGCCTGCCCATTATCGCTGAGTCGCTGTAGCTCTTCTATCTCAACCTGGTATGCCAACCGATCGTACAAGCCCTTTTTCATGCTGGCCATAGGGCATCCTGTTCGGTGTGTTTATTGCCCTGGCGTCTTAGCCTGCCAAGGAAATGGATGATTGACGTAAGTTTATACATATTGTGTTGTGTGTTGCAGAGACGATTTAAGGCTCAGCACGACTTTAGGGGTCATTTGTGTTGATTTGCACCGAAAGCTGACCCTGGGCTAGGATTCAGCGCAAATCAACACAACGGGCTGAAGGAAGTGGCCTGATATGAGCGATCAATGACTTTCAGTTATCTCCTTCGAACTTATGCCCAACCTAGTCTGACTACCGCTAGCGTCTTTGCCGTCACTTGGTGGTGTTTGGGTTAGAAGAAGATTCGAGCCGAAAACAACGTAATAGTATTTGGGTAACTCCCTCGATCGTGGGGTAGAACTGCGGCATGAGCCGTGGTGAAATTATTCGCACTTAGTCTGGCATTGTCATGCGAGACCATAATCGGGGTGAAAGGAGCTGCCTGACATGAACGATCAGTGACTTTGACTTGTCTTCTTCGAAATGCTGTCCAACGTATTCAGACCACTGCTTTGTTA
>CAJBTJ010000085.1 GCA_903958565.1 uncultured beta proteobacterium
ACCTAATCTACCCAGCTCAATAACCAGCCTGACCGGCATATCAAAAGCGTTGGAATACGACTGTGGCAACACCGCCAGTCGATAGCTCAAGGATGATGGCGAGAAAGAACGTATAGGCTGTTCATCCAGGCTGAGCTCTCCCGCCTCGGTGACGTATTCACCCGACATCAGTCTGAGCAGCGTCGACTTTCCAGCACCACTCGGGCCGATTATCGCAATACGTTCGCCTGCCGCGATATCGATGTTAAATGGCCCAAAGCGCATCGCGCCAAGTGGCAACGCAGAGTGGGATAGGCGCATCAAAAGCGGCACGGTATTGCTCATGCCAGACCTTGACGGTGTCGCCGTAATAGCCAAAAAAAGAATGCGCTACCCAGTAATGCCGTAAAAATACCGACAGGAACTTCGGCTGGCGCAGAAATCGTGCGCGCAAAGGCATCCGCAGTAATGAGCAAAATAGCTCCCACGATTGCAGAGCGTGACAGCACCAGCCGCAGATCGGCGCCGGCAACCAGTCGTACTAAATGCGGTGCTGCTAACCCAATAAAGCCAATCACACCGCAAAAAGCGACCGCAAACCCAGCAAGACCCGCCACCATTAAGATGACCCGAAGCCGAAGGCTTGGCAAACACACGCCAACATGTCTCGCGATACTTTCGCCAAGCATCAACGCATTTAGGCTCTGGATAAGCGGTCGTGTCACAACCCAAATGCTCGCAAACAGCCCACCCGCTACCGCGATCAATGTCCAGCTTGCGCTTGCCAAGGAGCCAAGCGTCCAGAACGTCAGACTGCGCAGCTGTGTGTCGGTCGCCATGTACGCGCACAAGCCAATCACCGCTCCCGCCAATGCGTTGATCGCAATACCTGTCAAAAGCAGCCCTCCCACCGACCCCGCCATCCATGTGCGGGAGAGGCTATCTAGAAAAAGACATACAAAAACTGCGCCAAAAAAAGCGATACATGGCAAGAGCACCCAGTGTCCCGACAAATATGCTGCGCCAGGAACTTGAGCGAGAAAAACAATCGACAGGGACGCAGCACACGCAGCACCAGAGGAAATTCCGAGTAATCCTGGTTCCGCCAAAGGATTACGAAACAATGCCTGCGTCAGCGCACCCGCAAAACCAAGGCATCCTCCAATCAGGCCAGCGAATAACACACGCGGAATACGAATATTCCATAAAACATGGCGTTGTCCAACCACGAACGGCTCTGAGCCGAGCGGCTCGAGCCAAAATAACCAGGCGGATCTATTGAGTGCGAAGGCACCAACATCTGTCGCAACTAAGGTCGTCACCAGCAGTATCCGCAAGAGGGTGAAGCTAGCAGACTGCAATGGCCGATGCAGGCATTGACTCATGTGCGCATCGCCTCAAGCGAGGCGCGACGCAACGTCAGTATCGCGTCTGGCAGTCGGGGGCCAAAGCTTAAGAGAAACATGGTGTCAAACACTAGCCAACGACCCGGACGAGCCGCCGGTGTCGCAGAAAGCCCCTTAAATTGGTGGATCAAGCTGCGACTATTGGAGCCGTTTCCGGCTGTCAACGCATCGGATTGCGTCAAGACGACTAAATCAGGTTGTGCAGCGATGATGGCCTCGGCAGACACGGGGCGATAGCCTCTCACGCCTGAAAATGCGTTTTGAAGACCTGCGTGCTTCAGCATTGCATCCGCACCCGTATCCGTCCCAGCAACTAGCGTCTGACTCGGCGTCTGCGCAAGGATAAACATCACGCGAATCGTCCGAGCAGGTAAAGCGAGTGTTTGCCTGAGAGCCTCCCACTCAACATTGAGTTTCTCAATGAGCGCCTGCACCTTTCCATCGCACTGTAGTAGTTGCCCAACTTGCTTCACCCGAGAAATCAGCGCGTCGAGCGTGTGGCCGTCTTCAACTCGAGACACCAACACGCCGGCTTCGCGCAAACGAGACAAGACTGCGAGTGGTCCCGCGTCGTGCCCGACGATGACCTGTTGTGGCGCCAAGGCTAGTACACCCTCTAACGATAGATGGCGCGCATATCCAACGCTTGGGAGATGCCGCACACTTAGGGGATATCTAGAGGTAGTATCCACGCCAACAAGGCTTGACTCGTAGCCCAATGCGCAAATAATCTCAGTAATCCCGCCTCCGACGCATACGATACGGCTCTTCAGGCTCGAGCGAGATTGTGCGGCCTCCGCGATGCCAAATCTAGATAGGAGGCCGATCCCGCCTGCCTGTAGCAGCTGTCGTCGGCCAACCGACTCGATAGCTGATTGCTTTAATGTATGCATGACTCCGCCTCCACCGCAAGTGACTCCGTTAAGTCTCTCCAAGACTGAAGTTCAGGGCTATCTAGCTCGCGCTCACCAAAAAACGTAATGACTAGCTCGCCCTGCTGATCGAAGGCCTCAATTGACGTGACATAACCGTATTGCGTCGGCTTCTTGACCAACCAAAGCGTGCGCACACTGTCCTGAAGTAGATGCAAGTTAAACCGCTCGTCAAGAATGTTTATCCACTTCTCTTGCACCACCACCCTATTGACACGTCCAGAATAAATTTGAAGCATTCCTCGATTCGCTACAAATACCATCACAGGAATTTTCTGCTCGGAAACGCGCTGCAATAAGACTTCAATTTGATCCAAGTTCAATGACTGAACAAACTCCGCTTGCGCAAGACGCAGCGCAGCAATACGTGAGATTGAAAAACGCGTTAGCAAGCCAAAGAATTCATGTGTATCCTCAAGCGCGCGCCATGCTCGATGAAAAGCAACCACGTCCACATGCTCGGTGGCGCAGCAGACAGGAGCCAAGCGATCGATTGGTTGAGAAAAATCCTCGAAATTCTGGATGGAGTGGCGAAACTCGCGAACGATTTGGTGATATCGCGGAAGATTGCTTTCAGCAAGCAAGTACACCTTATGGATCGCAACGCCCGCTTCGTCAAAAAACTGCAAACTATGCTGATGCGTGACGTCGCCATTTTGCTTAGACCAGTTTGGCTCCGTCACCGCAAAGCCGACATGCCAGGAGCGATAGAAGGCGCGCAATTCAATCAAATCACCCTGAACAATGCCAATACCGTGACGGCTACTAATATTTTTATATATCCCAATTGTCTCGTGCACGCATGCATGATTGCGCGTCAATGCCATCGCTGTGCCCAGCGACTCCAGTGACTGCAACAGCGGCAACCAAAGCCCATCTAAGCGAACGGCAGTCATGACACTCGCTTGCGTTGATTCCTCACCTTGCGCTGTTTCATCTGCCGATTGCAGATGGGCGGCGATCAATTGCCCTTCAGTGATCTGCAACGCTTGCGCAACATCACGGGCCCGCATTCCATGCGAGCGGCGCATCACGCCATAAGCATTTCGAATCGTTTCTTGTGTGGGTAACATCATCATCTCTTTAATAGTCATACCGCAGGGATAGTTGAATGTTTCGACCGGCAGCGGTGTAGGCATCCTTGACGGGACTTGCCGCTTCAAGGCCGCGCATATCGGACCAACGCCAATATTTGGCATCGAGTGCGTTATTGATATTCACGTTGAGCATTAGCGCCCGCGTGGGCTTCCAGAACCAACCGAGATCAAGTACGGTGTTGGCCCCGGGTGCGAACTGCTTTTCAGCAGCCTCTGCGATATCTGCAGCAGACTTGGCTGCGCTGAATGTCACCGTTGCGCGCGCACCCCACTGACCCGTGTCATAGTTCAGCCCGACAATCGTCTTGAGCGGCTCCACACTGTCCAAAGGCTGCTGGTGCCCATTGAGGGTACTGGTACCTTGGAGATAGGCGATGCCGGCCTGCACACTCCAATGACTATCGATTGTTGAATCAGTGCTCAATACGACACCGCGGATGCGTGCTGTGCTGAGATTGACATACTGATAGACAAAAGGATCTGTTGGGCGGCCTCGTCCCCCTACCCGCTCCTGACTGATGAAGTTTTTATAGCGATTGTCAAAGCCCGAGAGGGTGTAACGAAATCCTTGGTAAGCCCCACGTACGCCGAGTTCAATACTATCTGCGTACTCTGGTTGAAGCTGAGCATTACCAACACTTGTATAGCCCGCCGCGAGATTGCTGAATCCATTATTGACTTGCTCGGGCGTGGGCGCACGGAACCCTCGCGCCAATTGAGCATAAGGAGAAAAGCTCGGTGACAAGCGCCACACCGCACCCAGCCTAGGCGTAATAGCCTGACCCTGCGCCGCTTGGGGTGACTCACCTGTATACGCATGACTAGAGGGTGAGATACGATAGTAGTCAGCGCGCAAGCCTGGAATCACGCTGACCGCGCCGAACTCCATTTCGCTCTGTGCAAAGATGCCGCTTTGTGTGTAGCGCGAGTCCGGAAACGGTTTAACAGGAAATACTTCGCCATAGGGGGGTGAGGTCCCATTTCTTAAGCCAGACACTTGGGCCTGACTCCAATCAAAGCCGTAGGTGAGTTTTTGGCTAATCAACCCTGATACGTTTGTTTCAAACTGCGACGCCATTCCAATTAAACGCGTGCGATAGCTATTGTCGCGTGTACGTTTTGGCGAGCGAAATCTATTTTCTTCCGTGTATTGATTGACTCGCCCATCTTGCCAATAAACACGGGTTTCTGCCCCTTGAATCCATGACGCGTTCATATCGGTGAGACGATGCTCAAGCGAAATACGATCGCGCTGTATGAGATCGCGCGTATCGAAATCAAGCGTCGCGCGTGGCATGGTCGGCCGCAGCGCACGAGCCGAAAGGACTTCAGTCGCTTGCCTTCTGTTTTGCGACTCTACGGTGAACGTAAGCTGTTGCGTCGCATTGATTGCATAAACGGTCTTACCTAACAAATAGCGGTTTTGATAATTGGCAGGGTTTGATTGCGTACGCATGAGGTTTCGCGAGGCATCATTACCGTGAGTCGCCGTCTCATGCCCCAAGCGATATGTGGCGAGAATCATTCCCTGCCAAGCCTCTCGTTGCCCTGCGACCGCAACCGTCCCTGCAGCGGATTGATCGATACTGGCATAGCTCAGTCGTGAGAACGCTGCCAAGGGCTGCGCTTTGAGCACATCGCTTGGGTCTAACGTGCGAAAGCTCACCGCACCCGCCAGACCGTCGCTCCCATACTGCGTGGATGCAGGTCCCCGCAACACCTCAACCGACTTGAGTCCGTCAATATCTAAGAAGTCACCACGTCCTGTTGCGAAGGCACCAAAATTAAATCCATTGGGTATCCGGATGCCATCCACAAGCATCAAGACTTGATTGCCGCCTAGGCCTCTGATGTTGACCCCCTGGTTCCCTGCACGGGCACCAGAGTTTCCGCCCATTCCAAAGCGGGTTGGAGCGGCTCGTACACTGACATCGAGTTCGTTGCGAAACAAATCTTTGATATCGCGTGCGCCTTCGCGCTCAATCGTCTGCGCACCGATGACGGTGACTGACGCGGGTACGTCGTCGATGCGTCTGGCCGTGCGGGTCGCACTAACCGTAACCTCTTCAAGCTTATTGACTGACGAGACTGGCACAGTGTCCGGATCTGCAACGGCAAGGCGAGGCAGTTGTGTTCCAAGAGCCAGAAAATAAAGAAAAGCGCGTTTTTTGCTCAGCATGGCGTGTCCTAAAGCATCTTAGGCACTGGCTGGCGATGGCTGGCTTGTGCGGTTGAAAGGATTTCATAGAATGAAACGAATCAATTTATGAAACCAAGGTTATTTGGTGAGAATCAATTTACCTAGAGAAGTCTTACGCAAGCGATAGACGACCCCATCGTGTTGAATATGGATTTCAACAGCGTTGCGAAACAGCGCCTGACTGGTGGTGCGAATCATGCCCTGAGGCGCAAGACTCTCGGGCCCTAAGCTCGAGGGATTCGTCTGGTTTGGGACCGTGTGCAACGCATGAACTAAGACATCCATGCGTACATTCTAAACGATAATGATTCTCATTTGCAAAAATCAATTATTATTTTTTTGTAACACGTCGTTACTGCGCCGTTGCAAAACCATTCACGATCGTGGTTACGTTATGCGTGATCATCTTCAGATACGTGTCCGCCCCTGCACTGGGTTCCGACAACGCGTCCGCATACAAGGTCCCGCCAATGCGCGCCCCACTCTCCTTGGTGATGCGTTCTAACACCCGAGAGTCTGAAATATTTTCAACAAAAATCGCAGTCACCTTGTTCTTCTTTATTTGATCGATGATACGCACCACATCTGCAGCCGAGGGTTCGCTCCCTGTCGACAGGCCCTGTAGAGGGAAGAACCTAACGCTATACGCCGCTGCGAAATATCCAAACGCATCGTGCGAAGTAATAATACGGCGCTGAGCGACAGGTATTGCTTTAAGGCGCTCTCGTATCGACTGATCGAGCTTATCTAATTCAAGGCCATAGGCTGTGGCGCGCTGCTCAAACTCTTGCGCTGCCGCAGGCTTCGCCGCAGCGAGTGCGATGCGTATATTTTGCACATACTGCTTGACGTTCAACGGATTTTGCCAAGCATGGGGATCCGCAGCATGACTGTGTCCATGATGATGACCAGACCCCGCGGCCTCCTGAATCGTTTTCACACCGCGACTCGCCACGACGACCGCGCCACGATAGCCAGAGGACTTGATCAGCCTATCCATCCAACCTTCGAAACCCAAGCCGTTGATCACCACAAGCTTGGCATTCGCAATCTGTTTGGCGTCTGCGGGAGTCGGATTAAATATATGCGCATCCGCGTTAGGGCCAACGAGGCTCGTGACTTCAACATGGGGACCTCCCACCACCCGCACGAGGTCCGCCAGAATTGAAAAACTTGTGACGACAGGCAGAGTCTGAGCAGATACGGAGGATCCTAGCGCGCACGCAAGGGTAAGAACTAACCATAAGCGAAAAGAATGAAGTAAACCAATACGCATTACGACTCCTTGTGTTGAGGTGCAGGAAACCAAACGAGCCTGAGACTATCGCGCGAACCAACAAACAGCGACACTAAGTAAAGGACACCCGCTGCGAGCACAATACTTGGCCCAGACGGAAAATTGGCGTGATAAGAAATCAACAAGCCCGCAACGGCACTGACCGCGCCGATACCGGCAGCAACGCTCGCGCGGGCGATGACGCCGTAGCACCAGAATCGCGCCGCTGTGGCGGGCAGCATCAACAGACCTACCGCCATCAAGGTACCGAGTGCTTGGAATGCAGACACGAGTGTCAAGACAACCATCAACATAAATACTTGATGAATCATCGCACCTCGGCCGCCTAAGGTGCGCAAAAAAGCCGGATCAAAGCATTCAACAACCAGTGGCCGCCAAATAATTGCTAGAGCGAGCAATGTGACGGTCGAGGCCGCCGCAATCATGATCAAGGACTCATCGTTGGTCGCAAGCACACTGCCAAATAAAAAGTGCAATAAATCGACTTTGCTACCGCTGGTAGAAATCAACAATACACCTAGGGCCAAGGAGATTAAATAGAAAGAGGCAAAACTCGCGTCTTCCTTCTGTTTAGTCCACCGCGTCACAAGGTTCGCAAGCAGCGCCATTAAGGCTGCAGCCACAAAACTTCCTATCGTCATCGCGGGCAGTGACAAACCGAAAAATATAAAACCGACCGCAGTTCCAGGAAGCACCGCGTGTGCGATCGCATCACCCGCGAGACTCATTCGTCGCAAGACCAGGATCGTACCGATGGGACCACAAGCCAAGCCGATCACCACACAAGCCACGAGCGCTCGTCGCATAAAACCGTAGTCCACAAACGGTAAAAGCACGGCGTTATATATTTGCAAGAAGACGTCTGCCAGCATTAGAAGCGCCCTCCCTGCTCGGGTGCGCGCACGCACCACGGCGCACGGTCGTCCCAGTATTCAGCAGTCGCACGGGCACGAGTCAAATTGTCGCTCGTCAAAACGGTTTCACTCGCGCCCCAGGCAATCGCCTCACGCGCCAGCAATAAAGTCTGAGGGAAATAGCGGCGCACCATATCCAAATCATGCAGGACAGCAATCACCGTTCGAGAATGGTGATGCCAATCCAACACAACCTGAAGTAAATCCTCAACCGTTCGTGTATCTAAGGCATTGAACGGCTCATCCAACAAGATCACGGGTGCGTCCTGCATCAACAGTCTTGCAAAAAGCACTCTCTGCAACTGTCCGACCGATAGCTCCCCGATAAAACGCCGCTCAAAGCCGACCAGCCCCACTGCTGCAAGCATGTCGGTCGCGCGCTGTCTGACCTGGCGCGAGGCGGGTAAAAAACTCCCGATTTGTTTCCAGGCCCCCAGCACGACCACATCAAGCACGCGCACAGGAAACTCTCGATCAATCGCAGACTGCTGCGGCAAGTAAGCCAGGTCAATACGCGCGGCGTCACCAAACCGTATCGAACCTTCAATACCTTTGAGCTGACCACAAAGCGCAGACAGCAAGGTGCTTTTACCTGCCCCATTCGGTCCAACAATCGCAGTCAGCGAGCCCGAGGCAAACGCGCCGGACAAATGATGAACCGCCGGATGCCCATCGTAGGCAACCGTCAGATTAGTCAGCGCAATCTCTGGCGCTGCACGTAACGGAGTCATCGGGGGATCCACTGTTCTACAAAGCCCACAACACGGCGAGCCACACCGCGCACACCACGGCACCCACAAGCAGAACACGCTGCCCAACGCCGCTGAGTACAGAACTCGGTAGCGCAGGCGGTGCGAGCACCGCGCCGGGCCCAACCGATGAACGGTCGATGCCCTTTCCTAGCTCCTGATGAGCATGGTGATGCGGATGGTCGTGAGAGTGATCGTGTTTCATTGGGGTAAAAGTGCCAGAGCGCTTACAGAAATGGAATGCCGATTAAAATGAAGAAACATTCAAACCAGACCGTAATGATAATACAATATCATTATTAATGTAGGTAAGATACGGTATGCATTCCATTGACGCCCCGAAAGCAGAACGCGCCACCAGGCAACGCGCAGCGATTCGCGACGCGATCGAACAAGCCGGAAGACCCTTGCTCGCACAAGAGGTACTGGAGCTGGCTGGCTTACATGTCCCCCGGCTGGGCATCGCGACGGTCTACCGCAACATCAAAGCAATGGTAGAAGAAGGCGCCATCAAACAAGTATTGCTTCCTGGCGAGAACCCACGGTTCGAGCTTGCGGGCCACGCGCATCACCATCATTTTCAGTGCTACACGTGTCAGAAAGTGTTTGATATCCACTCTTGCCCGAGCGATTTACTCAACCTGGTGCCGAAAGGCTTCAAAGTGGAAAGTCACGACCTGACGCTCTACGGCCGTTGCAAAGACTGCTGAACATCAGGCGTGTGTCGTCCAAGCGGCACTAAACATCAAGAGTCCAAACAGTAAGACTGCAATCGAGGCCAGACCTTGCACGATTGCGACCAAATACGTACCTAAACGTAGTCTCGGTCCGTCGACGATTTTCTCTAGAGCGTGATTAGCCCAAAGTGAGGCGCTCGCTAGTGCGGCGACGGTCAGTCCTGTCCCCAAGCCCATCGCGAGTGCCGCAGCGATCCCTGCGATGAAAAAACCTTGCGACAAGGTAAAAACCAGCACAAATACCGCACCCGTGCAGGGCCTGAGCCCGATCGCCAGAATGGCCGACGTGGCCCGGGACCAGTTGAGCTTTCCACTCACCATCGATGGATCGGGCACATGCAGGTGTCCGCAACCTGCATCACAACTCTGCGAATGATCATGCGTATGCGTGTGCGAATGATCATGCGTGTGATGATGATCATGCGCGTGATGTTGATGTTGGTGTTGATGTCCACCACGTTGAAATGCCACGCGTACGACATGACGGTAAACCAACAGCAGGCCCAGCGCAATCATCATGAAATAGGAACCAAGCTCTAGCCACCACGTCGCCCGATTTAAGGTCATGCCCGAGACGTTCAGCACCCCAGCGGCGACACCCACGAGCACCACGGCGACGACGGCTTGCAGAAAAGCTGACAACAACGCTAACAACGCTCCATTGCGTATCGTTTCACGATTCGCGAGCACATAGGCAGTCAGCACCGCCTTGCCATGCCCAGGGCCGAGCGCATGAAAGACTCCGTACGCAAATGAAAGGCCTAACAAGAGCCAGGCTGCCCATCCATCTTGCTGCCAAGCGCGAACAGCGCCAGTAAGTTGCCGGTAGAAATGCGACTGCCACATCGCCATCTGCGCAGAAAATTCACCAAACCAACCACCCACACTAAAGTTTAGGCGTTGTTCAGGCGTCGCGAACGGATGCGCCGCCTGCGCGAGCGCATCGGTCGTCATACACAGCAAGCCAACGACGCACAACGCAACGGCGATCGCACGCCACCTTATAAAAAAGTCGCTCAGCTGACGCAGCTTCAACATGTCACCTTGAATTGATGTGTCAGTTGCTTCGTCACCTCTTTTAACTCTGGGGGAAGTTGCTTTTGATCTGCAGGAATAGACCATAAAAGCCTTTCGGTTTTCGGATCAAGCGGACGGGGGGATAGATAATCAATACGACA
>CAJBTJ010000086.1 GCA_903958565.1 uncultured beta proteobacterium
ACAGCGAGCACTACGAATCTGCACGTGAATTTGGCCACTTGGTGGCGATGTATAACAAAACACAATCTGACCCACACAATCGTCTGCATATCTGTACGGGCGGTGGCCCGGGCATTATGGAAGCGGCTAACCGAGGTGCGTTTGAGTCAGGCGACTTAACGATTGGCTTGAATATCAGCCTACCGCGCGAACAGAATCCAAACCCATACATCACGCCAGGCTTAGCGTTTCGGTTCCACTATTTCGCGCTGCGCAAAATGCACTTTGTTATGCGCGCACGAGCCATCGTCGTCTACCCGGGAGGCTTTGGTTCCTTTGATGAACTGTTCGAAGTGCTTACCCTCATACAAACCAAGAAGATCGAACCATTGCCAGTTATCCTCGTGGATGCAGAGCATTGGCGAACAGTGGTCAGATTTGATTTGCTGGTGAATCAAGAGTTGATCGATGTCGACGACCTGAAGATCATTCATTTTGTTGATACTGCAACCGACGCCTGGTCGATTATTCGAGACTGGTACGAACTAGGTTAGTGGCTCAATGCGTGGTGTCGGTATTGATGTTATTCAGTTGCCAGTCGCGTCTGAACGACTCACGATAACTAAAGCGTTCCGCCGGATGCACGCTCACCGCCAACTCGACTAGCTCGTCACGCTCATCCAGATAACGGCGTGCAATCCACAGTCCGGCGGTGCGTCCTGACACGCCAAGTTTCTTGGCAAGCGGTGCATTGAGCACCATGGCGCGAATCTCTTGCTGTACGGCCTTAATTGTGCAGCCAAACTGTTTCTCTAAGAGGCGATAGAGCGGTTCACGCATTGCGCCTTCTACACCTTCTACAGATCGAAATCTCGGCGCGACATACACATCCGTCAAGCAAATAGGCTGCTCTTGGCCGTCTTGGTAACGCAAGCCTTCAATATGCAGCCACGTTTCTCCCTTGTTTACCTCGAGCAAGCTCGCGAGCGAACCCTCCACATGCAAGAGCTGGGATTGCGTCACTTGCAAGGTCGTCTCGCTTGCGTACTGTCGCAAGTCGGTGATGCCTGTCATGGTTTGGGTATATTGCTTTACGGGGCGTCGTGCCAACACTCGGCTGCCCACCCCAGGCTGTCGCAGGACCAAGCCTTGGTGCACTAACTGCTTAACAGCTTCGCGAACGGTAAAACGCGATACTCCAAACTGCGCACAGAGCTCGAACTCAGTAGGTAGAAAACTACCGACCCCATAGCGCCCGTTTTCGATCTCGTCGAACAACGTGCGCGCGACCTGTACGTAGCGCGGCACCGACAAAGACGAATCAACTCTGGTCATCGCGAAAACCTATTCACAAAATATCCCAACCTCAAAGCACAGCATGCTCACGCAAAAATTTTATTTGCTCCGCCGTAAAGCCCGCCGAAGTCAACAACGCGTCCGTGTCGGCCCCCATCGTCGGTGCAGCGCGCAACGGGGCGACGTCACCAGAGCATCGAATCGGTGCAGCAACACCCAACACCTCGGAACCATCAGTCCTGGCGGTTTTCACAACACCTTGCCGAGAGTGCACAAAGGGGTTGTCCAACGCCTGCGCGACGTCATAGACGGGAGACGCCGGTACTTTCCCAGCAAATTTTTTCATCCAGTTTGCTGTGGTGTCGGTCAAGGTAACGCTCTCGATGTCGGCGTTAAATTGATCGCGATTTTCCAGTCTGCCTTTATAGGAGCTGTACTCCGGGCGCTGCGCCCATTCAGGTCGGCCCAGCTCCTTGGCCAAGACAGGCCAAAATTTTTCTTTGTTGCACATAATAAATAGCCAACCGTCTTTCGTTGGGTACAACTGACTGGGTACCAGCGAGGGATGACCTGAGCGCGGCGCTCTTCCAGTGACATGTCCACCATTCAGGTACCACGTGGCCAGATAGGCGAGGTTATGCATCGCCACATCGAACAAACTCGTATCGATATCGCGTCCTACTCCCGTTGCGCGCGCACCCAGCACGCCCGAAACAAGCCCAAGGGCAGCCGTGGTTCCGGTCATTAAATCAATCATCGACAAACCGAAACGCGAAGGCGGTCCATCGGGCTCACCGGTTAAGGACAAATATCCCGCTTCGGCCTGCATCAAATAATCGTAACCAGGCCACGCCGCGCGCTCGCCTTCGCGTCCGTAAGCCGACAAATGCACGCACACGATATCTTTACGAATGTGCTTTAGCGCCTCGTAAGTCAGACCTAACTTCGCGGGCAGATCTCCGCGTAAGTTGTTAAATACCGCATCAGCGTGTTCAACAAGTTTATGCAACACCTCACGACCCGCCTCTTGCTTGAGGTCTAGCCGGATGCTCTTTTTGTTGCGATTGAATGCTTGATAGAAATGACTATCGCCAGGACCAAAGTAATGTGGCCCGACCGCTCGGCCGACGTCGCCACCATCGTGAGGATTCTCAATCTTAATGACTTCCGCACCGAGGTCGGCTAAGTGTTGAGTCGAAAACGGCCCCGCCCCATATTGCTCAATGGCAAGAATCCGCATTCCTTGTAGCGGCAAACTCATATGGGATTCCTTGCGATCAACTGTTTGGCAATAATGATGCGTTGCATTTCATTGGTACCCTCACCAATCGTCAAAAGTGGCGCATCGCGATAGAACCGCTCAACCAAGTATTCTTTTGAATAGCCATAGCCACCATGCACGCGCATCGCTTCCATGCTGTTTTCTAAGGCAGACTCGGTGGCAAACAGTTTGGCCATGCCCGCCTCCATATCGCAACGTTCGCCACGGTCATAGGCCTCTGCCGCACGCATTGTTAATAGTCTTGAGGCTTCGGTGCGCGTTGCCATATCGCCCAATTTAAGCTGAATCGCTTGATGCTCACAAATCTGTTTACCAAACGTTTTACGCTGCTGCGAATACTTGACCGCTTCGTTTTGTGCGGCCTGCGCGACGCCGACGCCGCGCGCCGCAACGTTAATCCGGCCGAGCTCTAGGCCGTTCAAAATCATTTGTAGGCCCTTGCCCTCTTTGCCACCGATTAACTGGCTAGCAGGCACCCGGCACTGATCGAACACGAGCTCGGCCGAATCAATCCCTTTGTAGCCAAGTTTTTCCAGCTTTCGGCTCGCGCGGAATGCGTCGCTCTTTTCTACCAGAAACAAGCTCATTCCCTTATGGCGTGGGCTGGCAGTCGGATCGGTCTTGACCAACACCGCAAAGCAGTTTCCGTAGATGCCATTTGAGATCCACATCTTGTTGCCGTGAATGATGTAGTCGTCACCATCGCGCACAGCCGTGGTCCGAATAGCCTGCAAATCAGTGCCACAGTCAGGTTCAGTCAACGCGATGCCGCCGCGC
>CAJBTJ010000087.1 GCA_903958565.1 uncultured beta proteobacterium
ACTTTTATAATCTCGGCGCTGAATGGGTGTCAACCGCTATTTGCAGTATTTGTGAGTGACTGCGAGATTTCGCTTAATCCCCTGAGAAATCCGTAAAAACTTAGATACCCGAGTCATCACCTAAGCCTACCCCCTGTCGATTCCAGCCAAGCGACACCCCACCATACCCGCACCCCCATAAATCGACGGCTTCGCTGTGCAGACCTATGCACTGTATTTTGCTCAAACGATGCTGTTCGGGCGTTAAAAAGCCACCCGAAGGTAGCTAGTATCCAAGTGAAGGTGCAAATCAACAATGACATCCTTACATGGTGATGTTCGCAAGATGTTGGTGCTCCTACTTGCCGCAGAGTAAAAACTCGCGAGCAGTTAGTATCCCTCTCGCAGACCAAAACCAAAAAAACCGAGATTTCAGCACCCCAGGCGGTTTGTGATGTAGTCAGTGCTGCTCCGCCAAGTAGTAGACGAACATGCGCCTTTCGGGGCGCTTTTTCTTTTGATGTGCTATTCGGTTTGCCATTGAGCAGCCGTTCGAGCGCTACCTGCATCTTTTTTGAAGATCCAAACGCAATTCAATTTAGCGATTTTCTAAATTTTAGCTCGATCGTGCTAAAATTTGGCTATGTCAATGAAAAATGCACTTTTTACAGACAGTCAAGCCAAGGTTCATTTTTGGATTTTTGGTCAGCCGGAACGCTTTTATCACCTAAGTGAGTTGCGTCGCTTGACTGGTTTAGGCAGTGCGTCTCTACAGCGAGAGATCAACAGGCTAGTAGATGCAGGCCTTGCCAGCTCGAAGATGCAAGGCAATCAACGACAAATATCTGCCAACCGTCAAAGCCCCTTATTTAAAGAGTTGCGCGATTTGACGCGCAAAGTAATGGGTGTGGCTCCGATGATTCAAGAGGCGCTGCTTCCAATCGAAAACAAAATCGATATCGCCATTGTTTATGGCTCTGTCGCGAAGCAGTCAGACACTGCTAAAAGTGACATAGATGTCATGCTTGTCGGTCGCGATCTGACATTAAGTGACATACTGGAACAGTTGCTGCCTGTAGAAGAAATTCTTTGCCGCAAGATTAATCCCACCTGTTACACGGTTCACGAATTCAAAAAAAGATTGAGCGATGCTGACTCTTTTGTGAATAAAGTTTTGAGCCAACCTACTTTGCATATTTTTGGAAACATGGATGACTTTAGAAGCGCTCAGTAATCTTGCCAAAATCGGTAAGATAAAAGCTGAGCCAATGAATCGTGCAGAAATTGACCGCATGTTAGCGATGGCGCGCAAGCGTCTTGCAGACTCGAGCTATCCGCAAGTATCTCAAGAAGGGCGCTTCACTAGTGTCTATAACGCAATACATGTGGCCGCACTTACAGCACTCCGATGGCACGGCTATCGCAGTGAAAACCGTTACATTGTTTTTCAGTCTCTTGGCCATACTGTAGCGTGGCCAGCCAGTCAGTGGCGAGTGCTCGATGCAGCACATCAAAAACGCAATTTGGCTGAATATGAGGGATTTCTTGAAGTCGAAGAATCAGCAATTGCTGAGCTCAGGTTGCTTGCAGAAAAATTATTTGCCGATGTCGATCGACTGATCGGTGCTAGTAAAGATACGAGCATAGCGTAAGTATGTTGCTCAAGAGTAATAGTGGTTAGTATCCCTCTTCCAGACCAAAAGCAAAAAACCTGAGATTGCAGGATCTCAGGCGGTTTGTGATGCTGTCGGTGATGCGTCGCCAGTTGTGTAACCGCGATGATGACGCGTAATCGCGTGACGCCCGCCACCCCTTATCGAACTCACCTAACCGATACCCCACCGTACCCCCGCCCTCAAAATCCATTTGGCTTCCAATCTCAGGCCGGCATATACTGAACGGCGAAGTCGCTGACAGTGCCTAAGGTGGCCTATGCTGCCGTCACGACTGCACTGCCAATATGCCGAGACACATCACCTCTACCGATACATTTATCATGACAAAAGCTCAAGTCTACGGACCAGGTAACTATCGTTTTGTACCGGGTGTTTTTCAGTACTCGGCAGGTGTTGCTGCTGAGCCTGGGTTTCGGATCGAGCGAGTCCGCTTGATGAATGTTGTTTCCTTGGCCGAGGGGTTTCGCCTGATTGAAATGACACTCAAAGAGGCTGGACGGCCGCTTTCTGCCTTTTGCGCGTGCGAATTGCGTTCGCCACGTCCGTTCGATGAGGCTGGTTTTGAGGCGTTCAACAAGGAATATGTTGGTACGCTCGCGCGATGGGGGCTGTTTGATGGAAAAAGTAACCCCGTTGCGCGCAGTAACGTTTGTCCGGAACTGGATCCTCCACAAGAGCCCGGATTTTATGCATTCTCCTACACGGTGCCAGACTCGTCTGCCGCGCCGTCTTTTGTCATCGCCGGCAGTGGCGAAGCCCCAGAAGGTCAGGGTAACTACAAAGATCACATTATCAGCCTTGGAGATCTATCGCCTGAAGGCTTAAGAAACAAAGCGCGTTGGGTGCTGGATGAAATGGAAAATCGGATGCGTGTACTCGGCTTCGGCTGGTCAGACGTCACTGTCACTCAGCTCTACACCGTGCACAATATCTACGCGCTCATCTCTGAGGAGATTGGC
>CAJBTJ010000088.1 GCA_903958565.1 uncultured beta proteobacterium
AGACTGCGGCAGTCGTTGCGCGCATGGCGCCTAGCTTTGTGCGTTTTGGTTCCTTTGAGCACTGGGCGGCGCGCAATGCGCCGGACCAGTTGACCACGTTAGCGAACTATGTGATCGCGCGTTTTTATCCGGAGTGCTTATTGCCCGATCCTGGTATTCCGGACACACCAGATCAACGATCTGTTCGGCTGCTTCGTGCAGTGGTCCAGCGAACCGCTCTTTTGCTGGCGCAGTGGCAGCTTGTCGGCTTTTGCCACGGTGTGATGAATACCGACAATATGTCAATTCTTGGCCTGACCCTCGACTATGGTCCGTATGGTTTCATGGACGGCTTTGATGCCAAGCATATTTGCAATCATACGGATGCACAAGGGCGCTATGCCTGGCATGCGCAACCCAAGGTCGCCCACTGGAATTTGTACCAACTCGCAAATAGCCTACATGTGATAGCGCCGGATGCGGACGCGTTACGCTCGGCCTTAGATACCTTTGAACCCATTTTCCTTCAAGCAATGCAGCGCCAAATGACTCAAAAGTTGGGTCTCGGTGTATGGCAAGAGGGAGACGAAACCTTGATGGATGACCTGTGGTCGCTGATGCAAGCCAATCACGCCGACTTCACGCTGACCTTCAGACAACTCGCGCATGCTCCAGGCGTGGGTGCCGCGGATCCGGAGCGTGTTCGACGTGATTTGGGTGGCACGACTGGTCCCACCGTGCAGCCATTTATTGATCTTTTTCTTGACCGCGAGGCGGCGCAAGCCTGGCTCGAGCGTTACTTGCAACGGATTGGGTCAAACGATGCCATGGCAAGAAACACGCGTCTGGACTCGATGCTTGCAGCCAACCCACTGTATGTTTTGCGCAATCATTTGGCTCAAAAAGCCATTGAGGACGCTCAAGGCAGCGATTTTACCGAGGTCGACCGGATCATGCGTGTATTGGACTCCCCATACGCCTACCAGTCCGGAATGGACGTTTACGCCGCGCAGCCACCTGCCTGGGCAGCTAAAATCGAGGTAAGTTGCTCGTCCTAGTGACATAATTCAATATCCACTACAGGTTTGTACGGTTCACATATGTCTGGCAACACACTCGGCACTCTGTTTCGCGTCACCAACTTTGGTGAATCTCATGGCCCGGCGATCGGCTGCGTGGTCGATGGATGCCCGCCCGGGCTCGCCTTATGCGAAGAGGATATACAGCTTGAGCTTGATCGCCGCCGTCCAGGGACTTCCCGCCACGTTACGCAGCGGCAAGAGTCTGATCGCGTCGAAATTTTGTCGGGAGTGTTTGAAGGGGTTACAACCGGAACCCCCATCGGGCTCTTGATTCGCAACACGGACGCTCGCAGCAAGGATTACAACAACATTGCTCAGACGTTTCGTCCCGGGCATGCTGACTACTCGTACTTCAAGAAGTATGGCGTGCGTGACCCCCGCGGTGGCGGGCGTTCTTCTGCGCGTCTGACAGCCCCCACCGTTGCTGCAGGCGCGATTGCAAAAAAATGGCTAAAAGAGACTTTTGGTACCCAAGTGCGTGGTTACATGTCTGCGTTGGGCCCGCTCGAGCTCGCGTTTGTGAGTTGGGATCACGTGCTAGATAACCCGTTCTTTGCAGCGGACGCCAGTCGAGTGCAAGAGCTTGAGGATTACATGGATATGTTGCGCAAGGCGGGCGACTCCGTCGGCGCGCGTATAGAGGTTGTGGCTGAGGGTGTTCCAGTTGGCTTGGGGACGCCGATTTACGATCGACTCGATGCTGATATCGCCCATGCAATGATGGGCCTGAATGCGGTGAAAGGGGTTGAAATTGGGGCCGGTTTTCGAAGCGTGGCGCAACGCGGATCCGAGCATGGAGACGAAATGACACCCGCGGGGTTTCTGACCAACCATGCAGGGGGCATTCTGGGCGGAATATCGACGGGGCAGCCCGTGACGGTGAGCTTGGCGATCAAACCAACCTCAAGTATCCGAACCGAGCGGCGCTCGGTAGACAAAGCGGGGCAAGCTGTCATGGTTCAGACCCTCGGTCGGCATGACCCCTGTGTCGGCATTCGGGCCACGCCCATTGCCGAGGCTTTGTTGGCGCTGGTGTTGGCCGATCATGCTTTGCTGGATCGTGCCCAGTGCGGAGCTGTTTTACGCGACTAGCTAGAACGGAACAGCTGCCATAAGGGGGTGATCCCTATGGCATAATCGAACGCTAAACGATTAACACTTCATAGCGACCGACCGAGACAACGTCATGAAAAAAACCCTTTACGACAAGCTATGGGACGCCCATGTGGTTCACGAAGAGGCCGACGGCACCACGATCCTATACATTGACCGCCATTTATTACACGAAGTAACCAGTCCTCAAGCCTTTGAGGGCTTGGAGCTTGCCGGACGTAAGTTATGGCGTCTGAACGCCAATCTTGCCGTGGCGGACCACAACGTTCCGACCATTGATCGCAAAGAGGGCATCACCGATCCGATCTCCAAACTGCAGGTCGACACGCTCGATGCGAACTGCGAGAAGCACAACGTCATCGAGTTCAAGATGAACGATTTGCGCCAAGGCATCGTGCATGTCATCGGTCCCGAGCAAGGCGCGACGCTACCTGGCATGACCGTTGTTTGCGGCGACTCACATACGAGCACACATGGCGCGTTAGGCGCGCTTGCGTTTGGAATTGGCACTTCAGAAGTCGAGCATGTCATGGCGACTCAAACACTACAAGCCAAGAAAAACAAAAATATGTTGGTGCGCGTTGAAGGCACACTGCCTGTCGGTTGCACCGCGAAAGATATTATTTTGCACGTCATCGGTGTAATTGGCACGGCAGGTGGTACCGCGCATGCCATTGAGTTCGCAGGCAGCGCCATTCGTGATTTGTCCATCGAAGGCCGTATGACGCTGTGCAATATGTCGATTGAAGCCGGCGCCCGCTCAGGGATGGTGGCGGTTGATCAAAAAACGCTTGACTACTTCGTCGGCAGGCCATTCGCCCCGAGTGGAGCGCTGTGGGATTCAGCAGTGGCTTACTGGAAGACCCTGCGTTCTGACGAGGGTGCGCACTTTGACCGAATCGTAGACATCGATGCCAAGCAGATTGCACCGCAAGTCACCTGGGGAACATCGCCTGAAATGGTTCTGCCTGTGACAGGCCGTGTTCCTGATCCTGAGCGCGAAAAAGACGAAATGCGCCGTAGCGGTATGGAGCGTGCTCTGGATTACATGGGCCTAAAACCCAATACGCCGATTCAAGATATTAAGGTTGATCGTGTCTTTATCGGCTCGTGCACAAACTCCCGCATTGAAGATCTACGCGCCGCCGCTGCCGTGGCACGTGGAAAGCGCGTTGCGAGCAATGTTCGGCAGGCGATGGTTGTGGCGGGGTCTGGACTTGTGAAGGCTCAGGCTGAACGCGAAGGACTGGACAAGATTTTTATCGAGGCTGGTTTTGAGTGGCGTGAGCCGGGCTGTTCGATGTGTCTGGCGATGAACGCGGATCGTCTCGAGCCGGGTGAACGTTGTGCCTCAACATCCAATCGAAATTTTGAAGGGCGTCAAGGGCAGGGCGGACGCACCCATCTCGTTAGCCCCGCGATGGCTGCTGCTGCTGCCGTCGCCGGTCACTTTGTCGACGTACGTAACTTCCGGTAATCATCATGGACGCATTTACTACACACCAAGGCCTCGTTGCCCCGCTAGACCGTGAGAACGTTGACACCGATCTCATCATTCCGAAACAGTTTCTAAAGTCGATCAAGCGTTCTGGCTTTGGGCCAAACCTCTTCGACGAACTGCGCTACCTTGATCATGGCGAGCCGGGTATGGATAACTCCAAACGCCCGCTTAATCCTGACTTCATCTTGAATCACTCGCGCTACCAAGGCGCCTCGATTCTGATTGGTCGCAAGAACTTTGGTTGCGGCTCTAGCCGTGAGCACGCGCCCTGGGCATTGGCTCAATATGGTTTTCGCGCTGTGATCGCACCGTCGTTTGCGGATATCTTTTTTAACAATAGCTACAAAACCGGATTTTTGCCTATCGTTCTCTCGGAGCTGCAATTGTCGCGCTTGTTTGACGAGGTTCGTGGCTTCGTTGGTTACAAGCTGACGATCGATCTCGAGAAACAAGTGGTCATTGCGCCAGATGGCCGGGCAATGGAGTTTGAGATTACGCCTCATCGCAAGTACTGCTTGGTAAATGGCCTCGACGAAATCGGACTGACGCTGCGTAAGGAAGAAAAAATTCGTACGTTTGAAGCAGAGCGACTTGCCCGTCATCCTTGGCTCGATGTTGTGCCGATTGTCCGTTAAGCTTATCTTTAAACGGGCCGGTTTTCCGGCCCATTATTTTTGGATGTACTCATCATGACAAAAAAAATCGCGGTGTTGCCAGGCGATGGCATCGGTTCTGAAATTATGGAGCAAGCCGTACGCGTGTTGAAAGCCCTCGATCTTTCGCTCGACATTGAGTATGCGCCCGTGGGTGGAACCGCCTATGACTTACATGGACATCCTCTGCCGCCCGCGACCTTAAAGCTTGCTCAAGAATCTCACGCCGTGTTGTTTGGCGCCGTCGGTGACTGGAAATACGACAAGCTGCCGCGCGAGCTTCGTCCAGAGCAGGCTATTCTCGGGCTGCGTAAGTCCCTCGGCTTATTTGCCAATCTGCGTCCTGCGGTTCTGTATCCCGAGCTCGCAAACGCTTCTTCACTGAAGCCAGAAATTGTTTCAGGGCTCGACATACTTATTTTGCGCGAACTGACCGGGGATATTTATTTTGGAACACCGCGTGGTATTCGTACTGCAACCGATGGCCCCTTCGCCGGAAGCAAAGAGGGTTTCGACACCATGCGTTATGCCGAGCCTGAAATTCGACGGATTGCGCATCTCGGGTTTCAAGCGGCACAAAAACGTAGTGGAAGGTTATGCAGTGTCGACAAGGCAAACGTACTCGAAACGTCGCAGCTGTGGCGTGATACGGTGATCGAGGTAGCGAAAGACTACCCAGACATTGCGCTTACCCACATGTATGTCGACAATGCTGCCATGCAATTGGTTCGCGCTCCACGCGAATTTGATGTCATTGTGACTGGTAACTTGTTCGGCGATATCTTGTCGGATGAAGCAGCGATGCTCACGGGATCGATTGGTATGCTTCCTTCGGCATCTATGAATGCGTCGGGTCAGGGCCTCTATGAGCCGAGTCATGGCTCCGCGCCTGACATCGCCGGTAAAGGTATCGCGAATCCACTGGCCACTATTTTGTCCGCTGCAATGATGTTACGTTATTCATTAGACAGCGATGCCCAAGCCAAGCGAATTGAGCGCGCTGTTCAACTTGTCTTGCAGCAAGGTTTGCGTACCGCAGATATCTTTGAGCCAGGTACGACAAAAGTTGGAACAGCCGCCATGGGTGACGCGGTACTCAAGGCACTGAATTAAGTTTTGATTAGCGTTAAAATGCTGGCGAGCAGCATATCCTTTATTTATACAAAGTTCTGAAATGAAACACTCTGTTGGATTAGTTGGTTGGCGCGGTATGGTTGGCTCTGTGCTCATGCAGCGCATGCGCGATGAAGGTGATTTTGCACTCATTGATCCCGTATTTTTCTCGACGAGTAATGCGGGTGGCAAGAGTCCAGCCTGGGCGGGCGAAACTGCATTGCAAAACGCTTACGACATCGGGGCGCTAAAGAAGCTCAATACGATTGTGACGGCCCAAGGCGGCGATTACACCTCCGAGGTGTATCCGAAATTGCGTGCGGCAGGATGGACAGGATATTGGATCGACGCCGCGAGCACGCTTCGCATGAAGGATGATGCACTGATTGTTTTGGATCCGGTCAATCGGCCCATCATTGACGCGGCGCTTAAGCGCGGTGTGAAAGATTTTATCGGTGGCAATTGCACGGTGAGCTGCATGCTGATGGGTCTGGCGGGGTTATTCAATCAGGGGCTGATCCAATGGATGACATCCATGACGTATCAAGCCGCCTCTGGTGGCGGCGCGCAACACATGCGTGAGCTTCTGACGCAGTTTGGGCTGATCAACGCGGAAGTGCAAACGCATTTGATGGACCCGGCCTCTGCGATTCTTGATATCGATCGCAAGGTGTTGGCGATTCAACAGTCTGGTCGTCTGCCGACAGAGCATTTCGGGGTTCCGCTGGCCGGCAATCTTATTCCTTGGATCGACAAGGATTTGGGTAATGGCATGTCGCGCGAGGAATGGAAAGGCGAAGCGGAGACCAACAAGATTCTCGGTCGCGGACAAGGTTTTGGTTCAACACCGATACCAATCGACGGGCTTTGTGTACGCGTTGGGGCGATGCGCTGCCACAGCCAGGCGCTGACAATCAAACTGACGCGTGATGTACCGCTCGATGAAATCTTGGATATCGTTGCCAATGGGACCGCTTGGGCCAAAGTTGTTCCGAACACAAAAGAAGAAACACTGAGTCGGCTCTCACCCGTGGCGGTGACTGGCACGCTCGACATCCCTGTGGGACGCATGCGTAAGCTGTCCATGGGCAACGATTATCTGGGTGCCTTCACCGTTGGCGACCAACTACTTTGGGGTGCGGCCGAGCCATTACGTCGGATGTTGCGTATCACTCTAGGTCAACTGTAATACTTAAGGAAATGACAATGCGTAGTTCACGTCAAATTGCGGTGCTCCCGAGAAGCCTCAGCTTAGCGGCTTTTACGGGTTTGACGTTGCTATCCGTCGGTCTGATGCAGCCTGTCTGGGCAGCGAAGCCCGGCCATGGAAGTGTCATGTCGCCGGCTGGGGCGCCGCTACGCGTGGAGATACCTTTGTATGAGCTCACGCCCGAAGATATGGCGGTGTTAAAAGTCAGCGTTGCGCAGCAACAGGCGTGGGTCACGGCAGGACTGACAAGCCCTGCGCCATTAGAAACACTCTCTGTGAGCATTGAGCCAGGATTCTCTGCGGGTTCGCGTCGGCTAGTCGTGCGCTCCTCCCAATCCGTGAATCGGCGCGTTGTGGATGTGTTGCTCGATGTCTCGCTCGCGTCAGGACGCTTAACCGTTCAATCAAGTTACCTTGTGCTGGTGAGCACCGCACCCTCTGGCAGTGTGGTGGTCGCTCCTGGGGA
>CAJBTJ010000089.1 GCA_903958565.1 uncultured beta proteobacterium
CTGAAAAATTCCGGTGCATTATCTGCCCAGCAAATTAGCCAGTATCTGACAGCTGAACAAACGGCGAAGGCGAGGCTCGAGGCGGTCCGTGCGCAAGTGCAAGTGCAAAACTTGCGCTTGCAGTACGCAGAAGTGCGCGCGCCAGATGACGGTGTCATCTCGGCTCGGCAAGTGAGTGTGGGGGCCGTGGTACCGATAGGGACTGAGTTATTCAAAATGGTGCGGCAGCGCAGACTTGAGTGGCGCGCAGAGGTGGTGTCTGAAGAGTTGAATCGGATTCGAGTTGGAATGCCTGTGCGAGTCCATCCCGCAAGTTTTGGCAAAGAGTCCACTCCTTTAATGGGTAAGGTGCGTGTGATTGGTCCAACAGTCGATATGCAGGCGCGTACAGCAGTCGTCTATGTTGATCTCCCGACGATTGAAAACGACACACCCGTTGTGCGTGCAGGAATGTTTGCGAGTGGCGAGTTCGAGTTGGGCAATACGCGGGTGTTGACCTTGCCTCAAGAGTCAGTCGTCATGCGTGATGGCTTTAGTTATGTATTTAAAGTTCGAGATGCCGCGCGTGTTTCACAAGTTCGGGTTGAAGTGGGTCGTAGACTTGGTACGCGCATAGAGATTCTCAAGGGTGTTGAGGAAAGCGATGTCATCGCAGAGTCTGGAGCCGGTTTTCTTAATAACGATGACGCGATCGCGATTGCCTCCGCGCAATCATCCACTACATCTGAAGCAAAATAGGCGAAGCGATGAATTTTTCCGCCTTTTCGATTCGACATCCTATTCCAGCGATCCTGCTGTTCATTCTGCTGTCGATTGCTGGCGTGTTGTCGTTTCGGGCGATAGGTGTGCAAGACTTTCCTGACATTGAGTTGCCTATGGTGACGGTCGAAGCGAGCTTGCCAGGAGCTGCTCCTGCGACCCTAGAGACAGAAGTTGCTCGTAAGATCGAAAATTCAATTGCCACGCTACAGGGAATCAAAAACCTGTACACAAAGATATTAGAGGGCACAGTTGTCATCACCGTCGAGTTCAACCTCGAAAAGAATGTGATGGAGGCTGTCAATGATGTGCGCGATGCGGTCACACGCGTGCGCGCAGACTTGCCAGCTGACATAAAAGAGCCAAGCGTCTTGCGCACTACGACGGCAGGTCGCCCGCTCATGACCTATGCCTTGACCTCCTCCCGTCTGGATCAGGAAGGGCTGTCTTGGTTTATTGATAATACCGTCACCAAGCAATTGTTAACCGTAACGGGAGTCGGTCGTGTCAAGCGGATTGGTGGTTTAAACAGAGAGATCCGTATTGAATTAGATCCTCTCAAGATGTCGGCGTTGGGAGTCACGGCCTCTGATATCTCGCGTCGACTGAAGTTGGTCCAACAAGAATCCCCGGGGGGGCGTGGCGACATCGGCGGTGCGGAGCAGTCGGTTCGGACCATTGCGACTGCGGCAAGTGCCAGCGAGCTGGCAGCGTTGGATATCTCACTGTCGGATGGTCGTCGAGTGCGGCTCGGACAGCTTGCGAAAATTGAAGATACAACTGCCGAGCGCCGCTCAATTGCTTTGGTAAATGGCAAGCCCGTAGTCGCGTTTGAGATTATGCGTAGTAAGGGCGCCGACGAAGTATCGCTCGCGAAAAATGTGCATGAGGTGGTCGCGACACTGGCATTACAGCATCGCGATGTTGAGTTTACCGAGCAGATTAATAATGTGACGGTTACCGAGGAAAACTTTGCAGGCTCGATGCACCTCTTGTACGAGGGTGCGATCTTAGCTGTCTTGGTTGTTTGGTATTTTTTAAGAGACTGGCGCGCAACAATTGTGTCCGCTGCGGCACTGCCACTTTCTATTCTCCCCGCATTTTTAGGTATTTATTTTTTTGGCTTCACGCTGAATATGGTGACGCTCACGTCGCTGGCGTTGGTCGTTGGTATCTTGGTGGACGACGCGATTGTTGAGGTGGAGAACATTGCGCGACACCTTCGCATGGGGAAGTCACCCCTTCAGGCTGCGCTGGATGCTGCGGATGAAATCGGTATGGCAGTCATTGCGACGACGTTTGCCTTAGTGGCTGTGTTTTTGCCTACAGCATTCATGGACGGTATCCCAGGAAAGTTCTTTAAACAATTCGGCTGGACGGCTGTTCTAGCCATTCTTGCATCCTTGCTCGTCGCACGTCTCTTGACGCCAATGATGGCCGCTTATTTGATGAAGCCCAGCAAAGCTGTGGGCGAGCACGAGGCCGACGGTTGGGTGATGCGCCACTACTTGGCGTCGGTCCAGTGGTGTCTGGGTAATAGATTTAAGACCGTATTGATGGCGACTATTTTTTTTGTTGGATCGTTGTCGCTCGTGCCGCTCCTGCCTAAGGGTTTTGTTCCTCCTGCAGATCGCGGACAAACAATGGTTAACATTGAACGGGCTCCTGGAAGTACGCTTGAAGATACCTTGCGTGCGGCCGAGCGTGTGCGCCAAAAGCTCGAGACAATGCCCGACGTCAAGCGTATTTTTAGTTCGGTGGGGGCGGGTGTTTCGGGCGATGCCTTTGCGAGAGGCTCAGCGGCAGAAGTGCGTAAGGCGACCCTGACTGTGCAATTGACACACCGCTCAGATCGTAAAAAAAATCAACAAGAAATTGAGGTTGATATCCGCAATTTACTCGATCGAGAACCTGGCGTTCGTATTACGGTTGGGCCGCAAGATGTGGGTGTCAAAATGCAGATCGTTCTTCAGAGTGAAGATGCTCATGCGTTGAGCAAGGCAGCGCAAGCGGTGGAGCGTGACTTACGGACACTCAAGGATATTGGCTCGGTGACTTCATCGGCGAGCCTCGTGCGGCCCGAGCTGATCGTACGACCGAACTTCGCACGTGCAGCAGACTTGGGCGTCACGGCGCAGAGTATTGCTGAAACCTTGCGCGTAGCGACGAGCGGTGATTACGAGATTGGCTTAGCGAAATTGAATCTATCCGAAAGACAGATCCCTATTCGTGTCAAGCTGCCGGATGCGGTTCGTGCGGATATCTCGGCGCTAGAGCGCTTGACCGTTCCTGGTCGCTATGGTCCAACCTTGCTGGGCAATGTCGTGACGTTTTCGATGGATAGCGGCCCTGCGCAAATCGACCGTCTAAATCGCAGTCGAAATGTCGTGCTGGATGTAGAGTTGAGTGGACGGCCGTTAGGCGAAGTATTTGCGGATGCGATGGCTTTACCAAGCTTGATTAATTTACCTGCAGGCGTCACACGAGCTGAACTGGGGGACACTAAAGAGATGCAGGCATTGTTTGCCAGCTTTGGACTTGCGATGGCGATTGGATTGCTTTGTATTTATATGATTTTGGTTCTGTTGTTTCACGACTTTCTTCAGCCGATCACGATTTTGGGGGCATTACCGCTGTCAATTGGTGGTGCCTTTGTGGCACTACTCGTGACCGGTATGAGTTTCTCTATGCCATCTCTCATTGGGTTGCTGATGCTCATGGGAGTCGTCACTAAGAATTCGATTCTGTTGGTCGAATATGCGATCACGGCTCGCCGGCAAGGGCTGGAGCGTCATGCTGCGCTGATCGATGCCTGTCATAAACGTGCGAGGCCGATTGTGATGACTACGATCGCTATGACGGCGGGCATGCTGCCTATTGCGCTTGGCTGGGGCTCTGACCCAAGTTTTCGCGCGCCAATGTCGATTGCGGTGATCGGAGGTTTGATGACATCGACGCTATTGAGTCTGTTGGTTATCCCGGCGGTCTTTACCTATGTCGATGACTTGGAAACCTGGCTTGGGAAAGTGCGCACACGCTTGCAAAAGGCTTAAGTGCGTCGCAGAGTAAAAAACGCAGGCCCCTGTGGCTGAAAATGGTTCCAATTCTTTCTGAGGGCTGTCAAGTTATACACGGCGCCCAGCGGAATATAGGGGACGTCTTCCATGACTTGAATTTGTATGTCACGACAGATAGCCTGACGCTCCTGTAGCGTGGCTGCAAATAGCCAGTCTTGCCTGAGCTTCTCTAAGGTGTCGTTTGTGGGCCAACCAAACCAGCCGAGCTTTCCTGTACCGCGTATGGCTGGATTACTCACGGGATCTAAATTACCCGTTCCAACCAGCGCAGTGAATCCAATGTGCCATCCGCCCTCTGCGGGACTGTTCTGATTATTACGGCGTTGAAGATAACTGCCCCAGTTCATTGCGCGCAATTCTGTCTTTATGCCTAACTGTTTGAACAAATCTTCTGTGAGCAGAGCGCATGCGTGATAGGGTGCGGTATCGACTGGATCCAAAATGATAATAGGCTGTCCAGCATATCCTGAGTCTTTGATGAGCTTACGTGCTCGTGCGAGGTCTCGCTTGCCAGTCAATTTATCCATGCCAGCCGTTGAAGCCATCGGAGTGCCTGGCGCGAACACCCCGCACTTATCATTCCAGTACTCCGGAAAGTCTGCACCATTGGCGGCCATCATGTAATCAGTTTGATTGATGACCGATAAGATTGCGCGACGCATAGCAGGATTATTGAACGGTGGATGCAGATGATTAAATCTGAGTATGAAAATTGAAGGTAGCGGAGCTTTTATTAACTGGATCTGTTTATTTTTTCGCAACCTCGGGATGAACTCGTTGTCAATGACTTCAATACCGTCTACTTCATTGTTTTGTAGCGCAGCCACTGCCGTTGCGCGATCCGGGATGATTTGCCAACGTACTTCATCAATGTGAGCAATCTTGGGGCCTGCTGTATTGCTTGCCTGTCCTGTCGCGCGTGGACGATACCCCGCTGATTTTTGATAGACGACCTGCGATCCTGAGACCCAGCGTTGAGGCAAAAATCGGAAAGGACCGCTTCCGACGACTTCTTTGATTATGATGTTGTCTGGTGTATTGGCCAGGCGCTCTGGCATGATCGATGCCGCAGCCGAGGCGAGGGTGACACTCAACAGAGAAAAAGGACGCGTCAACTTAAACTCAAGCGAGCGGTCTGACGTTGCGCTGAGTGTGTCAAGACAAGAAAAAAGTGTTTGACCGATTAAATTTCTCGCACCGAAACGCTTGATACTGGCGACGGCATCTTGCGCACGTACGGGCGATCCGTCGTGAAACATCAACCCCTCTCGTAATTGCAACGTCCAGCGTAAGCCGTCTTGGTCGACTTGTTCGCTGTCTATCATTTGGGGTTGGGGCTGATACTGCGCATCGAGTCCGTACAGTGTGTCAAAGACCATTAAGGCATGCGTGGCTGTGATCGCTGCCGTGGTGTAGGATGGATCAAGTATGGAGAGGTCGCTGGCTGGAACCCAGCGAAAGATCGTTGGAGCTGTCCGGGCGAACAAGGTTGCCGGTAACGTAGCTGCCCCCGCTGCGATGGCGGTATGGCAAATAAAGCGACGGCGATCCATGCGTGTTCCTACGACTGTGGCTAGTGGGTGGGGCTCCAGACACCGTTTTGGTGGTGTGCACGCCCCTCTGAGACCAGTTTATCAAGATGTGCTTGAAGCGAGCGCATCGCCACTTTATGCAGCCGTTGATCTGTGTCGGCGTAGGCGTGCTTGACGAGCTCTTCGAGTGGCAAGGGTTGGCTTGCCCCGCGCAAGGCCGCCAAGACCTTGTTCTCACGTCCCAAGCGATGAATAACGAGTCGATCAACGATTTCGTTCGCATTGCTCATCAGAAAGCCGTGGCCGGGTGCTAGGTAATCGATTGAATATTTCGTGATGAGCTTGAGTGACTCGAGATACTGCGCCATGTTGCCATCTGGCGGATTAATCACGACGGTCGAGCCCTGCATAATGTGGTCACCCGTAAAGAGCATGTGTTGCTCTTCGTGCAAGAAACAGACTTGGTTTGAGGCGTGACCGGGCGTATGGATCACTCTAAGCGTGACGCCAGCGATCTTTAATACTTCGTCATGTGCGACGACATGGTCAGGCGCAAAGGTCTGGTCTTGATTCGGATAGGCGGGTGCTGGCCGACCGTAAACCTGAGCGCCAGTTTTCTCTTTGATGCGTGTGGCGGCAGGTGAATGATCGATGTGGGTATGCGTACATAGAATCCATTTAATTGGACCGTCTGCGGCATTGAGAATGTTTTGAATGTGCTCTTCAAGCAGGGGGCCAGGATCAATCACCGCAACGCCGGTCTGCGCGTCGCCAATTAGATAGGTGTTGGTTCCCGGGCCAGTCATCATCCCTGGATTCGCAGCCGTGACGCGCGTGATGTGTGTGCCGATGGCAACCGGCTGTCCAGGCTCGATAAATGAGTGTGCGGACCCTTTATTGTCTGGATCAATCTTCCTTACTTCCGTGTAGGCGAAATCGCCAGGAATCAGAATGTGTTGATCCCCGTTGCGTGCAGTGGCGGTAAAAGGCGCAATCAATGTTTTTGGCTTTGGCGCGCGCGCATATTCGAGAAGTTCCTCGACCTCTTTGAAAGGGGTCAGGCTCTCGAGTGTTCTGATCGTTGGGAACATCAGTTCGATCGTGCCAGCTTTGTTCATTTCGAGCGCTTCATCTGGGCGAACCCATACTTGCCCCACGGTCTCGTGATTATCTTGCTCCGCGATTTGACCCTCGGGTGCTTGCGCAACGAAGAATCGGGTGTCATAGCGTTTAGGACGCCCCGCCTGGGTAATCCAGTGACTGTAATAGGCGATTTTGTCTGTCGCCGCTCTGAATTGTTCTGTTTTCAGAATGTCAGCGAAGATGAGTTTGTTCTGTGCCATCTCAAGCCTGAGCTTACCTAGCCGCTCGGCATCTTCACCGTGCAAGCGCACGAGGTCTTGCTCATTGCGATAACCAAGCAGTAAACCCGATTCTTCAAAACATTCTCTGATGGCCGCGATCCAGTAGGCCAAGCCGCCTTGCTCAATCCCCAGCATTTGGCTGGCGCGCTGGTCATCTAAGCCAACACATAGCGACGCGATCTCTGGATGGTGATCGGTGGGGTCCACCGCACCGCCGGGGAAAACATGCATGCCTGTTGCAAAATCTACAGCAGTCGTACGCTGCATCATCAATACTTCTACGCCCTCGGTGCTGTTGCGAGCAAGAATGATTGTTGCTGCCGGACGCGGCTTTACGTGTGGTTGATTCATTGCTTACGTTGCTATTTTTTAGGCGCGGGCACGACGGCCGTGCCAATCATGGAGTCTCGCGACACAAGTGCTGCAAGCTGCTCTTGCGTCATGCCATCGGTCCCGGTGGGTCGGTTCGGCAAAACTAAAAATCGCAAGTCTGCCGTGCTGTCTGATACGCGCACTTCGACATCGTCAGGCAAGACCGTGCCAAATTCTGCCAACACCTTGCGCGGTTCGTTGACGACCCGCGAGCGGTAGTCGAGCGACTTATACCAGGCGGGTGGAATCCCTAATAACATCCGTGGGTAACACGAGCATAGCGTGCACACCACCACGTTGTGTACCTGCGGTGTGTTCTCAAGAACCACCAAATCCAGTGGGGTTGTGATGTCCAGTTCAAACGATTCGTTAATCGCCTTGAGAGGATCAGCCAAGAGTTTTTTCTTAAAATCCGGCTCTGTCCATGCTTTAGCGACGATTTTTCCGCCAATCGCGGGCGTCAGGCTGTCCTGATAGTCGATTTGTCGATGCAAGTCCGCAGCGCTGATGATGCCTTTCTCATCAAGCAACTCCCGTATGGCGGTTTGCAGGAGGACTTCGTATCGATCGTACCCATCATCATCATCGGGTGCCGGCGGCGAGTGGGGGTGGCTATGTGGTTTTCCGTGATCGTGATGATGATCATCGTGATGGTCGTGATCGTGGTGATGTGAACCGCTCATTTTGTTTCTCCAGCAATCGCTTCGATCCAGTGATCGTAAATATCAGCAACAACGGTATCGTTCTTGCTGCCAGCATAGTTTGGCCACACATCTACTTGCTTGAACTTGACTCGATACAAAATCCGCATCGGTAGGCCTGGTTTGTGAAAGGCAAGGAGAGAGGGGTCACGAAAGAGGCCTCGCACCTCAGCGATTTCGCCTTTCGCACCGCGAAGGTAGTAGGGGGTGCGGCAATGCGCCTCGGGAGGCTGCTTAAGGATGCGCACCGTTGCACCAGGTGCGAGGGCATGCCCTGCGCGAGGAGGGATTGCGTTCATAGTTTCCCCGTCTTAGCTAAACGGACACGAAGTTCGGCAATGCGTTCGTCGATTTCTTTTGCTGTCACGAGTTGCTGTTCAATAATGAGATCTCGAACGGCACGGATCCACTTGTCGTAATAGAGCATGCCCTTGTAATCCTCAGCTGTGTTGGATTCGATCGCGCGCCGCATCGCATCACTGGTGAACACACCGAGCTTTGGGCCTGATAGGATTTTTTGCAAGGCGTCCACGCGTTTCTCGTGTAGCGTACTGGGGTGTTCGTCCAAACAAACCGGACCAGCTGGTTGGCCGCCTAGATCGTTGACTTTTCTTTCCATGATGCTCGCTCGATTAAAAGTGTCGGTGCGCCTAGCCCTGCGCAGGTTAAGCAGATGTCTGATTCTATTATCTTGTGCGTGAGTCCGCCTGCGATTTGTTTTGGTGCGACGCAACAATCGACGATTGATCTTGAAATATGCCAAAATCGCCGCTCGATCCCCGACATGAAGGACTGCTGTGAGCGATTATTTCTACGAACCAAGCAAAGGCCATGGCCTGCCACATAATCCATTTAAAGCGATCGTGGCACCACGCCCCATCGGTTGGATCTCCAGCATTGATAAGCAAGGCAGGGTCAACCTGGCACCCTACAGTTTCTTTAATGCCTTTGCTGAGACGCCCCCCATCATCGGCTTTTGTACGAGTTTCGTGCGCAAAGACAGTGTGAACAATATCGATGAGACGGGCGAGTTTGTCGCAAACTTCTGCGGTGCCGATTTAGCGCAAGAGATGAATATCACTTCTGCCTCTGTGGATCCCGGCATCGATGAAATGAAATTGGCCGGCTTAGATGCTGAGGCGTCAACCTTAGTTAAGCCTCCGAGAATTAAAAATGCGATTGCTGCGTTGGAGTGTAAGTTGATCAATACGACTCAGCTTACCAATGCTCGAGGTGAGCTGATCAATACTTGGTTGACCTTAGGTGAGGTGATCGGTGTGCATATCAATCCCGCATTTCTAAAGAACGGGATCTTTGATACGGCCGCAGCGCGTCCGCTTGGCCGCTGCGGTTATCAGGGCGACTACGTGGAAGTGAACACGCTTTTTGAAATGATTCGCCCCAAAGAGTACAAGCCTGCCAAGTAAGCGTCGCTACAGCAAGCTAAGCGCTCGATAAGTCGTATAGCCACCCAGGACTAAGAGGGTGACAAAGAAGTATTTTCGGAATTGATCTTGCGCAATCCGTTTGCGCAAGGCTTGTCCGATAAACATCCCGACGAACGCGGGGATCAGCGCCAACAACGAGGTGGTCGCGATCGCCACGCGGAATTCACCCGTGACGAGCAATCCTATCGCCAGTGCGCAAGACGAGATGGTGAAGGACAAGCCCAAGGCCTGTATCAGGTCGTCTTTGTTTAATCCCAAGGATGTGAAGTAGGGGGCAACGGGAAGGGCAGATATCCCTGTTGCGCCCATCAAGACACCCGTCACCACACCGGTAAGCGGCGACAGCCAACGCTCCGTCTTTGGAGCGATCGATACTCTGGCATTGCTCAGGCCATATAGACCGTAACAGATAAGCACCGTCCCGAGCACTGCCGTGACAATGTCGGTATTGCCAAACACGATGAAGCTCACGCCAAAAGGCGTTCCGACACAAATCCCGATAAGCAGTGTGCTGAAGCGCTTAAGCAAGCCACGAAAGTTTGGCCCAGCAACGAGTTGCCAAACGTTTGTAATAAGGGAGGGAAGGACGAGCATTGCAGCCGCTTCGACGGGTGCAATCACGAGGCCAAGTAGCCCAATGGCGATCGTTGGCAGCCCCATGCCAATGACCCCTTTGACCAGACCAGCCAACACAAAAATAGCGGTCACTAAGGTGATAGCGAGTATCGATATGGATTCAGTCATCATGACGATGTGCTGACGAGG
Source organism: uncultured beta proteobacterium (assembly GCA_903958565.1). Lineage (GTDB taxonomy): Bacteria > Pseudomonadota > Gammaproteobacteria > Burkholderiales > Burkholderiaceae_B > Zwartia. Next base: position 10,019 of record CAJBTJ010000089.1, read on the forward strand.
GGGACCACGTCGGCATGGTTGCTCTCGAGCGCGTTAAACTTCATACAGTTAAGCCCGTAGAGTAATCCACAATTAAGGTGTTTCAGTGCAACGTTCTTCCTTGCCCCCGCTCATTGAGTCACCCAGTGCCTGGCTCGGCCCTCAGATCAGTGCGGACAGCGCCTGGATACACCATTTAGACGATGACGAGTTGCGGGAGCTCGAAGATGCAGCTCAGTATTGCTTGGCCAAGAGTGACGACATCAGCCAAATACGACGGCAAGACTTTGTATTGCCACGACTTGGTGTTCGATTGCGTCGTATTCATGACGCGCTCATACACGGAGTCGGTTTTGCGTTACTGCGCGCTTTGCCTGTTGCCACATGGCCCAGGTCCGTCACGGCCGCTGTGTTCTTCGGAATAGGCCAACATCTGGGCTTCGCGCGTCCACAGAACGCAAAGGGCCATGTGCTAGGCCATGTGATTGATATGGGGCTGCGGGCGGATGATCCGAACGTTAGGATTTATCAAACCCATGCCCGCCAGACCTTTCACACGGATTCAAGCGATATTGTTGGGCTCGTGTGTTTGCAACAAGCCCGCAAGGGTGGGGACTCTGCCTTGGTGTCTTCAAACACGATTTATAACGAAATGCGTCGTGGCTATCCCGCGCTGGCCGCTGCGTTGTTTGATCCGATAGCGACGGATCGACGCGGTGAGGTTGCTGCGGGACAAAAGCCTTTTTTTGAAATCCCGGTGTTCACCTGGCACGACTCAATGATGTCGACGATTTATCAGCGTCAATACATTGACTCTGCTCAGAGGTTCGAGGATGCAATGCGCCTGACGCCCCAGCATGTCGAAGCACTCGATTGTTTTGATGCACTCGCGAATGATGCGCGTTTGAATTTTTTAATGCGCTTGGAGGCGGGCGATATGCAGTTTGTGCACAACCACACCCTCCTGCACGATCGCACAGCCTTCGAAGATTGGGCCGAACCAGAGCGTAAACGGCATTTATTGAGGCTCTGGTTGTCTTCGCCCGAGGCGCGTCCCTTGCCCGAGGTGTGGGGACAGCGCTATGGAAGTGTGCAACCAGGTCTGCGTGGTGGCGTCACAATCCCTGAGACCTCTTGGCATGCACCACTCGAGCCTGTATAAACAGAGTGCGGCGCGACGATCTCTTTAGTCTGCGTAGCCAGGGAGGTCGCGATCAAGCACGCGCATCATGGCTTCGAAGTAAAGATTGTCCCGCATGTCACGGTCATGTCGGTCATCAGGAGCAGGCCGCTTGACGGCAGCAATCACCTCGTCCGACAAAATTTTAATTGGTTTGCCGGTGCTCATGGCCAGGACTTGCGCACGACAAATGCGCTCAAGTTTGTACAGTCGCTTGTAGGCTTGTGCGACGGTGTCGCCAACGACAAGTACGCCATGATTTTTCATGAAGAGTACTTTCTTATCTCCGATCGCGGCAGCTAAACGTTCGCCTTCATCAAGAAAATCTGCAGTGCCTGTGTAGGTGTCGTCATACGCGATGATGCCATGATAGAAGGCGGCTGTCTGACTTGAGGCAAGCAGACGATTGTCTTCCAGCATATTGAGCGTCACGGCCCAGTTTTGATGGGTATGCAAAACAACTTTTGCACCCGTGATGCGGTGAATAGGTGCGTGGATGCATTGAGCGGAGAGTTCAACGACACCTTCACCTTCGAGTGTTTCACCTTTTTCATTAAAGGACATCATGTCGCTGGCGCGAGCCTCTGACCAATGTCGCCCAAAGGGCAAGATCAAAAAGCGGTCGTTGTGGCCGGGCACCGTCATCGTGAAATGGTTATCGATCCCCTCGTGCAAGTCGTCTAAGACCGCGAGACGATTAGCGGCAGCCAAATGGACTTTGGCTTGTCGGACTGCATCAAGGTGTTGCTTTGCGTTGAGGTTATGAACAGACATGATGTATCCTTTATTTTGAATAGAAAGATGATTGTGCGTGACTATTTGGCCTGACGCTCACGGCTGATGTCGGGAAGAAACCACGCTACAACGCCTAGAGCCGGGAGGTACGAGCAAATTTGATAGACGGTGGAAATTCCGTAGGCATCGGCCACGCTGCCCATGATCGCGGCGCCTAAACCGCCTAAGCCGAATGCAAAA
>CAJBTJ010000090.1 GCA_903958565.1 uncultured beta proteobacterium
GGGCCTGCGCGGTCTTCTCGTAGTAGGTTAAAGCCAAGTCTGGCGTGGCTGGGTTATACATCGACAGTACCGTCGAAATAAAAGCCGGCCTGCCGCTGTTTGAGGCAACCTTTTCCATGACCTCTGGCGTCGCACGTGCGCCGGTGGCCATCATGAAGACACCACGATCAAACTCCCGCATGACTCCGGTTAAGGCCAGCAGCTCTTCTTCAGACGCAATCGTCGACGGCATCGGGCGACCACCATAGCCGCTGTGGTTTGGCGAGAACGAGGAGGCAAAGCCAATCGCCCCGTCACGCATTGCCTCGCGTACCAGTTGGCACATTGCTTCGAGCTGCTCTGTGGTGGGCGTTGCATCCTCAGACCCCGCCTCACCCATCACTGCAGTACGCACGACCGAGTGCCCCACAAAAAGAGCTGTATTCAGATAAGGCTTCGTTTCCCTTAACTGATCCATGTACTCTTTAAAAGATTCGAAGTTCCAGTTAATGCCATTCATCAAGGCATTGAGATCCATGCCCTCGACCACAGAGAGATTTTTCATCATGGTTTCACGATGCTCTGCTGGACAGGGTGTAATACCAAAACCGCAGTTACCCATCACGACCGTCGTGACGCCAAGCCCGGGAGAGGGAGACAATGTAGGATCCCACGTCACCTGCGCATCGAAATGGGTGTGCAGGTCTACGATACCCGGCATCAATGCCAGGCCCTTTGCGTCAACAACCTTAGTCGCTGATCCGTCCACGCTTCCAACCTTGGCGACCACCCCATCTTTCACGGCGACGTCTGCGATGCGCCCTGGATTGCCTAAACCATCAAAGACTTGTGCGTGCCGAATAATCAAGTCGTACATTGTGATCTCCCCAACCTTGTTTTTATACGATGCCTTGCGCCTTAAGGGCTGCAACCTGTTCGCTTGTCTTATTCAAAACCTTAGTCAAAATTTCATCTGTGTGCTGCCCTAAAGCCGGTGGCGGAACCTCGTGCACAAGGGGCGTCTCAGAAAACTTCATTGGACTACCGACTAACGAAACCTTGCCTGCCACGGCATGAGGTAATTCAATCTTCATGCCGCGCGCTAGCACCTGCGGCTCTTCAAACACCTGAGCAACGGTGTTGATCGGTCCATTCGCCACACCCGCTTGATCAAGCAGCTTGACCCACTCACGCGTTGTATGTTTTAAAAATATTTCATTTAAAAGCGTCGTAATCGCTTCGCGATTTTTAACCCGGGCACCGTTTGTCGAATAAAGCGGATCCTTCGCTAAATGCATACAGTCAGCCACTTCGCAAAACTTGTTAAACAAATTGTCATTGCCACACGCCAAAATCAAAGCGCCATCAGAGGTCTTAAACGTTTGGTACGGAACAATGTTTGGGTGAGCGTTACCAATCGCCTTAGGCGATTCGCCCGTCGCGAAGTAGTTCATCGCCTGATTTGACAGGAATGCCACGCACGAATCCAGCAACGATACGTCGATCCATTGCCCTTTTCCAGTGACCGCGCGATTCGCAATCGCAGCGCAGATTGCGATACTGGCATACATGCCTGTGGTCAGGTCAATGATCGGCACGCCAACGCGCTGTGGTCCGCCTCCGGGCAGATCATCACGCTCGCCGGTTACGCTCATGAGCCCGCCCATGCCCTGCGCCATGAAGTCGTATCCAGGACGATCTTTTTCAGGACCTGTTTGCCCAAAGCCCGTCACCGAACAATAAATAATCGCCGGATTGATCGCTTTGATGTCCTCGTAACCCAGCCCGTAACGCGCGAGATCCCCTACTTTGTAGTTTTCTAGAATCACATCGACTTCTCGTGCCAGGTCTCTGACCAGTTGTTGCCCTTCAGGCTTGGAGAGATCCACCGTAATCGACCGCTTGCCACGGTTCGCAGCACAGTAATAGGCCGACTCGCGGGTGACGTTGCCTTCGGTGTCCTTTAAAAATGGCGGAGCAAAGGCGCGCGAGTCATCGCCTTTAACAGGTCGCTCAACTTTTATAACGTCGGCACCTAAGTCCGCCAAGTTTTGAGCGGCCCAAGGGGCAGCCAATACGCGGGA
>CAJBTJ010000091.1 GCA_903958565.1 uncultured beta proteobacterium
CTACACGACGCTCTTCCGATCTGCTGCTCGGTGCGCTTGGCCTTTTCTTTTTCTTTGTGGTGATACCGGTTGTTGTCGGCATCTTGAAGTTCATTGGCTTGGGTATCTTTATTACGAAGGTCTTCGGTTGATCTGGCTACAAAAGTTAAAAATTCATCGATGAAAGATTAAGGACAGAGCAGTCGATAGCCGTTTTCTTGATCTGTTTTGAAGACCGGCTTTCCTTGCTGGTGGGTCTCGCCTTGATCTATTCGCGTGTGAGTGCCTGAATAGTCCATTCGAGATGGCGATACAAGTGTGTAGGTATGCGTCTGGTAGAGCACCGTGGCCCGAATGATATTGCCCGAGCGATCTGGTCCCTCGCGGTACATTGTCACGGTATGACTGAACGAACGGTCATTTAATAGCTTGAACTGAGTGATGATATTCGTCGTTGTGCGCGTCAGGCGATTACCGTTAACCGTCGTAAACTCACCCGTCAGACTGTCTTTTGAGAACTCTCGATAGAATCCGCCGTTGCGATCACATGGCCAAGCGCCATAACTCCATTTTTTATTGAAGACGTTCCTTAATAGCTTGCTATTGTCTGCTCCGGGCGGATCAAAGCTAACTTGTGCTTGTACGAAAGTTGGAATGCATGCAATTAGCATCGCACACAAATATTTGATTATTGAAATAGGCATGCGAAAGAATCTCTTTGTCTGTTGATCAACCGTAGGCACTACTAACCCTCCACCGGCACCAAATGCGCCAGCCCATCCAACACGGGGTTGGCGAGCACTTCAATCTGAAGGTGCCCGAGTAGTCTCCGTACTTCTTGTTCGACTTCCGGCCAGCCGCCACCACTCACACACAATACAGGCGCAACACCAAAGCGCTCTTGCGTAATCAGGTATTGACGGTGCACGGCGCCCGCTTGTGCGGCCACCACGCCTGTCGAGATGGCTTGCAACGTCTGGCGCGGATAGTCGGTGCCTGCGCCCGAAGCGAGAGGCAAGTTCGCCGTACCCTGCGCGAGCGACTGGCGCATCAGTGCTGGGCCCGGCAGGATGAGACCGCCTTCAAAATGATTGCTTGGATTGAGGGTGTCAATCGTTGTGGCTGTGCCGAACGTAGCAAGCACCAGCGGTGGGTGCGCGGTCTTAAACCGTGCGGCAAGACCCAGCATCGAGGCCCACCGATCGGCGCCGAGCTGCTCGGGTTGTGCGTACCCATTGGTGACACCGGCTTGCGATGCGGACGGGGTAATCCATTGCAATGTGCAGTGAATCTCTTGCAGCGTTTGTTGAAGATGCTCTGCGACCACGTGACCCGCAACATTCACACCGAGCGCGGTAGTCGGTTGTACAGGAAGCGAGGCCAACCATTTACGCAGACGCTCCCGCAGGTCCGCGAGCGGACTCAAGGTAATGGCATGGGCGGCGGCTTCGCGCCCGAGGCCTGGGTGTTGCCAACCGAGCTTGATACGCGTGTTGCCAACGTCCATCAAAATGATCATGCGTCTCTCGCAGAGCTAGCGCGCTGTGTAGTGCGGGCTCGAATCGACACATCGCCCACCAAAATTGGCAAGAGACCAGATGCGGTCTCGATTTGTAAGCGGCCGATTGAGTCGGTGCCGCGGGCAATGCCAGTGTGCAACAGTTTCCCCTGATCGATCACCTCAACCTGCTCACCAAGTAGGCCGTCGACTTCTTGGTAGCGGGGTGCAAAGCCAGCATACCCTGTTGCGGCATAGTCGTGGAGGGTGCGCTGCCAAGCCTGTGCGAGTGCCGCAACAAGCGGGACGGGATCGATCGCTTGCTCCAACAGAATTTGTGACAAATCAGCCACAGGACGCTGGAGCTTGGCGGACAACTCGGATGCGCCCGACAGGTTCAGCCCCATGCCGATCACCAAAATAGGTTGCTGGGCCTTGGTCGACGGAGCGGTCTCGACCAGAATGCCGGCAAGCTTGACTCCTTTCCACTGCAGGTCGTTCGGCCATTTCAGGGTTAACTGATCTGCAGCGCGCGCACCAATGAGCGGTACGAGCAAGTTGCGTACGGTTAGGCAGCTGGCGATGCCAAGCGCCGGCGTGATGCCGGGTAGGTCACCCGCAGCGATTTTTGGCGCAAATCCACAAGAAAACATCAAACACTCGCCGTCCGCATTGTGCCAAGGGCGCGCAGCCCGGCCTTTACCCGCCGTTTGCAGGTGGGCGCCGAGCAAGCGTGGCCAAGGCGAGGTGGCAACAGGTGTGGTCGTGCTTGCCCTCGCCCTCGCTAAATCTCCCAGATCCTTATTGGTCGATCCGGTGCGTTTGACCCAAGCCACTGTGTCAAATTCTGGCAGCAAGGTACCTAGCCTCTCACGAAACGTGTTGGGCGAAGGAAACGGGATCGAAGGGCTAGAATCGACGGACATTACCGGATTTTACGGTGTGGATTATGATGACGCTACTTTATAAATCCCCCATCCTTTGCATGACGCTTAGTTCGACATCTCCGCAGTCAAATAGTCCGGTCGTCTTAGACGGCCAGGCCTGCCGTCTGAGCGGCGACTGGACTGCACAAGCGCTCGCCGTGTCGGGTGAAGTGAAGCGGCGTATCGTGCAACTCGCGCGCGTGCGGCCTGCGGCGAACTGGGATCTGACCGGTATCGCAAAACTCGACGCGGTAGGTGCCCAGTTGCTTTGGAAGCGCTGGGGCGCTGCGCTGCCGCAAGGCATCGCGCTGACAGATAGCCAGCGTGCCTTGTTTGATGTGCTGGCGAAATACCCGGTTGAGCAGTCACCTGCAGCGTCCGCGCGACAGTTGTTTGGTTGGGTGCGCAGTATTGGACGCGGGATGTTTGTTGGGCTTGAGCACGGCCTCGGGTTGCTGCGAATGCTCGGCACGTTTTTTGGGAATCTTGGTCGTCTGCTCATGCGCCCTTCGCGCGGACCCTGGCGGGAAATCTCAGCACAGGTTTATCGCGTGGGCGCACAGGCGCTAGGCATCACTGCCTTGGTCGGATTTTTGATCGGAATGGTCTTGTCGTATCTCTCGGCACAGCAGCTCGCGGTGTTTGGTGCCGGACAGTTCATCGTCAAGCTCTTGGGGGTGGCAACCGTACGGGAACTTGGGCCGATTTTGGCTGCGATTCTGGTGGCGGGACGCTCGGGCTCATCGATTACTGCGCAGATTGGCGCGATGCGTGTCACGCAAGAGCTTGATGCGATGGAGGTGATGGGGATTTCGCACGGACAGCGATTGATTTTGCCACGCGTGATTGCGTTGGCAATTGCCATGCCGCTTCTGGTGCTGTGGACAGACGCTATGGCGTTGATCGGTGGGATGGTCGTGGCTAAGTTCGAGCTAGACCTAACGATGCAGTGGTTCTTCGGTCAGCTGCCGGATGCGATCGGCATCAAAAACTACTGGATCAGTATGATCAAGGGCACGACCTTCGGTGCCTGGATTGCCTTGGTGGCGTGCCACTTTGGTTTTCGCATTAAACCAAATACCGAGAGTCTGGGGCGAGGTACGACGGCCTCGGTTGTGACAGCGATTACGGGGGTGATTCTGATAGACGCCTTATACGCAATCCTCTTTGACGAGATGGGTATATGACGGCTGCTCCCATCATCTCGATTCAGCATCTCACCACGGCGTTTGGTACACACATCGTGCATCAGGATTTGAGTTTGGATATCTACCCCAAAGAGATCCTCGCCTTAGTCGGCGGCTCGGGCGCGGGCAAGACAACCTTATTGCGACAGATTTTGGGGCTAGATGATCCGCAAGGCGGTGTTGTAAAAGTTTTTGGCCGACCAGTGCGCGATTACACCGGCCAAGACCGTATCGCGCTGACCCATCGTTGGGGCATGTTGTTTCAAGCGGGCGCACTCTTTTCTGCGCTGCCCGTCTTCGATAATATTGCTTTACCCTTGCGCGAATTACACCATTTGCCGGAAACCTTGATCCGCGATGTGGTGCTGATGCGCTTGAGCTGGATGGGGTTGACGGCACGCGACGCAGACTTAATGCCTTCGGACTTGTCGGGTGGCATGATTAAGCGAGTTGCCTTGGCCAGAGCGCTGGCGCTGGACCCTGAACTATTGTTTCTGGATGAGCCGACGGCAGGACTTGATCCCCAGCGCGCTGATGAATTTGTAGAGTTAATTCGTGCGTTGCATCGTGAGTTAGGGTTTACTGTCGTGATGGTGACGCACGATTTAGATACGATTGGTGCCTTGGCCTCGCGTGTCGCGGTCTTGGCGGAAAAGAAAGTGTTAGTTGAAGGCTCGTTAGAGACGGTGATGGCAACCAAGCACCCCTTTATTGATGCCTTTTTTCATAGTGAGCGTGGTGTACGCGCGCTCGGGGCGACTGCCGCCAAGGATGTGAATCATGGAAAATCGTAGTCACGCGTTACTCGCGGGATTGTTTGCCTTGCTGCTGGTGATCGCAGGTGCGATTGGCGCGGTGTGGATCAGCAAGAAGAACGTGCCGCTCTTGCCGTACGAGCTGGTCGCAACCTCTCCGGTGACAGGGCTCTCTGAGCAGTCCACTGTGCGCTATCAGGGTGTGCCGGTGGGTCGGGTGCAGTCGTTACGTTTCATGCCCGATAAGCCAGGGCAGGTGCGAATATTGATCGGAGTCGATCCCAACACGCCTCTCACGGAATCAAGTTGGGCAGAGATTGTCTCAGCGGGCGTCACCGGGATTTCCAACGTTGAATTACGCGATGATGGAAAATCAACCAAGCGGTTGGTGTCGTCTGCTGGACGTATTCAAGATATTCCGATTCGTCCAAGCTTTCTGGAGCGCTTGCAAACGCAGAGCGATGAGGTCTTGCCTGCACTGGATCGCATCATGAATCAGATAGAAAAACTTACGAGCGATCAAAATATTGAATCCTTACAAACTACGATGAAGAATGTGGCCGAGTTATCGACCCAGTTGAATCAGTCTGCGAAGTTGCTGGAACCTGGTTTGAAAAAGATCCCCGCGCTGGTTGATGGTATGACTACGCTGACGCGGCGCATGGATGACAGCATGGTTTTGCTGACACGCCGTCTGGATGGGGCGCTGGCGGATGTCGGAATCCTAACGCGTTCAGCGCAAGATGCGATTTCGCAGATCAATGCTTCGACACTCCCCGATATATCCGTGCTCTCGTCGAGTGTGGTGGATGCGTCACGCACACTCACGCGCACGGTACGCCAGTTTGGGCAGTCACCGCAGTCATTTATTTTTGGGCCGCCACGCGCGGCACCAGGTCCGGGTGAGCCGGGATTTGCAGGCTTTGGCTCAGTGGCGCCTTAAAGGGAAATCATGAAAAGCTTTTGCTTAAAGATAGTCGTTTTCATCACGGTGCTGTTGAGCATCACTGGTTGCACGTTCGGGGGGGGCGAGGCGCGTGCGCCTCGACAACTCGATCTGGGGATGGGATCTGTTACGCCTGTGGGGGGCTTGCCCGCGCACAGGCCATTGCTGATTGCGCCGGTTGTGGCTTCGGCCTTGCTCAATGACACGACGGTGATTTGGCGTGTGGGCGAAAGTGGGCAGCCCCAGGGTTTCACAACCTATCGCTGGGTTGCGCCGCCCGCTCAACTGGTCACACAACGTTTGATGGCGCGTCTGGCGTTGCAAGGCGCGGTGCTTGAGCAGGGTGTTGGTGGAGATGTGCCCCAATTGCGGTTGAATCTGCAGAGTTTTGAGCAGCTGTTTGCGCCGGATGGTAAGTCGAGCCAAGGTGTGTTGACGATGCAGGCAGTTCTGCTGCGCGCTAACCGCGTCGTCGCGCAAAAATTGATCGATATTAAAGTGTCGGCCGTGTCGCAGGATGCCTCAGGCGGCGCGCAAGCGCTTCGTTTAGCAACGGATCAGGCAGCTGAACAAGTGGCGCAATGGCTGACCCCTTTTCTGAAACCTTAGTAGATTTATGCCCGCACATACTGAAACAAGTAGTTTTGATGGGTTGGCTGGTGTGATTGACTGTGCGCTCGATTGGCCGGATGGCGTACCCAACGGTTGGGCGTTAATTTTGCACCCCAATCCTTCACAGGGCGGGACGCGCGATAACAAGGTCGTGACCACCCTTGCGCGGGCCTGCGTGCAACAGGGGTTGCTTGCGATACGCCCTAATTTCCGTGGAATCGGCACCTCGGGGGGGACGTTTGACCATGGCAAAGGTGAGCTACTAGATATGGCGGCATTGGTTGAGCAGTTTCGGGTGCGTTACCCCGAGATTGCCGCCAAGCCCTGGGTGTTGGGCGGTTTTTCTTTCGGGACATCCATAGGTGTGCAGTTGTATGCCCAATGGGAGAAATTACAGAAGAACTTGCCGAATATTGTCATTTTGACGGGTTCTGCTGCCTTGCGCTTTCGTCATAATGAGGCCAAAGCACCTGAAGATGCAATGGTGATTCACGGAGAGGATGACGAAGTCGTGCCCTTATCGGAAGTGATGGAGTGGGCGCGGCCAATTGGGATGCCAGTCGTGGTCATCCCCGATGCGGGTCATTTCTTTCATGGCAAGCTGCTCGTACTAAGACAATTAGTACAGACACGATTAAAAGCATTGCCCTAGCGTATAGAGTTGAAATGCCTATAATGAGTTTGTTACGTTGTTTGAAGACCTCAGCTATGTTCGAGCTTTTAGTTTTAGCCGTTCGCGGCGCCTTACGGGCAAGCGCCTTGCGGCTTGCCGGCGCAGCGACAGTCGTATCGTTCGCACTGAGATCGACTGCTTGTGTCTCGATTCTTGGCGTCTCGATCGCGCTCAGTTCGCCGCAGATTCACGCTCAGGATTCAACCACCCCAACGACCAAAACCGCACCTAAAGGCAAGGGTGAGCCGGCTGCTAAGGCCGTCCCTGCAGCCGCCAAGCCGGCACCCTCCGAAGCCGCTGTGTCGGCTAAGACCCCTTCGCCACTGACGCCCGCCCAAGTGGGAGAGATGTCGAGTGTGCCTGTGCCGACCATTGCGGCGCGCGCTTGGATCACTGTGGATGTCACAAGCGGGCAGGTGGTGGCTTCGTCCAATGCTGATCAGAAAATTGAGCCGGCTTCGCTGACCAAAATCATGACGGCCTACTTAGCTTTCTCGGCAATCAAAGAGAAGCGTTTGACACTGGAGCAACAAGCGAACGTGTCGACCGTCGCCTGGAAAACGCGCGGCTCACGCATGTTTATTGAGCCGCGCAAGCCTGTCACCGTAGATGAGCTCATCAAAGGCGTGATTATTCAGTCAGGCAATGACGCCTCGGTAGCGCTTGCCGAAGCCGTATCTGGTAGCGAGGCTGCTTTTGTCGACAGCATGAATAAAGAAGCGGCACGCATGGGTATGGCCAACACTGTGTTCAAGAACGCAACGGGCCTGCCCGATGCCGAACACATGACCACCGTACGCGATTTGGCCATCATTGCGCGCCGGATGATCAATGATCATCCAGACTACTTTCCATACTATTCAATGCGCGAGTTCACGTACAACAAAATCAAACAGTCCAACCGTAATCGCTTGTTGTGGGCTGACCCGTCAGTCGACGGAATGAAAACAGGCCATACCGATGCCGCGGGCTATTGCCTGGTCGCAACCGCCAAGCGTGGCGATCGTCGCGTGATCACGGTGCTGGTAGGCTCTGACAGCATGGCCACGCGTGCGGAAGAAAGCCTAAAAATCCTGAACTGGACTTTCCAGAACTTTGAGACGATCAAGATTTTTGATAAGTCGCAGCCGGCTGTTGAGGCGCGTGTCTGGCAAGGCAAGACTGACGAAGCCAAACTCGGCGTGTCGAATCCTTTGTGGGTGACCGTGCCACGCGGTCGTGCGGGCGACGTCAAGCCGATCGCCAAACGTCCTGATCCTTTACTCGCGCCACTGGGCGCGGGCGAGAAAGTCGGCACGCTTACCTTGATGTTGGATAATAAGTTGTTGCGTTCAGAACCGCTTGAGGTGCTTGAGGCGGTCGAGCGTGCCGGCTTTGTAGGCCGGACTGTCGACACCGTAAAGTTGTGGTTCCGTAAGTCTGAATAATTTTTCATCAATCGATCGAACAAGCGAGCAGAACAAATGGTGCAGAACATGTTGATTCAAGGTGTTTCGGGCAATCCAACCGTCTATGTCAACGGCGTTTTTGGCCCATTGTCTGAGGCAAAAATTTCGGTGCTCGACCGAGGTTTTATTTTTGGCGATGGCATCTATGAGGTCGTGCCGATTTACAAAGGCAAGACCTTCCGCATGGCGCAGCATTTGGCGCGTCTTGAGCGCAGCCTTGCAAAGTTACGGATTCAAAATCCAATGACTAAGCCGCAGTGGGAGGCCTTGGTTAAAGAACTGACTGATCGCAACGCTGAGCCCACCAGCATGGTGTACATCCAGGTGACGCGGGGTGTCGCGAAACGCGACCATGCGTTCCCCGTGCCACCCGTAGAGCCGACCGTGTTTGCGATGGTCGCGCCAATGACCCCACCGACTGCGGCGGTCCGAGAGAAAGGCTTAACCTCCGTGAGCATCCCCGATGAGCGCTGGCTGCACTGCGATATTAAGTCGGTATCCTTGCTCGGCAACGTACTGGCTAAGCAAGCGGCAGTCGATGCGGGCGTCGATGAGGTCATCCAGTTCCGTAATGGCAACCTCACCGAGGGCGCGTCGTGCAATATTTGGGTGATCAAGCAGGGCAAACTGATTGCTCCACTAAAAGATAACCTCGTGCTTGAAGGCATTCGCTATGGTTTGCTTGAAGAGTTGTGTAAAGAAGCCGGCATTCCTTTTGAGTTGCGTGTGGTCAAGCAAGAAGAAGTACAGGGTGCGGACGAGATCCTGATGTCTTCTGCAACCCGCGAGGTGTTGGCGATTGTTCAGCTCGACGGCAAGCCCGTCGGTGCTGGGAAACCTGGCCCGGTCTTCCAGAAGCTGCGTGCTGCTTACGATGCGCGCATTGCTGCTCTGTAAACATGACCGCGCCTGAACAAGAATCGCTGATCAAGTACCCGTCTGCGTTTCCCATCAAAGTGATGGGAAAGCAGACGCCTGAATTAGCGCAAGTCCTGTCAGATCTGGTACGCGAATATGATCCTGCTTTTGATCCGGCTACGGTTGAGATGCGACCGAGTAAGGCAGGTAATTACATGGGGTTGACGTTCACGATCAATGCAACCTCGCGCGAGCAACTCGACAATTTGTATCGCGCGCTGCACGCACACCCGCTGGTTTCGGTGGTGTTGTAGTGTCGCGGGTGTGGTCACGCCCGTCTGAATATGAGCCTGTTTGGCGCGCGATGCGAGATTTCACGCAAGTGCGCTCACTGGATACCGCAGACGAGGTGTGGCTAGTCGAACACACGCCGGTCTACACGCTCGGTCAGGCTAGCAAGCCTGAGCACCTACTTAACCCTGGCAAGATTCCGGTCATTCAGACTGATCGCGGAGGGCAAGTGACTTATCACGGCCCTGGGCAAGTCATGGTCTATATCCTGGCCGACCTGAAGCGCTCGGGGCGCTATATCAAACAGATGGTCAACGAGATTGAAGAGTCGGTGATCATCACGCTGGCTGGCTTCGGTGTCGAGCACGCCTGTCGCAAAGACGGCGCGCCGGGAGTCTATGTCCCCGTCGGCGATACGCTCGCCAAAATTGCGGCGTTAGGTATCAAGGTGCGCAATGGCTGTACGTATCACGGCGTCGCGTTAAACGTCGATATGGATTTGACACCCTTTGGGGGCATTAACCCCTGCGGATATGCGGGATTGCAGACCATCAATATGATTGATGTGGGCGCGCCTGCCCCCTGGGATGATGTCGCACAAGCATTAGCCACACAAATCGCTGGCCAATGTGGCTTGCGGCTCTCCAGCGGGTAGAATAGGGTTATCCCTTTACTCTTGGCGGCGCAACGTTTAGCGACGAAGCACCCTGACAATTTATGTCGACAACCATCCCACCTTCGGCCTCTACCGACACGACTGCTGCGCCCTACGATGCGACGCAAAAGCAAAAGGCGCAAGCCAAGACTTCGCGAATCCCAATCAAGGTAGTCGCGGCTGAACGTTTAAAGAAACCAGAGTGGATTCGTGTGAAGGCGGCACCGGCCGGCTCCCGTTTCTACGATATCAAACGTATTTTGCGCGAGCACAATTTACATACGGTCTGCGAAGAGGCTTCGTGCCCAAATATCGGCGAATGTTTCGGTAAGGGCACGGCTACCTTCATGATTATGGGTGATAAGTGCACACGTCGCTGCCCGTTTTGTGATGTGGGCCATGGCCGCCCCGACCCGTTGGATGTGAATGAGCCTGTCAACCTTGCTCGCACGATTGCGGCGTTGAAGCTCACCTACGTGGTGATCACCTCTGTGGACCGAGATGATTTGCGCGACGGTGGTGCGGGCCATTTTGTGGAATGCATTCAGAAGGTTCGTGAGTTGTCCCCAACCACCAAGATTGAAGTCTTGGTGCCAGATTTCCGCGGTCGTCTGGATCGCGCGCTTGAGATCCTGGACGGCGGACCGCCTGATGTGATGAACCACAACATGGAGACGGTGCCGCGCCTGTATAAGCAAGCACGTCCTGGTTCTGATTACATGCACTCACTCAAGCTGCTGCAAGAATTTAAAAAACGTCATCCCGGCACACCAACAAAATCCGGGTTGATGCTCGGCTTGGGCGAAACCGACGACGAGATACTACAGGTGATGCGTGACATGCGCGCGCACGACGTAGAAATGTTGACGATCGGCCAATACTTGCAACCTTCAGAGCACCATTTGCCCGTCTTACGTTACGTGCATCCGGACACATTTAAGATGTTTGAGCGTGAAGCCTACGCGATGGGGTTTCACCATGCCGCCGTTGGTGCCATGGTGCGTTCGTCCTATCACGCAGACGAGCAGGCACATGCCGCGGGTGTGGCCCAGGCCCTGTAGATCAAATAGGCTCCCTCCGCCATGCAGCTTCAAGGAATTCGTGTCGTCGACCTGACTCGTATTTTGTCTGGCCCCTTCTGCACGATGTTTCTGGCTGATATGGGTGCCGAGGTCATCAAGATCGAGGACCCGGATGAAGGTGATCCGGTACGCAAGCAGGGCGAAGCACCGAATGGTTATTCGTTTTATTTTGCCTCGTTTAACCGTAACAAACGCTCGATTACGCTGGATCTACGGTCAAGCGAAGGCAAAGACATCTTGCTCAAGTTACTGGCCACAGCAGATGTGGTGGTCAATAACTATCGCCCTGGCATCATGGACAAGATGGGCTTTGGTCGCGAAGCTCTTGCACAAATCAAACCTGACCTAATCAGCTGTAACGTGACGGGCTTTGGTCTCGATGGCCCGTATGCGGATCGACCATCCTTTGACTTTGTTGCGCAGGCGATGAGCGGTTTTATGAGCGTCAACGGTGCGGCTGATCAACCGCCTATGCGCGCGGCACCGCCGATTTCGGATCTGGTGGCAGGGTCTTATGCCGCAATGGGGATTTTGGCCGCGCTGGTGCGCCGTGCCCGCACTGGGCTGGGCGAGGAAGTGACCACCGCCCTAACTGATAGCATGACAAGCATGCTGGCCTTTTTAGCCGCGAATTATTTTGCGACAGGTAAAGTGCCGTTGCGCACAGGCAATGACCATGCCCTCGCTTCGCCTTATGGTTTGTTTGAGGCCGCCGACGGACAGGTGGCGATTGCCCCGAGCAACGACACGTTTTATCTGAAGCTGATCGATGCGCTTGAGCTGGGCCACCTGCGCGAACGGGCAGAGTTCAAAACCAATACCCTGCGTTTCGAAAACCGCGCCTTGATTAATGCAGAACTCAACGCCAAGATCAAACAACAGCCGATCGCGCACTGGATCGCCCGCTTGAATGAGGCGGGGGTGCCCTGCGGTCGGGTCTTGAATCTAGGCGAGGTCTTTGAGGATCCGCAGACGCGCCATCAACAGATGCGCCTGACGATTGAACATCCTACCCATGGCGCGATGGATGTGCTCGGGTTTCCGATCAAGTTCACGGACGAGCCTTGTGTGATGCATCGCCCTCCGCCAGATTTAGGTGCGGACAATGCCGCTGTTTTTCAGGAAATTGGTTTGACGGCAGCGGCGATTGCTGAGCTATCTAGGCGTAAAATCATCTAATCAAAAAAATATTCTAGACAACAACTTCAACATTTACCGTTAGAAAGCAAAAGAGAGACGAATGATGAGCAAAACTTTTGTAAAAATTACTGAGGTAGGTACCCGCGACGGTTTTCAGGCGGAGCGTGAATTCATCCCTACTGCTGATAAGATCGCCGTCATCGACGCGCTGATCGATGCGGGCCTGTCAAGCGTTGAAGCGACGTCGTTTGTATCGCCACGCGCATTGCCGCAATTAGCCGATGCCGCCGATGTACTGGCACAGATACACCGCAAGCCTGGCACGGAAATCGCCGTGCTCGTGCCCAATGCACGTGGTGCAGAGCGTGCCGCTGCCGCCAAGGCGGACGTGATGGTGGGCTTTATCTCTGCGAGTGAAAGCCATTGCAAAACCAACCTGAACAAGACCATTGATGAAGCGATTGCCGACTTCGCGCAAGTGGTGCCAATTGCCGAGCAATGGGGAATCAAGATGCACGGTGGCATGGCCACAGCTTTTGGCTGTCCGTTCGAAGGCGACGTACCGATTGAAAACATTCTGAAGATTGTTGGGGCCTATCATTCCTATGGCGTGCGTCGTATTGGCTTTGGCGACACGACGGGTATGGCCACGCCACCCGTGGTCACACGTACTGTGGACGCCGTGCGCAATAAGTTTCCTGATGTACATATCGCTTTGCACTTCCATAATACCCGCGGCGTAGGCTTAGCCAACGTGATGAACGGCTTGAAGCTTGGCGTGACGGAATACGAATCGTCGATCGCGGGCCTGGGCGGCTGCCCGTTTGCGCCTGGTGCAACCGGCAATATTTGTACCGAAGACTTGGTGTATCTGTTGCACGAATGCGGTTACGAAACAGGCATCGATCTTGAGAAGTTGATCGCGGCGGCCCAGATGGTTGAAAAAATGATGGGTCGTCAGTTGCCGGGCCAGATGATGAAGGCCGGTCCCCGCCTGAAGTTAATGTCGATGGACTCTGTGCGCCGCGCAGTAGGCTAGTTCGCACCATACGTTATTTCTATACGAGGTTTGTGATGCCGTTTTGTACCGCCTGTGGTGCCAAAAATCCCGACGATGCCCGGTTTTGTAATGCCTGTGGTGCAGCGATGCCCACGGCGGTGCCGGCCGTCACTGCTGCGCCATTAGCTCGGATCAAGCCGTTTGATAATCCTGACGAGCTGTGGAAGATTTTTTTCTATGTCGCGATTTTTAATTTAATCATGTATTTTTTCACGACCTCCTCCGAGGATCTCGTGAGTTACGGCATGGGTATGATCGTCGGTATCTCAGCCGCATATTTTGGGATTGCGTATTGGATTATCAAGGTGCAAGGGGTCGACAAGAGTCGGTCACTGTGGATCCTTCCACTCATTGCCTTCCATGTGTACGCGTACCTAGACGGCTTGTCAGGGATTGATGAACTGAAGGACCCCAACACGTTTGATTTTTATGACACGTACCTGGCGGGGCTACCTGAGCTGTTTATTTTGATCAAGCTCTTTTTGGCGATCCGTGAGCGCGTGTCACAAAAAACTTGACGACAGTAGATATGCCGCCAGACCGTCGTGCATGGTCTGGCCAGCACAAAGTAGCTTAAGTACGTTTCCAGAGCGAGTCGGTTTGCCCGACCGCCTTGTTTAAGCTACGCGCAAAAATAAACAACAAATCTGAGAGTCGATTCAGATACTGACCAGGCAAGGGGCCCAGCTTCGCCTCATGCTGTAGCGCAACCACTGAACGCTCTGCACGGCGACATACACTGCGTGCAACATGTGCCAGCGAGGCTGCGCGCGTACCACCAGGCAGGATGAATTCCTTTAAGGCGGGTAATGTTGCATTCAGCGCAGCAATTTGCTCATCGAGATAGGCAACCTGCTCAGCCTTCATCAATGAATAACCTGGCACGGCTAGCTCACTTCCCAGGTCAAACAGCACGTGCTGGGCCGGGGCAATCACCGAGGCCAGCGTTTGGGGTAAGGGTTCGGCAAGCAGAACGCCTAGGCAACTATTTAATTCATCGACATCACCCATCGCTTGCACGCGAGCGCTGTCCTTGGCGACACGAGTGCCATCGCCTAAGCCAGTGGAGCCATCATCCCCCGTGCGGGTGGTGATAACAGATAGGCGATTGCTCATGGGTGGATACCTTTTATAAAACGTAACGAGCGAGATCGATGCTGCCAGCGGCTTCTGCCAGCTTGTCATTCACATAGGCTGCATCGATGTTGATGGTTTTGCCACTGCTGGCTGTTGCGTCGAACGATAAGTCTTCAAGCAGCTTTTCCATCACGGTATACAGGCGACGCGCACCAATGTTCTCTGTGCGCTCGTTGACTTCAAAAGCGAGCTCAGCCAAGCGTGCGACGCCTTCTTCTGTGAAGGTCAGTTGCACGTCCTCAGTCGCAAGTAGTGCGGTGTACTGCTTCGTGAGTGAGGCATCGGTGTCACAGAGAATACGCACAAA
>CAJBTJ010000092.1 GCA_903958565.1 uncultured beta proteobacterium
AATAAGGGACCTGTTCTCATCGAGTCGGCTCTCGGTTCTTTCTTTGACGATATGCGTCGTCGTGACTCACAGAATCGTGCGCTACAAAATTTGATCGCTGGAAATCTGAAGGCCTTTCCAAAACAGCCCCTCATCTACGTGACGCATCACGTCAATATTGAGGCCTTCACAGGACAGGCGATTGGTGTGGGGGATATCGTGTTGACGCGCGTGACTCCTGAGGGACGTTATGTCTCGCATCAAACCTTTCCGAGTCCCAGACCGTAAATCGATTAAATCTCTGTAGGTTCTTATGACGGATCAAAGTATTTATTTGCTGAAAGCTTTCTTCTTGGGGGTATTAGAAGGCATAACAGAGTTTTTGCCGATATCCAGTACCGGTCATTTGATTCTGTTTGGCAACTGGATCAATTTTGAATCGGATGAAGCTAAAGTGTTTGAAGTGGTGATCCAGCTTGGCTCGATCCTAGCTGTGATGTGGATCTTTAGGCAGCGGTTGATTCAAATGATTGTGGGGACCCTGCGCTTGGATCCAGTCGAGGTGGCCTTTACACGTAATCTGTTGATTGCCTTTTTGCCGTCAGCGATTATTGGGCTGCTATTTATAAAAATGATTAAGGCCTTGTTTTTTCATCCGGGCGTCGTGGCCGTGACGCTCGTGCTCGGTGGCTTCATCATGTTGTGGGTGGAACGTCGTCGCTCCCCTGCAGAGGCTGCGGTCCGTGAGGCGCGTCCACAGGCGCGCACTCTCGAACAAATTAGTTGGAAGCAGGCGCTGGCGGTCGGTTGTGCGCAGTGCTTGGCGATGGTGCCGGGGACTTCGCGGTCTGGTGCCACCATCATCGGCGGAATGCTCTCTGGTATTCAGCGCAAGACGGCAACAGAGTTTTCTTTTTTTCTGGCAATGCCGACGATGCTTGCTGCCGCTCTCTACGATACTTATAAGCACGCGGGCTTGTTGAGCCAGCAAGATATGTTGGCGATCGCCGTCGGTTTCATTAGTGCGTTTCTGTGCGCGCTGCTGGTGGTGCGCGCCGTGTTGGCGTTCGTTTCAAAACACACTTACCGCGTGTTCGCCTGGTATCGGATCGGGTTGGGCATCATTGTGGGCGTTTGGCTCTGGATGGCTTGAGCGGGCTGTGCGCGAGCTTGATATTCTGATAGATTGCAGTTTGTGTATAGATAACAACCGGAGCAAAACATGCGCTTATTTAGCTACCAAGATAAAAATAAACAGAAACGTGTCGGCTTGCTGAGAGCGTCAGATGCGAAAGAGTTTATTGATCTGTCCGCAACGGATGCAGCCTTGCCGAAAAGTTTGCTTGAAATCATCGAGACCGCGGGTGCGATGGATCGGGTGGCGCAGCTGGCTAAAGCTTCAAATGCGGTGATTCAGCCTTTAGCTGGTGTGAGTTTTATTCCCTTGGTGGATAAGCCCAGCAAGATTATTTGCCTGGGTCTGAATTATGCAGACCATGCGGCGGAAGGTGGGCATGCTCGTCCTGAGTATCCGGCTTTCTTTATGCGTGGACCGAGTTCAATGGTGGGGCATCTTGCGCCGATGATTCGTCCCAAGGTGTCTGATAAGTTTGACTACGAAGCCGAGTTGGCTTTTGTTGTCGGCAAGCGTGCGCGTCATCTCACTGAGCAGAATGCACTGGACTACGTCGCGGGCTATAGCGCCTTTAATGATGGCAGTTTGCGCGACTATCAGCGCAAGTCTACCCAGTGGACCATTGGTAAGAATTTTGACGGCACGGGCGCTTTTGGTCCTTGGCTCGTCACGCCCGATGAGTTACCTCGTGCTGCCGATGGTTTGCGGATTCAGTCGCGCCTAAACGGACAGATCATGCAGGATGCCAACACCAAGAACTTTTTGTGGGGCGTCGTTGAAACGCTGGTGTTGATCACGGAGTGTATGACCCTGGAGCCTGGTGATGTGATCATCACTGGAACGCCAGCCGGTGTGGGCTATGCCCGGAAGCCACCGGTGTTCATGAAACAAGGCGATACGATTGAAATTGAAATCGATGGGATTGGCGTATTGTCCAACCCCATCGTTGACGAAGCTTAAGTGCCGTCACGTCTAGGCAAAGAAATTTGCCTAGACAACGCCTTGCTCGCGGAACTTGGCGATCTCGTCGGCCGAGTAGCCAACTTCCCCTAAGACCTCGTCGGTGTGCTCGCCCCACTGCGGTGCAGTGGTCACGACATCGGCGGGTGTGCGACTCAACACTGCAGGCTGCGTGATAAAGCCTTTTTGCTTACCGTTTTTGTCATTGACCATCTTCGAGATGTTCGATTGTTTGACGTGATCGTCAGCAAACATTTGCGGCACGTTGTAGACCGGACCAGCGGGAACGCCTGCGTTGTTGAGCGATTCCACCCAGTGGGCAACCGTCTTGGTACGGAACACTTCGTTCAGTACCTTGTTGCACTTCGCACGGTTCACCGCGCGTGTTTTTTCATTAGCGAAGTCAGGATCGTTCATCCACTCTGGGTGTTGCATCAGTTCGCACAAACGGACCCAGTTGCCTTGGCCTGAAGCACCGAGGTTAAACACGCCATCACTCGCTTCAAACAGACCCATCGGACTAGATGTTGGGTGATCGTTGCCGGCTTGACCCGCCACGTCACCTTCGTTGAGGTAGCGTGCCGCCTGGAAATCCATCATGGCGATTTGTGCATGCAGCAGGGATGCGTGCACCCACTGGCCTTTGCCTGAACGTTCGCGCTCAAGTAGTGCGGTCAAAATACCAATGCCCGCGTAGAGGCCTGCGCTCATGTCGGCGACGGCTAGTCCTGCACGCACGGGGCCTTGGCCAGGGATGCCGGTGACTGACATCAGTCCGCCCATCCCTTGCATGATCTGATCGAAACCGGGACGTGACGAGTACGGACCCTCTTGGCCGTAGCCAGAGATACTCGCTAAGATAATCCGTGGATTCACTTTTGCAAGTGATTCGTAATCGACGCCTAACTTCTTTTTGATGTCGGGGCGCCAGTTTTCGACGACCACATCAGCGGTTTTAACTAGACGCATCATGACGTCAAGCGCACCAGGCTTCTTTAAGTTCAAGGTCATGGCCCGCTTATTGCGGTTGAGGTTTTGAAAATCACCCCCCTCGCGATTGGCGGCAAACATGCCTTCATTCGGGTCTACGCCCTTGGGCGGCTCGATGCGGATAACGTCCGCCCCAAAGTCGGCTAAGAGACGCACGCAGTTAGGGCCCGCACGCACGCGGGACATATCTAGAACTTTGAGATTAGAGAGGGCAGAGGATGCTTGAATTTTTGACATGGCTTTGTAGGAAGTGAATCAGAAGAGGATTGCAAAAAATGGATCTAGCCTTGTTGTTTTTTATGGGCTGGAAGCTGTTTTATAAGTTGCTTTCAGGTTTATTGCAAGGGATACTACTATGTGAACAACTATAACTGGAGAAGTCCCTCATGGCCGAAATTTTGACAACTAAAAACGGTGCCGTAGGCACGATCACGATTTCTAACCCCACTAAGATGAATGCCATGTCGGTTCAGATGTGGATGGACTTGCCCAAAGCGATTCGAGCCTTTGATGCAGATCCTGAGGTGAGAGTGATTGTGATTGCAGGTGTGGGCGAGAAAGCCTTTGTGTCGGGTGCGGACATTTCGCAGTTCGACAAGCTGCGTAGTTCGGCAAAGACGCAAGATGATTACGACAATGCGGTGGCTGACTCGATGGTCGCGCCGGTTGAGTGCTCTAAACCGGTGATTGCCAAGATTCGTGGCTTTTGTTTTGGAGGTGGCTTGGGCTTAGCTGCTGCGTGTGACATTCGGATCTGCTCTGAGGATGCAACCTTCAGGATGCCTGCCGCGCGCTTAGGTTTAGGTTATGGTCATAAAGGTATCAAGCGTTTTACAGACATTATCGGGCTGGCGAATGCGACCGATATTTTTGTGACGGCGCGTCGCTTTGATGCACCAGATGCGTTGCGCATGGGCTTTGTATCGCGTGTGTGTGCAGGCAGTGAGATTGATGCTGTCGTCGATCAGTACACTAAGATGATTGGCGAGAACGCACCACTGACTGTTGCGGCAAGCAAGTTCAATATCCGCCAAGTGTGCGCCCATCCTGAAGAGCAGGACATGGATCGCGCAGTACAGATGGTGAAAAACTGCTTCGCGAGCGAAGACTTCAAAGAAGGCCGCACTGCCTTTATGGAAAAACGTCCCGCGCAGTTCAAGGGTCGTTAATGTCTCGCGGCAGACGAACCGCGTAGGTTTCGTCTGCCGAGTATCTTCGATGCTTACTCTGCTTTCATGCCAGTCAGTTTGACGATATTTGCAGAGATCTCATAGTCTTTATTGATGTAGTTCTTGAAGGCGGCAGCATTCATGTGTCCGACTTCGCCGCCGAGGCTCGCAACGCGTGCTTGCACGGCTTCGTCTTTGAGCGCCGTCATGACGTGATCACTCAGAGATTTGATTTGCGCATCGCTCAGCCCCTTAGGTGCCATCAAGGCAATAAAGGTGAGATGCTCGTAGGTTGGCAAACCAAACTCAGATACCGCGGGGATATTCTCTGCGCCCCGCCAGCGTTTCTGAGAGGTCACGGCGAGAGGACGAATCTTTCCTGACTTGATCAGGGGCATTGCTGCCACGAGCGAAGACAACACCACGGGAATTTGGCCGCCCGCGAGGTCCGTCAGCGATGGGCCGGATCCGCGATAGGGAGCGTGCGTCAGTTTGATACCTGCCGCTTGATTGAGTAACTCACCCGCGATGTGGCTAGGAGTACCAATGCCAGCACTTCCGTAGGCGATCGCGCCAGGTCGCTTTTTTGCATCAGCGATCAATTGATCAAAGGACTGATAGGGTGAGTTCGCGGGAACAACAATGACGCTTGGGCCCCACATCAGATCAGCGATGGGTTCAAGATCATTAAGTTTGTAACCGGCGTCCGCAAAGAGTGTTGGATTAATCGTGTGATTGTTTGCGGTGATCAGCAAGGTCGTGCCATCTGGTGTTGCTTTCGCGACAAATTGTGTGGCGAGATTTCCGCCTGCACCCGGTTTGTTTTCCACGACAACGTTAGTTTTTAGAGCAGTGCCGAGTTTTTCACCGACCATACGTGCCATGGCATCGGCACTGCCGCCCGGGGCGACGATCACCACCATGCGGATCGGTGCGTTTGCCGGTTGCGCGATCGCATGGCTAATGCACAGAGATCCCAAAAAAATTGAGGAGAACTGTGCGAGTTTTTTGATCATTGTCATGGGGTCAGTTTGCGCCTTCACGCTTAGGGAACTGCATACACATCATCGCAACACCAGCGCTCGAGGATTGCACGACGGGAGCTTTGTCTGTGGGGGCGATAAAAATCAATGAGCGTTCGAATGCATCTTCGCCGTTAATGGTGCAGGCGCCACGCAAGACCATCCAGTATTGACCGCGGCCGGTGTCGGGGGCTGGTCCAGAAATGGTTTGCGCTGAGGTGGTTTGATAAAGGGTTGCAACGAGTCCGTCCGCTTCAGCAGGCACGACAGCATGCGTTTTGATGCCATCAATGTTGTTTGGACCATCCGCATCGCCGATTAAGGCGGGGATCAATCCTAAGCCGTGACGATAGGATTTTGTTTTGCCTTTCAGTGCCTCTTTGTGTTCGGGCATCCAGCGCGCACCAGGATCCCAGCCGTTGCGCAAGGTGTAGTACTCGATATTCGTGCCTTCCGCATGAATAGGAGCATACGGGGTGAAGGCCATTGCGTAGTGCACAGTCATGCCTTCGATTGGCTTGATTCCAAACTTCCCTTCGCCAGACACAAACACCTGAAACTGATCGGCTTGATGATAATGACCAGGAATCGATGAGTTGGCGCCTTGCTCGACTAGGAATGCGATTGGTTCTAGTGGTGGAGGAAA
>CAJBTJ010000093.1 GCA_903958565.1 uncultured beta proteobacterium
ACCAGCTCGGACACCACGAAGCGATCGATATCACATGCTCTTTAACAGCTAAGTCGTGATCGAACTCGCAGGCAAATACCGTGACCTCATGTCGCTGTGACAATACGCGAAACAAACTCACGGCGTAGGACTCAGCACCACCAAACTGATGACCAAACCGCTCGGTGAGGAGCGCTATTTGCAAGCGCTTAGGCACGTCGGCGGTCTTCATGGCGGGTCAAACACTTCTGAAAAAATCGCAATAAGTGAGTTGTGCGCCAAATACCGACTCTAGGTAAAAAAAATCGGTCGTCTGCGGCATTCGCCAAACCGCGGTTCGTCGTGGTTGCATTCGTATACCCCGCCTCTTTTGCAAGCAAGCCGTGCTCAGGCTTGAAATCACCATAGGGATAGCAAAAGGCAGTGACACGGGTGCCGGTTTCTTGCTCAAGAATCTCGCGGGACAAGCTGATCTGCCGGCGCGCTTCATCCACAGGAATCTGCGGCAAATGAACGTGATCCAAAGTGTGGGATCCTACCTCCTGTCCCCCCGACAGCCAAGCACGTGCTTGCGCAACCGACATCAAGGGCGCAAACGGAATGTTTTTACCTTGGTCCCAAATATTGCCGCCATCAAATTGATTTGCGACAAAATAATTGGTAGAAGTGAATCCGAGGTCTGACAACACCGGTAAAGCGTTCTCGAAAACATTACGAAATCCATCATCAAAGGTGATGCCAAACACCTTTCCCGTGCGCTCACCTGCCAGATAAGGCGTCAAATCACGCATGCTGAGGCCACGGTACCCGAGTCGCTTCATCCATGTCATTTGACGTCGAAAGCTTGAAGGGTGCACCGTCAACCCGCGAAACTGCGTCCCACGCGCCGCGGGTACCGCGACTTGGTGGTACATCAGGATAGGGATCGGTTGTGTCATACGTGTCCACCAGCCTCTGCGCGATAAGCCTTTAAGGTGAGTTGTACAAAATCTGCAAGCTGAAAATGTGTCACAGCATGCTGTCTCGCATGCTGCCCCATCTGCCCAAGAACACTTGGCTGCTCCAGGATTGTTGTCAAGATTAGCGCAATTTGCGCAGGCGATTGGGGTGGCACAATCCAGCCGGATTCATTTTCGATCAAATTTTCGGGTAAGCCCCCTACTCGGGTCACAAGTACGGGGAGACCTAGGGCCATCAGTTCGCGGCAGGCAAACGACAGCGCCTCTTGATAAGACAAGACAAATCCAATATCACCGGCGGCCAATACAGCACGTACGTCATCAATCAGGCCTGGGTAGCTCACTTGTTGCGTCATCCCCAGCGCCTGAACGCGCGCAAGCTTCTCGGGACCAGGATGATCGCCTGCGACGACGATATGAAAGCGCTCTCTGAGCCCCTCGGGCAGCTGTGCGACGCCCGCAACAAGATCGAGCCAACCTTTTTCATAGTCGGTTCCACCGGTACTGACCAATACGAGTTTGTCCTGCACGTCCGGCCCGAGTTGCGCCGAGCGCAATGCTTGCTTTTCTTGCGCGGATACGGGTGAAAAAAAATCGGTGTCAAGGCCATGCCGAATGGTACGGACATCACAACGCTTGTAGGGAGAATCGAGCACCAGACCTTTGATGTAGTCGCTCACCGCGATGACACAATCAGTCGCAAATCTGGCACGCAGCCAATGCCCCGCACTCTTGAGTGCGTGATCGTTATGCTTAGTAAACACAATGCGTGGACGCAGACGCATCCCTAACACCGCCAGCATCACCTGTTTATGATCGGCTGAACCGTTGACGTGAATCACATCAAATCGCTCACGCTCGATCAGGGCTTTTAATTGCGCGCGAGGCCCAAGCCAAGAGGAGGGACGTGTGGTGTACGACATATCAACCAACTGAACACCAGCAATCGCTGAGGCGTGGCGGTAGAGACGGCTCGAGGCTGGTGTTGCAACCGTCAATTGATGTTGTCCGGATAGTCCGAGTAACAGATTGACGATGTAGGTGACATGCCCACCACCGTTACGGCCATGAAAGTTCGTGTACAAAACTTTCATGACTGATGGTCTTTCACTTTTTTGGTCGCTTGTTCGTTGGCCTCAACCAAAAACATCAACTTTGAATAACGCAAAAAATTTCCAGAGGCTGCCGTGACTGCTAAAACAA
>CAJBTJ010000094.1 GCA_903958565.1 uncultured beta proteobacterium
CAGTCGCCGAGCTGTGCGTGTTCATAGGAATACGATGTGCCGAGGCCAAGGCTGCGATCGCGAGACCCTCTGTAATTCCACCGCACTTCGATAGGTCTGGTTGCCAGATTCGAATGGATCCGGCTTCGAGTAGCTGCGCGAATTCAAAGCGCGTGTAGTGATTTTCACCTGCGGCGATAGGTACGAGCGATGTGATCTTGGCGGCTTCACGGTAGGAGGCAAAGTCACTACAGGCAAAAGGCTCTTCGAGCCAGCCCGCTTTAATTTCTGCGAGTACCGGCAAAACGCGACGTACATCGGCAATGGTGTAAGCCGTGTTTGCATCAGTCAGAATATCGATGTCATCGCCAAGCACTTTGCGCACGTGTAAGACGCGTTCGATATCTTTTGCTGCAGTGTCGCCCAAGCGGAGTTTGACGGCCTTATAACCACGCGCGACATATTCCTGTGCCTCTTCGGCGAGCGATTCTTTTGGTTGATAACCTAGTGAGATGCCGCCCGCATAGGCAGGTAAGCGACGCTTGCTGCCGCCAAGCAGTTCATACAGAGGCATATTGGCGGCTTTACCGCGGATATCCCACAGCGCCATGTCGATACCCGCGAGTCCTAACGAGGCGCCAGAGCCCACACCGTGACTCGACAACTGCATGCGATGGACGCGCTTCCAGACACCTACGCAGTCGGTTGCCTTCATGCCTATCAGCATGGGGGCGAGGGTGTTGTGGATCAGGCTGACGACAGCGCCCGGACTGCGACCAGGATGCGCCTCACCGTAGCCTGTAATGCCCTCTGATGTCTCAACCTTAACAATGATGGCGTCACGCTTTGTGGTGCTGCCAATCCCCATGGTCACTGTTTTACCCTGATCCAGGCGGAAGGATAGGGGGGTAGCGGTAATCGAAGTGATTTTCACGGCTTGTCTCTAATAGGTGTTATTTGAGGTGAATTATGGCTGATTTTGGTTGGAATGGCATGTTTGAGGCCGAGTTCTTTGTCCTAAATACAAGTGCTTTGTAAATGTTTGTAAGAGTTGGAGCTTCCATATTGCGTTTAGTTCTTCGTTCGTTCAGAGTAGAAGCTTCAGAAAATCATCTCTGAAATTTATTTTGAGAAGGGATTGTGATGGTTGTTTTGCGCAGGCATGAGCAGTATGCGACAAAGACTGATTTTAGAGTGCTTAGTCATGGAGTGAAGACACAGCTCGATCAGCTTGAGGGAAAGACCGACCGTTTAGAAACAAAGACGGATCGCCTAGAGGAGAAGACGGATCGACTAGAGGCCAATACTAGCCGTCTTGAGATGAAGACAGATCGTCTCGAAGCGAAAGTCGATCATCTTGACGAGAAGGTCGACCAACTGGAAGTGAAGGTGGATCATCTAGAAGTGAAGGTGGCTCAACTAGACGTGAAGGTGGGTCATCTAGACGTGAAGGTGGGTCATCTAGACGCGAAGGTCGGTCAGCTAGACGCGAAGGTCGGTCAGCTAGACGCGAAGGTGGGTCAGCTAGACGCGAAGGTTAGTCACCTCGGGGAGAGAATCTCTCAGTTTGAAGTCAAAGTGACATCTGACCTTGTCGGCCTCAAGGACGCGATGACGACCAACGCGGATGAATGTAAAACTGAGATTTCCAAATTACGCGCTGATGTTGCGGTTCTAACCAATTCACATAAATACGTTCTTTGGATTGGGGGCGGGCTCGCCACGATGTGCATGAGTGTCTTTGGCTTGTGCATTTCAATACTCTTGCCGTCTTTGAGATGGTAGCCTGCCTCGGGGCGGCAGACCAGCAGCTATTGCAAGACATCAACAGCCAATTTGCCGGTTCGGGCGGGTTGGTAAGTGCGCTGTCTATAACTCAGGCCTTGGATTCGCTCCAAAATTCCAATCTGCCGCACCAAAAGCGCCTCAGATTGGACGGTTAGCTCAGTGGAAGAGCACTACCTTCACACCCGCAGCTTCCAAGTTGCCCGATTGTTTCCCCACCATATTTTTGCGCTGACTTTTTCTGGTCGTAATTTTTATCGTCCTACGTTAGTTTGTACTCAAAAACTTCAATTCTTTTTGAGCAACTATGACCACGCTACGAATGCTGGAATTCGACGTACAAGAGTACGCCACTCAAACCAAATCCAGAACAGCCGAGACAGAGCGAGCGTAGATCGACGACTATCCCGCCCAGCGTTGGATCTATCGCTTGGCTGTAAGTCGCTATTGGTGGATTAGGTATTACTGGAAATTGGTAGAGTTCAACCTTTTCCGAGTTAGAATTGGTGACGAAATCATTGAAAACGTTCGTAGTCATATGACCGTATCTGACTTCGAATTAGGTGGTGTACTCACTGATGAAAGCGTGGCTCGTCTAGGCGAGTATTTTTCTGAAATCGACTAGTCGCGATTTAAATTATCCATGCGTGTTGATCAGTTCGCGTGGCTGGGCTCGTAACGGCTGCTTAGCCTTTAAGCATCTTGAATAAACAGCGGTACTTGTTGCTTAAGGTCGGTAAACATTATGAGCCGCGTTGTCATTACAGGAAATGGTGT
Source organism: uncultured beta proteobacterium (assembly GCA_903958565.1). Classification (GTDB taxonomy): domain Bacteria; phylum Pseudomonadota; class Gammaproteobacteria; order Burkholderiales; family Burkholderiaceae_B; genus Zwartia. The sequence continues at coordinate 2,542 of CAJBTJ010000094.1, forward strand.
GATTTGTGGCGCGGGGGCTATCCCCTGCAGTATTCTCGACGATCTATTAGCTGGGCACTCAGCCCTCGCACCCATTACCAGTTTTAACGCTGAGCCTTTTCGAGGGGGGCTCGCTGCTGAAGTGCTTGACTACGACGGCGAAAAATTGCTAGGTGATCGCAAGTCACTCAAGCTTGTGCGCCGCTCAGATGTCTTTGGCATTTACGCAGGTACTCAGGCCATCGAGCAGGCCGGCCTCACCGCTTGGCGGGCGATGCTGGTCGACGCCGAGGCGGCACAGTACTCAGACCAAACAGGGTGTTATGTGGGCTCGGGCGGCGGGAGTGCTCAAGTCAACTACGACTTTTTCTCCTTGATGGCCGAAACCCAAAATGATCTCTCCATGTTCGGTCGTGAGTTGTCAAACATGGTGAACCCGATGTGGCTCTTGACGTCACTGCCCAATAGCGTGTTGTGCCGTCTTAGTATTCGCTATCAGCTTAAGGGTCCTAACGGCTGTATCACTAACCACGCAACAAGCGGTCTGTTATCTCTTATTGAAAGTGCTTGGGCGCTACGCGAAGGCGATGGCCTGAGCCGCGCGATTGAGTTTGCGTTAGTTGATGCGCAACTCACCCCCGCCGATGTCGGCATGATTGTGGCGCATGGCGACGGAACTCAAGAATCGGATGCGTCAGAGGCCAAGGCTTTATTACAAGTATTCGGTTCAGAGATGCCACCAGTCACTGATTTAAATTGGGCGGTCGGACATTTGTTTGCCGCTGCTGGGCTTTTTGATTTAGCGATAGGCCTGGAAGCCTGTCGACGCAGGGTGGTACCCGGCATCTCGAATCTTGAACAGTTGGCTGACTCATGCGCTGGCCTAAACGTATCTAAGCGGGCGCGTACGCCTCGAAGCGATGTCGTACTAGTGCTTTGTCGCGGATTCGCAGGAACGAACGCTGCCGTATTATTGCGCGCAATAGAATAGATTAATTTACCAGCGACATCGCTGCAACCAATCACACGGTATTCAACGGCCACAGTATGCTAAAAAAAATAAGACGCTTGCCGCTTCCAGAAGGGGTCGCCCTTCGAAAGATCGACTGGGTTGCCGTCCTAGCGATTGGCAGTTTTCATCTACTGGCAATGCTTGCGTTCTTGCCGTGGTTGTTCAACTGGTCAAGCGTATGGGTCATGGTTGTTGGTGTATTTGTATTCGGTTACCTGGGCATTAATCTTTGTTATCACCGTCTGTTAACCCATAAAGGTTTGGTATGCCCTAAGTGGCTTGAGCATGTTTTTGCCGTATTGGCAGTTTGCTGTATGCAAGATACGCCAGCGAGGTGGGTCGGGATACACCGTTGGCATCACGTTAAGTCTGATGAGTCAGATGATCCTCATACCCCCTTGGCAGGACTAGCTTGGGGGCATGTAGGTTGGGTGTTTTTAAAGAATGACCAAGTCGATCGCTACGCGATCTATACCCGCTTCGCCAAAGATATCTTGCGCGATCCTTTTTACAAAAAGCTCGAGACAACGGCACGTTATCCTTTGATCATCATTGGCTCGTGGGGATTGTTCTTCTCAGTCGGCTTTGTGCTAGAACTGCTGTGGGGTGGATCGTTCGTGCAGGCGATTCAATTCGGTTTCAGTTTGTTAATTTGGGGTGTCTTTGTACGTACGGTTGTAGTCTGGCACGTAACCTGGTCGGTTAACTCTCTCGCCCATGTATTTGGATATCGTAATTACGATACCTCGGACGATAGTCGCAATAATTGGTTTGTCGCGCTGTTGACTCTCGGCGAAGGTTGGCATAACAATCATCATGCAGACGCTCGTTCTGCTCGGCACGGACATCGCTGGTTTGAGATAGATCTCACGTTTTCGGTGATTCAGTTACTAGAACGCGTGGGTCTAGCATCTGATGTGATACGGCCGAGTAAGCGCCTTAATAATGATAAAAAAATCGACATGGTGGATTAATTGTTGATTTGCACCGAAAACTGACCCGCGGAGGTGCAGCGGAAATTAACACAATGTAAGACTAAAATTGATGGAGCGCTTGTGAAAAATATGCTGCCCAAAGTTTGGCGACCTGATTTGACCGTATTGTTTCCGGTCAATCCATCTATCTCAAGCGGCCCGGCCTTAGCTTGGTGGATCGCAGTGTTATACCTGTGCCTCATCACAGTACGCAGCCTTATACATATGCTTGCTCCCGATGGTGGTGCACAAAGTATTGCGACCATAGACGTATCGGTTGCTGGTGGCGCTAATATTATTGCAATATTCGGGCAATGGGGCGCTATCCAACTGTTGTTGGCGGTGCTGCTATGGGTGCTTTTGTTGCGTTACCGAGGACTCGTACCGCTTGTGCTTCTTGTTTTTATCCTTGAGCCGCCTCTGCGGGCTCTCGCAGGCCATCTAAAACCAGTCGTCACCGAGGGGGTTGCTCCGGGTGCAGCGTTGAACTGGGCGGTGGTCCCAATACTTGTCGCAGTTTTTTTACTTTCCTTGTGCCCCGCGCAACGACAGTCTACAAGCGAGGATTCGTAAGTTCGACCAAGAGCGGTCGTGACCAGTCTTCGATTCGATCAAAGGATACGCGCAACGGGTGTGCTCTTTCTTTTATTTAACGAACTGGAGATAGTTACGTTAGAGGTTCTCTTTGTTGAGTGTGTATAATTTATCCCTTGGATTGACTCCAAGACTCCAATCCAGCCGCACTATGCGCGCATCAAGATTGGGCGGTTAGCTCAGTGGTAGAGCACTGCCTTCACACGGCAGGGGTCACAAGTTCGAAACTTGTACCGCCCACCAAAAATACTAGGTCACTTTGCCAAGTAAGTCACTGAAGGTAACTTGGCAAAATGAGCGTCAAAAGTCAGTAATTCGGCGCCACAATGTTGCGCTGTGGCGTAAACGATCGCGTCAGCGGTCGC
>CAJBTJ010000095.1 GCA_903958565.1 uncultured beta proteobacterium
ATTAAGCCTCCTGGCGAACCGATAATGATCCATGCCATCGCCAAAATGAAAGAGGGCAGAAAAAAGCTGAGGCTAACGAGCGCGGTAACCGCGTTTCCCTTACGAAAATCCGTGCGATGCACGATCAGCGCAATGGCTGTACCAACGACTGCTGCAATCACAGCAGAGGCAATACCAATCAGAATCGTGGTGTAAAACGTCCCGAGCACACCGCTTGAAAACAGCCCCTCCCAGTTGCGAAGTGTCCATTCCCCAACCTGTCCTGGCGCCGCGCTTCGCAGGCTGCCGTAAAGTAGAGCAACAAGCGGAATCGCAACCAGAGCTGCAACAATAAAAAAAGTAATGAGATAGATTGTGCCGAGTAAGCGTCCACTATCAAATATACTCGCATTGCGAAAGATCGGCGCGAGCGCAGTCGGCTGCTGTGGGGTCGAAATATGACGCTCACTATTCATGTTCTTCGTTTTCCGCAAGGCATAATTTTTTTAGGCCGGTCATCGTAACCGGCCTAAAAGCACTGTAAGACTAACTATTGAATACCGAAGGTCGTGCGCCAGTGATCAACAATTTGTTTTTGTTTGGCGGGCGGGAGTAACTCAAGGCCATCGATTGTGTTGGGTAGTGAGGCTGTCGTTGGTAGGTGAGACAGGGGAGGTGCGCCCTTGCGTGTGACGGCTAGACCCGCAAATTCCTGCAGAAAATTTTGTCCCTTTTCGGTCATCAGCCAGTTAGCCAACACTTTTCCTGCATTCGGGTTCGGTGCTTTTTCGGCGACAAACATATACCCCAGCGAGAGCGTTGTCCCCGACTTAGGATAGACCATACCGATTGGCGCGCCGTCCGCGAGCGCAACGTTTACTGGGAGATCGGTAATTTCGGCGACATGCACGTCGCCGCGAATGACGGCCTGAAGAATACCCCCAGAGCCTTCAAAGAAGCGCACATTGTTGTCTTTCATTTTTGCTGCAGTGTCACCGAGGCCAAGCTTGTCCCAATAGGCCACGATGCCTTGAATCGACACGGAACGCCAAGGGGGGTTCATGCCAATTCGGCCCTTCCACTTTGGGTCAAATAGATCCGCCCATTCCTGGGGTACGTCAGCAGGCTTAACCCGTTGTTTGTTATAGATAATCCCTTCGCGCGCCGTTTGAACGTTGAACAACATGTTTTGTTGTTCGTGATCCACGGCAGCGGGGAAGTTTTTAAGCTCGGGCGGCGTCCACTTGGCCATCCAGCCACCCTTCATGCCGTCAAAAATACGCTGGTCTGGAAAGGTGATCAGGACGTCGGCGAGATGCCGGCCCGACGAGAACTCGGTGCCAAACCTTTGGATCAGAGGCGCGCTACCGAGACGCGTCATTTCCATTTTGATCGCGGGATAGGCTTTACGAAACTCGTTAGCAAGGCGTTCGGCGCCAGCAGGGTTGAGGTTGTGATAGAGCATCACCTTGCCTTCCTTGCGTGCTGCGGCTTCGATCGCTGGCCAGTCATTGGCCTGGGAAAAAGCAAACGGAGAGGCGACGACGAGACAGGCAGCGAGAAGGGCGAGTAGGCACTTGTCTAATACAATTTTCCACGCGTGAGCAGAAAGTCCGTTTGAGCGGAAGAGGGGCTGAACCAACATGTTTGTCTCCAAGATTGACCCTGCAGTGAGTAGGGCAATCCTTTATGGGTGGCGCGTTCGAACGACGCATAAATACAGCGGTATATTCACGAATCCTGGCACAGATGTCAAGACTTATGAATAGTGAGCGGCGCATGATTACCATTAAGAAAATTGGTTTTATCGGTCTTGGTGTCATGGGTGAGCCAATGTGCCGCAACTTGGCGCAAAAGACCGGGCAACAGATTCTTGCCTACGACACCCAGGCGGCGCCGCTGACTCGGCTTGGCGCGGCGGTTAACCCGGCGAGCTCAGTTGCACACGTGATGCAGGAAAGTGAGTTTATTTTTTTGTCGTTGCCCTCGGGCGAGGTGGTAGCAGACGTAGCCCGCCAGCCCGACGGTCTGCTGGCCCATGCACGAGCGGGTCAGATAGTGGTGGATCTCAGCACTTCCCCCGTCAAGTTAACGCGTGCGTTGTTTGAGGAGTTCAAGGCGCGCGGTGTCACGCTGATCGATGCGCCCGTTGCCCGGACACGCGCGGCAGCTGAAGCAGGAACGTTGTCGGTGATGGTTGGTGCCACAACCGAGCAGTTTGAGGTGGTCAAGCCCTTGATCGCGTGTTTTGCGAGCGAGATCACTCTTTGTGGTGGTGTCGGGGCCGGGCAGATCACTAAGATTCTGAACAATATGGTGTTGTTTGAAACCGTGGTTGCTTTAGCTGAAGCACGAGCCATTGCTCGCCGTTCAGGGGTGGACCCCCAAGCGCTATTCGAAACCCTCTCGGTGGGCTCTGCAGATAGTTTCGCTTTGCGCAATCACGG
>CAJBTJ010000096.1 GCA_903958565.1 uncultured beta proteobacterium
AGTTAGATCGTTTTGTCGATGCGATGATTGCTATCCGCGCAGAGATCGCACAGATCGAGCGTGGCGAAAGAGACCGTGCGGATAACGTGCTGAAGAATGCACCGCATACGGCCAAGATGCTTTTGGCAGAGGAATGGCATCATGACTACCCACGACAGCAGGCTGCCTATCCTCTTGCGAGTTTGCGCGATGCAAAATATTGGCCGCCAGTGGGTCGCGTGGACAATGCTTGGGGGGATCGTAATTTAGTGTGTGCGTGTTTGCCGATCGAAGCCTATGCCTAAGATGCCTATGCTTGCCTGGTAAAAAAATAACCCGCGATGTTGCGGGTTATTTTTTGTGGCATCAGCGCATAGGTCTATTTTGCTACTTTCGAGATGGTTGTTGAAAACTCGCGCAATAGTTTAAAAAAGTTATCGACCATTGATTCAAGTGCATCGCGTTCGATGCCCCCGTAAGCGCTGATATCCATTTCCAGTACCGCTTGCTCGGCATCGTTCAGTAAAGCGCGTGCCCAGCGATTGCGCTGGTTCCACTCATTGATTGAACTCAACGCTATCTGTGGATTTTTCGGGAAGGTGGCACGCATCAATACATCTTCGCACGTGCGGTCGTCCCCACAGCCTACGAAGATGAATTCAATTTTTTCAGCGCCAGTTTCGGCAGTGCCAATTTTAAGCACACGATCGCCGCTCTTATCGCGACTCTCCTCGTAGCTAAAGTCAGAAGCGCTTAAAAGGCCGGTCAGTACCGCCGGATCAAGATGTTTAATGGCCGCGCTCTCATCCGGTGCTTCTTGTGACGCGGGAGATCGCTCAGCGAGCCATCCGGTGGGAAGCGTTGTACGCAGCCATTTGAAAAATGGTTCGCCAGGCATGCGCTGACCATTTAATCGAAAGTCTCCGTCTTGAATATTAAAATGCGCAACAAGTTTGTTGTTTTGTGCGCGACCAAGTTTGAGTTGAAAGGCTTGCTCAAGTATTTTGCGTGTTTCTTGATCCGCTTTGGTTTTTATCTGAGTCGGATTAGCCCCCGGCGTCTGAAGGGCTTGAGCGAACGCTGCGTTCAGCATGGGCGTCGACAGGCTGAGGGTCGCATCGAGTTCCTTGAGGGGCGCGCCTTGCAAGCCGATACCGCCAGGGTTGGTTTCCGAAGGGTTAAGCGTAAACGCCAGCGATAGTTGGCTGCGACCTTGACTCGTTTTCCAACTGAGCGGACTGAGGCTTAGCGTAGGACTCGTTTTACTTAAGGTTGCGATGCGCTGCCAAAATTTCTTTGTATCGGCTGTTGCCGCTGACTGATTCTCGCTGCCACCAAGTAGTTTTCGCAGAAAATAACTATCCTGCAAGTCCAGTAGAGACCGTAGCGCGGTCCCGTTGAGCTTTTCATACCCCAGAGACAGGGAGAATTCTCCCCAAGCCTTATCGTTCAGTCGCAGTGCGCCGATCTCTGCGGTCGTGATGCCCCCTAGCAAGTCGTTTGCTTCACGCAAGTCGCTACGCATCACAAGTCGTTGCAATCCTAGGCTTGAGGAGTCGAGCGACGCCCAGCTTAGACTGCCTATCCGAACATCACGCGTTCCGATTTGCATGCCAGTTTTTGTGGCGCGAGTGTCTGTTGACCATTGCAAGCCTTTGACCTCTAGCGCTAGCTTCCCATCACTGAGCGTTAGAGCATCGAGGCTGCTATGACTTTTAAAGAAGCTGAAACTTGGCCCAATACGTGCTGAAAATTCTGCTGCACCTAGTTTTAAGCGCAGCGTGTCTTGGGTGTAGTCAAAGGGGAGGACTGTCCACCGAACGGTGGCGACACCCTCGCGCGTGACGTGCGTCGTGCCCGATACCGGAGAGCGTCCGCCCGTGGAGGTAAATAGGGCCTCGGTCGTCGTATTGTTCAACACGGTTGTTTGAATGATTGCGCCCGTACGCGAGAAGTCCCCGCGCTGGATGCGCGACCAAGGCAAAGGTCCGTGTTCGATTTGATTCGACCACAGAATTTCGCGACGATCAGCTTGCTTGTCCTGCTTAGTGAGTGTCAGCGCATAGATGGCGCGACTAGAAAATATGCCACGCTCATAGCTGCGCAAGGACAGCTGTGCCTCATCAGTCCAGCTGCGAGCCAAAGAGACGTTGATTGACTCAGCCGCTGCCTTGGATTGCCCTTCGATATGCACGCCAGCGTACCAACTTAGCCCGGCATATACAACCGCTACGGCGGCGACTATGCCCGCTGCACCGATTTGTTTTTTCTTCATGACGATGGCGTCCGTAGTGCGCGTTGTATTAATTGACGGGATCCGTGCGACGATCGTACTGCACAATGTCGTAGGCAAGGCCGTTTTCAGGCGGATGGCTCAGGCGCGAGACCTCTTTCCATTCCTTTGGGTCTAGTGCAGTAAAAAATGCATCGCCCTCGACGACTGCTTGAACTTCAGTGGCAACGACGTGGTTGGCATGCGCAAGCGCCTGCTGGTAGATTTGTGCGCCGCCGATAATATAGGCATCTTCATTGGGTGCCAAACGCTGCAGAGCTTCATCGAGACTTGCAACGAACTCAGCGCCCGCAGCGGCTTTGGTCGTGTCGCGACTAATGACGATATTACGACGGCCGGGTAGGGGACGACCTAAGGAGTCCCACGTTTTGCGTCCCATGATGATGGGGTGACCGAGCGTGGTGCGCTTAAAGTGGGCGAGGTCGCCTGCGAGCTTCCATGGCAGCGTATTGTCACGGCCGATCGTGCGGTTCTGCGCGTAGGCGACAATCAGGCTTAGGGACATAGCGTACTCAGTCTCAACGTATTACACCGCCACCGGGGCTTTGATATGCGGATGATGGTTGTAGTGTTCGATGACAAAGTCTTCGTAGCGATAATCGAACAGCGAGTCCGGTTTGCGTTGAATGACCAGCTGTGGGTAAGGATGGGGCTCGCGTGAAAGCTGAAGCTCGACTTGGTCAAAATGATTACTGTATATGTGGCAATCACCACCCGTCCATACAAAATCACCGACTTCAAGCCCGCACTGTTGTGCCACCATGTGCGTCAGAAGCGCGTAGCTCGCGATATTGAAGGGCACACCAAGAAAAATATCAGCACTACGCTGGTACAGCTGGCACGAGAGTTTGCCGTCCGCCACATAAAACTGAAAAAACGCATGGCAGGGCGGTAGAGCCATGTTCTTAATTTCACCGACATTCCATGCCGACACGATCAGGCGGCGTGAGTCAGGCGTTTTTTTGATTTGATCTAGTACTTGGGTAATTTGATCGATATGCTGGCCGTCTGGTGTGGGCCAAGAGCGCCACTGCACGCCGTAGACGGGCCCTAGGTCACCGGTCGGGCTCGCCCATTCGTCCCAGATTGTGCAGCCGTTTTCCTGAAGCCACCGCACATTTGAATCGCCGCGTAAGAACCACAGCAACTCTACAAAGATACTGCGCGTGTGCAGTTTCTTTGTGGTGACCATAGGGAAACCCTTGGACAGATCGAAGCGCATTTGATAGCCAAAGACCGAGCGCGTGCCGGTACCGGTGCGGTCCGTCTTGTTGACGCCCGTGGTGTACACGTGGCGCATAAAGGTTTCGTACTGGTTCATCATCTTGATCGTGTGGGGCATTAAGCGGTGGGCTGCGCAGCGGCGCCGGTTTGAACGATTTCGGCTGACCAAGTAATGGCAGCGGTGTGCGCCAGCATGGCTGAGGCCGAACAATATTTTTCGTGGGACAAGGCAATGGCGCGCTCCACCGCTGCGCGCGGGAGGTTGTCGCCTGAGACTGTAAATACAAAATGGATCTTGGTGAAAACCTTTGGGTCGACGTCGGCGCGCTCTGCTTGTAGCTTGACTGAGCAACCTGTAATGGCGTGACGCCCGCGTTTTAGAATCAGCACGACATCGTAGGCCGTACAGCCGCCAGTTCCCGCGAGCAGCAGTTCCATCGGGCGGGGGGCTAGGTTGTGACCGCCACCCTCTGGTGCGCCGTCCATGGCTGCAATGTGCCCAGTCCCTGTTTTTGCGACGAACAGCATGCCTTGCGGCCCGCCCCAGTCAATGTTGACTTCCATATCTGATCCTTAGCGTTGAAGCAAGAATGATAATCCTTTCGGGCGTAGAAAGGATCGAGTTTTCGGCCCCACAGGGCGGGCTAAAATGGCTGTAAATCGATTGTGGAGTGAGTCATGCAGGATTCTTTGCCAAAAGTGGCTTCGGGCTTTGTGCGCCGCCATGGCATGTTTGATGCGTTGATCGCAGAGGCAGACATGGCCTTGCAGGTGCTTTCGGGGGCCGTCCGGTCTAAGCGCCCGAATCCGGCTGCGACGTTAGCACCTGACCCTCAAGAGCTGGACATGGCACAAAAGAGGCATGCCGCGGGGCTCATGCGTGTGAACCACGTTGGTGAAATCTGTGCGCAGGCCCTTTATCGGGGTCAGTCCGTGGTTTGCAAGGATCCTGCTTGTACCCAGGTTCTACTCGAGGCGGCTGCAGAAGAGGTGGACCACTTGGCTTGGTGTGGACAGCGCTTATCCGAGCTTGATGCGCATCCAAGCATCTTAAATCCCATCTGGTATCTCGGCTCCTTTGTCCTCGGCTCCCTGGCAGGTCGCTCGGGCGTGGCCCACAACCTTGGTTTCATGGCGGAAACAGAGCGGCAGGTTGAGGCCCACTTGGATAGTCACCTAGAGCGCTTGCCCGCTCAAGACAGTCGTTCTCGCGCCATCGTGCTTCAAATGAAAAATGATGAGATCAAACATCGGGAAACAGCGGAAAACCACGGGGCATTGCCGCTACCGGCACCGGTGAAAGGGGTCATGCAGGCCATTTCACGCTTGATGACAACGACGGCCTATCGGATCTAAGCGGTATACATTCGCCTTTTATGTATGTTGTTGCGGTGCACAAAAACAACGAATTACTGGTTTTTTCACAGGGGAAATCAAATATTCTTGCAACGCACAAAAAAATAGCCTATTATTCACTTACGGAAGTTAAGTACCAAGTTGGTTAGCCGCTCGTCGCCGGAAGCGACCTGAAGGTTAAAGCAACTGAGGCGCACCAAATGTGTTCCCTCCTTAGCTTGTCACGGTTGTCTCCTCCACCCTCCTCAATAGGTGGATTTAGCCCAAGACTGCAAAGTCTTGGGCTTTTTTTTATATCGACCTACTCTCCCGTATCATCTCGGTTTGAGCGGGTTACCGATAGACAGCGATTGCGCATCTCACTTAGCTGCGTCTTGCCGGAGAATATTTTGCACATTCAGGATGTCAAACTTGCGATTGTGGGGCTAGGTTACGTTGGGTTACCCCTGGCGGTTGAGTTTGGTAAGCAACGCAGTGTCTTGGGCTTTGATATCAACACAGCACGCGTTGACGCCCTCAAGAACGGACATGACCACACGCTAGAGGTGGACGCTGTCGAGCTCGCCACTGCGAAACATTTGCGATACACCGACCAGCGCGCGGATCTCGCGCAGGCGAATGTGTTTATCGTGACGGTACCCACTCCCATTGATGAGTACAAGCAGCCTGATCTGACGCCCCTGATTAAAGCGAGTGAAACAATCGCTCAGGCGCTCAAAGCCGGGGATATCGTCATTTATGAGTCGACGGTCTACCCAGGCGCGACCGAAGAGGTTTGCGTGCCTGTACTCGAGCGAGTGTCTGGCTTGCGCTATAACGTCGATTTTTTTGCAGGGTACAGCCCAGAACGAATCAATCCTGGCGACAAAGAGCATCGTGTCAGCACGATTAAAAAAGTCACGTCAGGGTCGACACCCGAGGTCGCGATGCTAGTTGATGCGCTATACCGCCAGATCGTAGTGGCCGGGACGCATTTGGCGCCGAGCATACGCGTAGCGGAAGCAGCCAAGGTCATTGAGAATACGCAGCGCGATGTCAATATCGCATTAATCAATGAACTGGCGCTGATTTTTAATAAACTCGGTATCGACACAGAGGCGGTGCTGCAAGCCGCGGGAACGAAATGGAATTTTCTTCCGTTTAGACCAGGGTTGGTGGGTGGGCATTGCATTGGTGTTGATCCGTATTACTTGACACACAAAGCGCAATCCATTGGTTATCACCCAGAGATCATTCTGGCGGGCCGGCGACTTAATGACAGCATGGGTGGCTATGTGGTGTCGCAGCTCGTCAAGGGGATGACGCGTGAACGTATTTACGTAGAGGGCGCGCGTGTGTTGGTGATGGGGCTGGCGTTTAAGGAAAACTGCCCAGACTTACGCAATACGCGCGTGGTCGACATCATCAAAGAGCTTGGTGAGTACAACGTGAATGTGGATGTGTATGATCCCTGGGTCGATCCCAAAGAGGCTGTGCATGAGTATGGCATCCATCCCGTGCAGGCTCTTGAAGTTGGACGATACGACGCAGTGATCATGGCAGTCGCACATCGCCAGTTTGCTGAACTAGGTATCGAGGCGATTCGTGCTTTAGGCAAGCCCAAACACATTCTGTACGATTTGAAATATATCTTCACCGCCGAGCAGTCGGACCTACGTCTATAACGTCACACAATAAGCGTATAAATATTTGACATGACTACCAGTCGCTATCATGAAGTTCAGGCGTCTCTGCGCGCCAAGCCAAGGAAATGGCTTGTGACGGGGTGTGCCGGCTTCATTGGATCCAATCTGGTGGAGACCTTGCTCACACTCGATCAGCAGGTCGTGGGGCTCGACAATTTTGCAACGGGACACCGGCATAATCTAGACGAGATCCAGGCATCCCTATCCGGTGCACAGTGGTCGCGGTTCGTTTTTCACGAGGGTGATATTCGTGATCCCGCAATGTGTACTCATGCGGTGTCTGGCGTAGATTATGTGCTGCATGAAGCCGCGCTTGGCTCTGTGCCGAGATCACTTAAAGATCCCGCGACGACGAACGATGTGAATATCTCAGGCTACCTGAATATGTTGATCGCCGCGCGTGATGCGGGGGTGTCGGCGTTTGTGTACGCGGCCTCAAGCTCAACCTATGGGGATCATCCAGGTTTGCCCAAAGTTGAAGATCGAATCGGTAAGCCCCTATCCCCGTATGCCGTGACGAAGTATGTCAACGAGTTGTATGCCGACGTATTCGCACGGTCGTATGGTTTTGCGAGTGTAGGGCTGCGTTACTTCAACGTGTTTGGCAAGCGGCAAGATCCCGAAGGCGCTTACGCGGCGGTGATACCGAAGTGGATTGCAGCCATGATTCGCGGTGACAATGTGCTCGTCAACGGAGACGGTGACACCAGTCGTGATTTTTGTTTTGTTGAGAATGCGGTACAGGCCAATATTCTTGCTGCGGTTGCCGCACCCGAGAGCAGGAATCAGGTCTATAACGTGGCAGTCAATGCACGCACCAGTCTGAATGAGCTGTTTAGTTTATTGACGCATGCGTTGGCCCGACAAGGCGTGCAATACGATAGAGAGGCTGTGTACCAAGACTTTAGGGCGGGCGATGTGCGGCATTCGCAGGCTGACATCAGCAAGGCTCGCGCGCTTTTAGGTTATACCCCCACGCATACGATCGCACAGGGCCTGGAAGTCGCGATGCCTTGGTATGTCAAGTTCTTGGGTTAACGAGTCTGCTGCGCTTGACTGCACCGCGAATCAACCGCTCGCGAGCTTGCGTACCCAGTGCGCGGTAGATGGATCGTAAGGGCTGACGGCCGGGTCGCTGCCTAGCGCATCGAGTCGTCTTTCAATGTCGCCGGCTAAACGTTTGCCAAACTCTACGCCCCATTGGTCAAAGGGGTTTATCCCCCAGAGCACGCCTTCGGTAAAGACTTTGTGTTCATACAGCGCTAGCAAGGCACCAAGCTGTTTGGCGTCTAGCTGTGGCAGGACAATCAGTGTGGAAGGCCGACCACCCGGATGTACGCGATGTTTGGCTAACGTCGCCGCCGCCTGCGGGTCTTTTTCTTTGACTGAAACTTCAGCAAGTGCTTGCTCAAAGGATTTCCCTTCGAGCAGTGCTGCCCGTTGCGCTAAGCAGTTTGCGATCAGCAGGCGGTGGTGGCGCGTATGCCGATGATCTGGTTTCGCGCAAAGAATGAAGTCGACCGGCGCGCCTTTGCCATCCTGATGCAGCCATTGAAAAAAAGTATGTTGGCTATCAGTACCCGGCATTCCCCATACCGCAGGGCTGCTTGCGACATCTAAAGTCGTGCCGTCGCGCTGGGTGGATTTACCAAGGGATTCCATCTCGAGCTGTTGCAGCCACGGCACTAAGTGTCGCAGGCGTGCATCGTAGGGACAGACAGCAAATGAGGCATAGCCTAAGACACTGCAGTTCGCAACGGCGCTTAGCGCCATCTGCACGGGTGCATTGTGTTCCAGCGGTGCGTTCAAGAAGTGATCGTCCATGACCGCGGCGCCCGCACGCAAGTCATTGAACGCATCCATTCCAAGACCTAATGCGATAGGCAAGCCAATAGAGGACCAAATCGAATATCGTCCTCCAACCCAATCCCAGAACTCAAAGATGTGCTCATCACGAATACCGAATTCGCGTGCGGCTTGGGCATTTGCTGTGACTGCAACGAAGTGATCAAGCGGTTGTTTGATTCCGCTGGCACGGAACCAATCCATTGCGCAGGCCGCATTGGCCAGAGATTCAATGGTTGTGAAGGACTTGGACGAAATAATGATGAGCGTGTCAGACGCATCGAGCCCATCCAGTGCGGCGGCGATTGCGTGCGCGTCGACGTTTGACGCGAAGCGAATCGTACGTCTGCTCGCGCGTCCGGCCAGCGACTCCACCGCGAGTCGGGGGCCCCAGTCGCTACCACCGATGCCCAGGTGCACGACATTACGATACAGATTTTTTGCATTGACCCGTTCGACAAAATCAGCGAGTTTGGCTTGTTCGGCTTGCACTGCTTGCGCCACACTTGCGGGAGGTGTTGGGGCCCGTAATGCCGTGTGCCAAGCAGCACGATTCTCTGTCCAGTTAATCGGAGCTCCGCTAAACAAATCCTTGCGTGCTTGTTCAAAGCCTTGTTGCGTTAGCAGCGCCTGCGCAGCTTTGGCCAGCGCGGGGCTATGCCGTTGTGTGCTGAGATCGACCTCGAGTTCGGCTGCGCGAATGATGCGCAGCGCGTCGGGCTGGGTCGGACTAGCAGATACCGCTTGCGAAAACGATTTCCAGGCGGTGGTTTGCGATAGGGCGCTCATAGGGGCAGGCTTAAAGTCAAAATGGAGGGGTGATAATCAGAAAGGCAGTTTGACGTGCGGCGCAAGCGCAAGCAGCTGCTTGCGGAAGGCCTCTTGGATACG